>JAAYVH010000167.1 GCA_012517255.1 Chthonomonadales bacterium
AACCGCTGTCGGCAGGCTGGCGAGGTACAATACGGTGTCGTGAGGGTATAGCTCAGTCGGTAGAGCACCGCCCTTTTAAGGCGGGTGTCCTGGGTTCGAGTCCCAGTGCCCTCACTCTCCGGAACCTTCGCATCAGCCGGACCGCGCCTTCCGCCGAAGGAGCTCCTCCTCTTCCGCGCGGCTCAGATCATCGCTCGTCGGGCGCATAGCGGGCTTCTCCTCGGTCTGCTTCGTAGCGCGAGCCGACGGCTGCGACGCCGCGTCGTCCGTGGCAGGAGCCGGCTCCAGATCCCTGGCTGCCACCAACACCACATACCGCAGGCGGAAGTCCTTCTCCCGTTCGGTGAGCCGACTCCGCCCTTCCTCCGACAGCCCTTCCAGCCACTTGGTTTTCATCTGGTCTCGCACACTGTTGTGGCGAGCGCGCATCTCGGCTGTCAGGGACTCCGGCTCTACTTCGACCGCCACCTCATCGCCCTCATACACGTGCTGGACGGTACCGGTCAGTCCGGCCAGATGCGGATAGTAGAGGCCGGACTTAGCGTCATCTGGTGTGGCAGGTCGCGTCTTGATGCGGACGCGGCTGCCTGGTTTTGGCGTGGCCATCGCAATGGATCTCCTCAGGTGTGCGCACGGTTCTGGCCAACCACGATGCTCGTGGTGATCCAGTCGGTCAACAGGTTCGGCGGGACGTTCTGGTCGAGACGTCGGCGCGCCCGCAACAGCACGTCTATCGCATGCATGCAGCGATCCGGCAGCGCTGTTTCGGGATGCGAGCGTGCAGCGCTGAGGCATTCCGGAGACAGGGCGTACGCCCGCTCACTCCCTGCGCCGAGGGCCAGCACGTCGCGCAGCGTGAAGGCCATGAGGTCCAGCACCATGCCCAGACCGCGACGCTCCACGCGAGGCCGTCCACCCGATTCCGAGTCGGCCGGTGAGCTCGCTTCGTCGCCCGACTGCGTGGTCTTGTCGAGCTGCGCACCGATCTGACGCATCTGTTCGCTGAGTTTCAGCGCTCGCAGAGGGGTAGCCTGCAGAAGCTGCAGTGTCAGGTTCATCGCGGCCTCGACATGTTCATAGACCCCTGCGTCCGATGTCAGTTGCCGAGCGGTGCCGACACGCCCCTCTGACAGGGTTGCGATCAGTCGCGCGCGGTGCGGCTCAAGCCCTTCGGCTTCGACAAGCCATTGCTCAAGCTCGTCGACCGGTAGCGGCGAGAGCGTGACGACCTGCGACCGAGAGACAACGGTGGGCAGGAGGCGTTCCGCGTTGGGGGTCAGCAACAGGAACAGCGCATATGCGGGCGGCTCTTCGAGCACTTTCAACAGGCTGTTGGACGCGGCTGCGTTCAATGTATCCGCTCGCTCGATGATGTAGACCCGCCGAGCCCCGACAGACGGCGAGAACGGCAGCGTCCGTTCGAGGGCGCCGGGGGGCTTGCCTGGCCTATCCCAGAACTGCCAGATCTGGGTCTGATCGCCGGACGGCGAGATCAACAGCACCTCTGGGTGCGTGCCGCGGGCGACGAGCGTGCAGCTCATGCAGGAGCCGCAGGCGATCCCGCCGTCGTCGGCAGGTGACGTACAGGTCGCAGCCTGCGCAAAGGCGCGCGCCAGCGTGGTCTTGCCGACGCCGGTGGGTCCCTTGAGCAGGTAGGTGCCCGCCAGCGCATTCCGGCGCAGCGCGCCGGTCAGCACGCTGCGCGCCGCGTCCAGGCCCACGATGCGGTCCAGCGGCACAAAGTCCACGGGACGCGGCGGGGGAATCTCGCCGATCTCACGGGACTTAGCGGGGCGGCGGGATCGTGAAGCCGGCTCTACCATTCGGGAGTGCTGCCCGCTCCTTCGGCGGCGAGATAGCGTTCAGCCTGGATTGCTGCCATACAGCCGGACCCTGCCGCGGTGATGGCCTGTCGGTACTCGTGATCCTGAAGGTCGCCGCATGCGAACACGCCGCGAACTGAAGTGCGCACCTCGTTATGGGTGACGACATAACCGTTCGGATCGAGATCCAGTTGGCCGACGAACAGGTCGCTGTTCGGCTTGTGACCGATGGCAATGAAGACGCCGCTGCACTCGCGCAGAGTCTCCTCACCGTTGGTCGTATCCCTCAGCGTAACGCCGGTCACACGTTTTTCTGTCACGCTATGGATCTCCGTGACGACCTTGTTCCACAGCACGGTGATCTTCGGATTCTCGAAGAGGCGCTTCTGCATGATCTGCGAAGCGCGCAGGGCATCGCGGCGATGGACAAGGTAGACATGCGAAGCGAAGTGGGTCAGGAACAGCGCCTCCTCGGCTGCGGTGTCGCCGCCTCCGACGACGATCAGCTCCTTATCGCGGAAAACGGGCATGGGGCCGTCGCAAGTGGCGCATGCCGACACGCCCGCACCGCCGAGACCTCCCTCCCAGACGGGCTTCTCGGCGTCCAGTCCGAGCCATCGGGCCGATGCGCCTGTCGCCAGGATGAGCACGTCGGCGCGATAGACGTCGTCGCGGACCCAGACAGTGAAGGGGCGCTGCGACAGGTCCACGCGGGTGGCGATCTCCTCGACGAACTCTGTGCCAAAGCGCGCCACCTGTTCGCGCATGCGGGCCATGAGATCGGGTCCCATGATCCCTTCTGGGAAGCCGGGGTAGTTCTCGACCTCCGATGTGATGGTGAGTTGGCCGCCCTGGCCTTGCATAGCCTGGCCCAGTCCCGGGCCTCCGTCGATCAGCAGCGGATGCAACGAGGCGCGTGCCGTATAGAGCGCTGCGGTGTAGCCGGCAGGGCCGCTGCCGATGATGATCACAGATCGGTGGGTCTCAGACATGAGTCATGGTCTCCTTGGTTTCGACAATGGGTCATGTGCGGTGGCGCGAAGGGAAGAGCTCAGGGCTCCTGAAGCCGCGCGCCGATGCCGGCGCGGCTTACGAACTGCGACAGATGGCGGATCTCCTCCGGAGCGAATGTCCGAGGCTCGCGCGTCACGAGCTCAAGCACGCCGACGGTCTTGCGTCCAACCTTCAGCGGCAGCCCCAAGTACGAAGCCACCTGGTCGCGTCCGGCCCACAGGTGAGTTGCCGTGCGTTCATCCTCCGACAGTGCGGGCACTGCCAGGGCACGCCCACGGGCAGCAACCCATCCGGTCAGGCCCTGTCCTGCGGCGACTTCGGGGTCCGGCGGTCCGTAGCCGGTGAGGCGACTGTCGCACTCAAGGCGCAGGACAGCGCCGTCGAGCGCATAGATGGCGCAGCGTTCGGCTTCCATGACATCCAGCGCGACGTCCGCTACGAGCTGAAGGATGCGGGACCGATCCACGATGGCTCCCAGAGCGGCTGCGAGGCGGCGGAAGTAGCGCCGCATGGCCTGCGCACGGGCGCTGGCTCTCGCGTAGTTCATGGCGTTCATCACCGCCGCCGCAGCCTGGTTCGCGACGGTGTAGAGCAGTTCCAGCTCCGACACCGTGAAGAGCCGACGCCGCGAGGACATGGCCAGCAGGACACCCAGAACAGTGTCGCCTGAGGCCACCGGCACGCACATGCAGGACGCGACGCCCTCTTGATGGATCGGATACACTCTGTCGCGGGAGTCCGCAGCCACGTCAGCCACGGCCGTCGGAGCGGTCCACGCGTACACCCATCCGGGGATGCCCTCGCCAGAACGTGGCGTTACCTGCGAGAACGATGCTGGATCGAGACCGCGCATTGTGTGGGCATGAAGCCGTCCGTCGCGGTGATCCATGAGCATGGCCGCGAACTTGTCCACCTGGAGCAGCGCCACCACGTGGTCCGCAGCGGATGCGAGGGCCTCTTCGGCATCCAACGTGGAGCCGATCTGCTGAGAAAGGCTGTAGAGAGCGCTGGCCGCCTCGGCTCGACGAGTGGCGTCCTCGAAGAGCGTGGCATTCTCCATGGCGATCCCGGCTTGCGAAGCCACTGCCGTCAACAGGCGGAGTTCGTCGGTGCCATAGGCCGCAGGTTCGGCGCTGGTTACCAGCAGGAGCCCGAGAGTATCCGATGCGCTGCGAATGGGAGCCACCATCGCCGATCGGGTGCGCGAGCTCGCCGACGCGATGTCCAGGTCGCCGACCTCATCGCCGTGCAGCGGCTGCTCGTCTGCTACGCTGTCCTCTTCCGGGTGCCGCTCGACGTCCCCGAGCCTGGCGGCGCCCCGGCGCTTGTCGTGGATCAACCGAGCCTCGCCCGATGCAAGCACCGCCGCCGCCGTGCCGGAATCGGCCGCGAGCTGAACCTCGCGTTCATCATCCGTTAGCCCACGGTCGGCTGCCACGAAAAGATGCGTCCGCTCGTCGTTGAGCAGATAGAGCACGGCGGCCTGAACAGGAATGTGGTGACAGATCGCATCCAGCACCGAATCGAGGACAGCCTGGATGTTCAGGCTGGACGTGATCGTGCGGGCCGACTCGTAGAGGACCGACAACTCCCGCTGTTTCTCGGTCAGGTCACGTGCCGTCTGCTCAAACTCGATCGCCAGGGCGGCAGCCTGAGCGAACAGCGTCATGATGGAAAGGTCCGTGTCGCCGAACGCTCCGCCGTCATCCTTGTCCAGGGCATACAGCGCGCCGCGGATGCCGGCTGAGGTGACGATAGGCGCGATCGCGCCGCCCCGCAAACCGCCACGGGCATCAGGCGGCAGCAGCGATGCCTGACCGAGCCGGAGAGCCGTGACCGACAGCGTGTCATCGGCGGCTACGCGCAATCCCACGATCTCACGCGGGTCGCGGCCAGCCACGGCCACAAACTCCATCGGCTCGCCGAGGGCGGAGGTGAGTCCCACTGCCACCGACGAAGCTCCGATGAGCGGCTGGAGTTCGGCCGCGATGAACCGATAGGTGTCGAGGGGGCGCTGGCGCATGGCCGCGGCACGCAGGACGCGACTGAGCGCCTGGCGCTCAATGTCGCGCTGAGCATTATCCCGAGTGCCCGAGTCGGTCATGTCCGTCACTCCGCTCTCTAGCGCCGCGCGTCCAGTCCTTGCCAGCGGTGCGTCCATCCCGGGGCGCGAACCACCATGGAATCTCCATCTCGCTGCGCCTCGAGCGGCACGCCGTTCTCGTCGCTTAGATAGCGCTCATCCATGATCCCGTCGGCCACCAGTTCCTCGAGCGTATCAGGAAGCTTGCCGAAGGCAAGGCGATGAGCGTACAACGCGCGACCGATGCCGAGCCGTATGAAGTGCGCTTCGTTGCGGCCCTTGATGGGGCGGCTTGCCTCGGGTGGCAGCTCCAGCATGCGCAATCGGTCTACCCGCAGCACGCCGGTGCGCGATGGCAACGCTCGGAACGCGAGCGTGTGCATTCCCTCCTCCAGCACATGGGTGCCCAGCGACAACTCACGGGCAGTGGTGTCTGAGGCGCACATGTCGCATGCCTCGGACACCTGGGTACCGTCAATCTCCACATCGAAGGCGCCACCGTCGGGAGCCGCGAGGATGCGCAGACGCACGGCGAAACGACCGGTCCGGGGAGCGACGAAGGGTACGGTCATCACGGCTTCGGGATCTGCGTTGGGCCACTCCAGCACGGGCTGGCCGCCGAACATGCCCTCGAGCCCTATGCGCGGCCTGGCTTCTCCGATGACGCGAACAGCCAGAAATGCCTCAAGCAGGTGCTGGCTGTGCCACGGCACGTTGCGTTCAGGCCAGTTCGGAAGCTCCGGTCTGCGCGAGGCGACGCCGCGCTGGTACCAGTAGGCGATGCTGCTCAAGAAGTCGGGTCTCTCAATGAAGAAGCCGTCCTCCGATCGAGGCAGGTTACCCTTGTGCTCGATGCTGACGCGCAGCGACTTCGAGAAGCACACTGGATCGGGCACATGCCACCGATAGCAGACCCCCGAATCGCCGGTAGCATAGCCCTCCCAGCGGGGTTGACCGAACCAGAGGCCGGTGCGCTCGCGGAAACCCCAGGCGTCGTTGAAGTAGTCCTCGGTGCCTGTTCCCTGCAGGCTGGGCACCGCCTCGCCATCCACATAGAAGAAGTCGTCGCCTTCGCCGAACCAGCCGTCCTGGGCCAGCGTCACCGTCATGACGGTTCCCACATATCTGCCGCAGCCGTCTATGTCGGCGATCAGGTAGTCGGAACCCGATTGCGCCGGGAACTCCTGGCGATACGCGGCATGGAAAAGCAGAGTGTCTTCGGGTAGATCCGCAATCTGCTCCCAGTCCACCTGCCAGTAGAGGCCGGTGCCTCGATGGGGATTGTCGTTCGTCACCGTGATCCGGGCAGACCTGAAGAACGGCATCGGCCAGTAGCACGTGAGGCTGCCCGTCGGGGAGACCTGAACCGGGATGCTCTCAACAGGAGCAGGGCTTCCCTGTCCTACGGCGAAAAACATGCCTACCGGCACCTCGACCGACGGAGTATCGCTTCCGTCCCAGTACATGCGCAGGCTCAGGGTGTCGAGTTCACCCATTCCGCCCGAGTGGCTCGTGAACCAGATATGGCGGATCACCCCCGGCCCCTCGAGCAGCGGCATCTCCAGCATCTCGCCGGGCTGGAGCCAGGTCATGTCCATGTTGCCGTCATTCCAGTTGGGCTGTTCGTTGCTGGAGACGCGGCGCGTGCGGCCCGACGGTGGGCGGCATAGATCACTGAGTAGGCCGAAATCGGTCGGCATCGTTACCTCCGCGGGGGACTGCCCGTATGCGTGCAGAGTCATCGCATGATACTCTGCCGATCTCGCCACGTCAACAGCGGATGTGACGCATGGCCGCCGGACGAACCGGACACAACGCAGCCCATGTTACAATACGCTGCGGGCCTGAAGAGGTAGGCCAGTGACCGTGAGGAGATGCTTCAATGAAGAACAGCTTGACCGTCATGTGGGATGCGCTGGCGAGCGGCTCGGCCCTTCTGGGTAGCACGGCAGCGCAGTCGGGGATTGCGCAGAAGCGCACCATCCACGTTGCATCCAACGCCTACTCGTGGCAGGTCTATCTGGCACGCGAAGGACGGGACTTTCAGGGCGACCTGGCGTCGGGCCTGAGAATGGTGCGCGAATCCGGTTCGGACGGTCTGGAGCCTCTGCTCACATCCGTCGAAGACGCGAAACGCATGGGCGAGGCCCTGCGATCTCAAGGCTTGGAGATGCGCTCGGCCTACGTCAATACGACGCTCCACACCGAGCAGGCGGTAGGGCAGAGCATTCGCGATGTCCTCGCAATCGCTCAAGAGGCGCGCAAGCACGGGACGCGGATCATAGTGACCAATCCCGTGCCTGTCCAGTGGGGAGGATCCGAAGACAAGTCCGATGCGCAGCTTCGCGTGCAGGCTGACGCCCTCAACACCCTGGGACGTGAGCTCAGGGGTCTGGGCATGACCCTCGCCTATCACAACCACGACAGCGAACTCCGGCAGGCGGCGCGTGAGCTTCATCATATGATGGTTGGGACCGACCCCAGGGCCGTGAAGCTCTGCCTTGATGCCCACTGGATATATCGGGGCGCCGGCAACTCCCAGGTAGCCCTGCAGGACTTCGTTACGCTCTACGGGAAGAGGATCATCGAGGTTCATGTCCGCCAGTCGAGCGGCGGCACATGGTCGGAAACGTTCGGCGTCGGCGACATTGACTACGCGCGTCTTGTGGCAATGCTGCGCGGCTTGCGCCTTCGACCGCATATCGTCGTCGAACAGGCCGTCGAGGCGGGAACGGCCCATACGATGGACGCGTTGGCCGCGATGCGCCTGAGCATCGAGCGCGTTCGAACTCTGTTCACGGTCACGTCCGACGGGCAGTGATCGCCGGACGTAACCGCTCCGTCATGACGCTAAGAGGGAGCGGAGCTCGCCAAAGGGGTCTCGCTCCGCAACGCAGCATCTGAGTCAATCCCATCTCGTTCGGCAGTGTCGCGCATGGGTCCGCAGGATGGTCGCATCTCGTGCAGGCCACTGGGGTCTCGCCCGCCTGGTGCGCTACGGATGTGAGCTGGTCTGTGCGGGCTTTCCGCTGATCCTGGCCCGCTCCGGTCTGTGGACGTAGTCCGGCCACAAGGGGCAGTTCAGGTCGGTCCACGTCTTGATGCGGAGGATGTCTTCGGCGCTCATCCTGACGCCGTGGTGATCCTTGCCCAGAACCTGCCACAGTCGGCTGCGGCGAGAGCCGAACGTAAGCGGCTCTGCCTTCTCGTTTCCGCCCGGGTTATAGCTCCAGTCGAAGTAGTGCAGCCACCCCTGCGATATGAGTGTCCGGTAGGATTGCGGCACAAGATCATCGCCGAGGTCGCCTCGCAGATCAATGCCGCTCTCATGGTCTGCGTTATGGCATGGGACACAGTGCCGGTCGAGAACGGGCTGCACGTCGCGCTCGAAGGAGAAGGGGCGCCGATCCCACGGGTACGCGCGCACCGGGGCCGATGCATTGGCTGTTGGGCGCTTCCCCGCGCGTGGCGCTCGCGAGCGCGGCTCATGGCAACCGATGCACCCGCGGCGTTCGCCGGGTGCAAGCTGGACGACGCTGCGCATCCGCTGGACCTCGTCGTAGTTGGCGTCCAGAGCGGAGAAGTAGAGTACCTTGCCTGCAGGAGCGCGGAACCTCGCGGACCCATCGGACTCTACCGGAACGAGTCCCCAGGATGCCTTGGCCACATAGCTTGGCCAGCCGAACGGGCCGCTCACAAGGTGGACAGGAGTGGCGTACCAGTCCATGAAGTCCTCGTGATCAGCTCGGTAGCCCCCCGGCACACGCTCGAGGTTGGCACGGACTTCCTGACAGATGCGGATCCACTTGACTGTTCCACGCCGCACCCGCGGCTCCAAACCCGCGTAGACGTCGGCGATGTAGAACTCACCTTCGGCAGCATCCGGGTCTGCGGCAAGGCGCGTTAGGGGAGGGGCAACACGCCGCTGGACGCATGGCGTCGGGCACATGACGGAGAACGAGGGATCCGAGAACAGCAGCTCGCGATTTCCATATCGGTCCAGGAGATACACGCCGAACCGTCGCTGGGGAGCATGGGAACAGAGGAAGTAGTCGCGCGAGACAGGCACGGGGTCGCGGAAGCATTCCTCGGCAGGCCATAGGCCGGGCCACGGCACCTCCGGTGTCAGGCTGCGAATCGCCTGCGGGTCGAACCTTCCGCGCGTGCGGTCAATGAGCGCAATCGGCCCGTTCAGATCGCCGAAATGCGATATCAGCGTGCAGACTATCTCCTGAGTACCCGGAACTTCGTGCGCTCCGGCATAGCCGTTGGGTTGGATGAGCGTGTTTCCGAACACGAGGTCGGCATGTGTGCCGTCGGGGCGAACCGACCAGAGCGTGTGGCTGAAGTCCGCTCCCTTGTCCTGGTACTCGGAGCGTGTCCACAGAATCCTCCCGTCGCGCATGATGCTGGGGGCCCACTCGCTCAGATTGGCGTAGGAAAGGGGAGCGATCGAGTCCCCGTCCTTCCGGAACAGCACGTACGCCTGGGGGCGCCAGCACAAGAACCGGGCCTTGCAGCGCGTGCTGATGAAGGCGAGACCGCCATCGGGAAGCGGAGTGGGATAAAGGTCATGGAACGGCCCCGCGGTGAGCTGCTGGACGTGCTTGCCATCGCGCCCGACGCGCATGAGGTGGAAGAAGCCATCCCGTTTCTCGCGCCACGCGAAGTAGACCGAGCTGAGATCGTAGGACGACGCGGCATCGCGAACGACGCCGGAGGCGCCGGCATCGAAGAGGGTCTTGGCCGACGCTCGCGACGGGTCGAGGCGATCGCCGGTTCGCGGTATCGAGAGCAGCGAGACGGACCCGCCGGGAGGACCGCTCGCATCCAGCAGGTCGCTGTAGTTGTGGCTGGGTTCGTAGGCGTGCCGGCGGACGCACAGAACGCGTTGGGCTGCCGCCAGATCGGGATCGCGAAGCATCAGCTCCCGCTTCGCGCGCCTAGCCTCGAGATATGCCGATCGGTCCTTGCGCAGGGAGAGATCCACCGTGCCAAGAACGCGACGCCGTGCGTTGTACTCGGCTGTCTCCCGCGATACGTCAACGCCTTTGGCGGCGAGCCGGGCGAGCATCGGCCCCGTCAGGGCCAGCGTCCGGCGCAGCGGGTCGTATTCGAACATGCGGAGTGCGTACCGCCTCTGCGGTCCGTGCGCAACGATAAGGTCGCACTCGTTGCCGATGGGACCCGCGACTGCCCGCGCGTGCACGATGCGGGTTTCGTTCGGCGCGAGGCTGATGGTGATCGCGGGCTCGGTCGGACGTTCCAGCGTGAGATCAGCGCCAGCCGGACCTGCTGCCAACCGCACGGGGAACCGACCGCCTGCGCACGGTCCAGACTGAGCAACGGCGATGGCGTCGAAACGCAGGTGGATAGGTCGCCCCAGATGCGAAGTGTGTTTGCCGCCGATCCCGAGACCGAGGCGCAGCCCGTAACGCCGCGCCCCAGGGAACCAGCTCAGCGGGACGCGAAGCTCGGCTGTCATGGACTTCCGGTCCAGCGTTCCGTCAATAGCGTGGGTCTCCGATGCTCGGAATGCGCCGTCGGCCTCGCGCTGGTAGCGGACAAATGCCAGACCATCGCCTGCGCTCTGAATCACGCCGCACCCGGACCAGTCGCCGGCTGAGAGCGCCGCGAGGTGTGAGCTCAGGAAGCGGTCCGCTTTCAGCGCCAGGTAGAGGTAATCGTCAGCGAGGCACGCGCTGGCCCTCTGCTCGACGAGCGGACCCGATGCCGGCTCATTCATCGACGCCACGCGCACGGTTCCGCGGCTGGCTCGATGCCAGAAGCCCTCGGACGGCTGACCGTCGAGGATCGGTCTGCCGGACACAGAGGGCAGCGGCAGATCATCATCGCCATGGTGGTCGGGGTACTCCCACACTCGCACATACTCGGTCAGACCCGGGTCCAGATCGGCGCGGCCGAATGTCTTGAGCCAGGCGTGTTCTTCGCCGAGAAAGGCCATCTGAAGCGCTTCCGAGTAGGCCGGGGCGCCACCGGTCGGCCAGTCGTCGAACCGGCCGATCCGAGCCTCGGGGATCGATTCGGAGCTTCCGTAGACCTCCAGTTCATCGATGCGGGCAGCCCCGTCGCGTGATGCCTCAATAGCAACCCGGACCCATCGTGCGCGAATGGGCCGGAACACGCGCTCCGCGCGGGCTCGCGAACCCTCGCCGCGGGATTCCGCCACAGCCTTCCACACCGATGACGAGCTGTCGGGGTCATACCGGGTTGCGGTCAGGACCCTCCAGGCAGTCGGGACTCGGTCCGTATACTTGCCCGTTCGGTCGCTGCTGAAGGCGACACGGTAGACATAGCGCTCTGAACCGAGGTCAATCTCGGCCCATGACGGCTCGCCGGTAGATACCCAGCTATGGGCATTGCCGTAGACGCCGTCATTGAGGTGACGCACCGAGTGGATCTCTGCATGGCCGGGAATGGTGGCAGAGGCGGCGGCTGTAGCCTGGCTGGAAAGGGCAAGATTGGCGAAGCCAAGCGCGTCATGCCGGGGTACCGCCGTCTCATCCGCGGACGTTGCGAAGCTCTCGAACGGCGGCGGTGGAGGCACGTCGCCCCATCCTTCGCGGGCAACGGTCTTCCAGCGCTGACCGTCGAGCGATATGTCTACGGTGAAGGCGCGAGGGAAGCTTCCGGCGAGGTCGCCCGCCGCACGGACGAGGGTGATGCGGTTCACCTCGACACGATCTGCCAGTTGGATCTGGACCCACTGACGGTCGACGGCGGCGGCGCTCCAGACCGTCTGGTCTTGGCCGTCTGTCAACGCGAAGGCGGACTCCGGGTTCGTAGACGTTGTTGCCTTCCCGCCGGCGGACGGGGCTGCGAGGTCCACATCAGGCTCCGTGCCATAGAGACGCACTTCAGCCAGCGCAGGGGCAGCGCCATTCTCTGTGCCCAGCACGCTGACCCGCACATAGCGGGCATGCTCCTGCCGGAAAGGAATGGCCCGCCCGACCGGGTCCCAGCCCGATGGCGCAGGCTCGCCGCGCATCTCGCCGGCCTTCTCCCATTGGCTTCCGTCGGTCGAGACCAGCACATCAACCCAGAGCGGCACCCGGTCGTTGTACTCGCCGCGCCGGTCGCGCGAGATCACCACCCGGTGGACTTCGCGTACGTCCGACAGCTCGACCTGCGCCCACTCGCCGGGCTCGGACCTTGCTGCGATCCAGCTGCGTGCATTGCCGTACATGCCGTCGTTGAGGTGCGAGATCCGGTGACTCGCGTACCCGGACAGACATGATGACGCGGTTGCCTTTGCGCCGGATCGCGCCAGTGCAAGGTTGGCATCCGGGTCTGCGCCGTACACTTCGAGTTCATCGAGACAGGGCTGTCCGCCGGATGAACGTAGGATCACCACGCGCACGTACCTTGCCGGGCGCGGATCGAGACTGATCTCGATGGGCGCCGAGGCCGACACATAGTGCGGCTCCGGCACACCACGGACCGCTTGCCAGACGATAGCCAGGCCGCCTGCAAGGCCCACCACGCCCAGCAGGCGCACGATGACGGCTCCGCGGCGGCACTTGCGCGCCTCCTTGGTTGCCTGTTCGCTATCAGTCATCGGCGGCTTTCCTTTCGCTTCCGCCGTCGCTCTCGTCTCCCGACACATGCCCGAACCGGTTCTCGGTCCCGTTGAGCAGCCTCTTGATATTGGAGCTGTGGCGGGCAATGGTGAGCGCCGAGGCGCCGACGGCGAAGATGAGCCTGCTGCGATCGCCCGGGTAGATCAGCAGCGTCGAAGGAGTCAGCGATAGGGCGCCGATGATCGTTCCCAGCGAGACATACCGGGTCACCGCGATCACTGCCGCCCAGATGCCGAACGCAATGAGCCCGACGGGCCACATGACCCCCAGCATGACGCCGAGGCTCGTGGCGGCGCCCTTGCCTCCGCGGAACCGAAGGAAGGGCGAGAAGCTGTGGCCGACAACGGCGGCTAGACCTGCTGCAATCTGCCAGCCGGCCTGTAGACCGACGAGGTTAGCGGCAACGACCGGCACGAGCCCTTTGCTGACATCGAGGCACCAGACGGCCAGTCCGGCTCGCCATCCCACGACGCGGTACACATTCGTAGCGCCGATGTTGCCGCTGCCGTGCTCGCGCACGTCTATGCCGGCAACCCAGCGCGCGATCAGGAGGCCAAACGGGATGCCTCCGACGACGTAGCCGGCCAGTGTCAGCGCACTACCTGCCATGTTAGGGTGCATCGGATATTCCCATTCGGTGGAGCCTATGCGCGCTCCTCCTGAGAGTGGAAACCATGAGCGCCGTAGAAGAGGCGGTCCGTGATTCGCCGTGTCTCCTCCATCCGCCGCGAGAGCCGCGAGCGCAGTGCGTCCTCGGCCCTGACGTTGCGGCTGTCGGCATGGCCGAGCTCGATAGCCAGGGCTCGCGCCCGGCGCGCATCCATCGGAAAAACGTCCAGGGGCTGGCCTGTCAGCAAAGCAAGGCGGTTGCGGACGCTGGACAGGAGGTTATAGCATCGGGCGAGGCGCATGGCGTCCGGCGCGGGGATGATCTCGTGGGAAGCAAGCGCTTCGAGGGCATCGACGGTACCGGTCTGTCTCACGCTGGTGACCTCGGCGCCGGACCGCATCTGCCAGAGCTGGGCCGTGAACTCGATATCGCTGAGGCCGCCGTATCCCAGCTTCAGGTTGGTGTGGCGCTCATCGGGCCTCAGACGCTCCGACTCGATGCGGCGCTTCATAGCCCGGATTTCCGTTACGGCATCGTCGGATAGCGGCTCTCCATACACGGCCTGGTGGGCCATGGCCATGAAGCGGGCGCCGATGCTGGGTGAGCCTGCAACAGGCCGGGCCTTCACAAGCACCTGGCGTTCCCAGGTATCGGCCTCTTCGGCGAAGTACCTGCGATACTGGTCCACCGACCGTACCAGCGGCCCGAACCTGCCGCCCGGCCTGAGACGGGCGTCAATGACAAAGGGTACTCCCCGGGTGCGCAGGAGCTTGGCGCAGGAGAGAACCGCCTCTGCCACCTCATTCACCAATGCATATCCGGCCGAGAGGCTGCCCGATCCGCCCTCTTCGTCGAACACAGCGTCATCACAGACGAAGGTTACGTCGAGGTCGGAGTTGTAGGCCAGCTCTTGTCCGCCGAACTTGCCGAGGCCTATGACGGCAACGCACGGGTCTGACGATCGGTCAGTCATGCCGGCCCGACGCATGGCGGCTCGGAAGCATCGCTGCAGGACGACCTGCACGATGGCCGCGGAGAGGCGTGTCAGCTCGACAGCGATCGCATTGACGCTTGCTTCGCCCCAGATGTCCCGGGCGCCGATGCGCAACCGTTCCCGGTGCGCATAGCGGGCCAGTTCGTCCCAGAAGGCCGGCAGCTCGAGATCGTCGCCGCTGTCGCGCGGCAGGCGGCTCTGCAGCTCCCCCTCGGTCGCTTCGATGGGCTTTGGCTCGGGCTCGAGCATCTCTTCGCTGATCAGCAGATCGAGCCACTCAGGATGGCGAGCCAGACTCTGTACCAGTGTGCGGCTGCCCGACGCCAATCTCGCCAGCCGATGCAGCACATCCGGGCTGTCCGTCAGGGCTCCATACCATTCGGCCCTGTTCGGGCTCGCCTGGCTCAGAATGTCGAGGCCGTGCAGGGCGCTGTCCGGGTCGCCGACTCTGGCGCAGACTTCGAGAAGCTGCGGGGCAAGTCTTAGAAACGACGAGGACGCCTCGGGGGCTTCTCGGCCGTAATCAGTCCCCGTCAGTGCGGTCCGCAGAATGGCGACGGCGCGCTCCGGCTCGCGGTACCCTTCGGCCTCGAGCCGTGCAGACAGCCGTGAATCGGCTTCCTCGTTGCCCAGGGCCGTCAGGTCATCGAGGAACTCGGCGTCTCCGAACGCTCCCTGCGGAGAGTCGGGTCTCGGCGCTCCGTCACCTGCTGCCGGTTGGGCCGAGGCGGGTCCGTCCGGACTGGCCTCGCGCCAGAACCGCCGCAGATGCACATCGCGGACGCGTTCGGTATGCGTTGCGAATAGCCTCAGAAACTCCGAGGCATCGGCCAGCCCGAGTCGGCGCGCCAGCAGCTCGGTTTCACGTTCGGTGGCCGGGAGCCGCTCGGTCTGATGATCGTAGAGCAGTTGGAGGCGATGCTCCACATCGCGCAAGAAGACGTAGGCGTCGGTGAGGTGGCGCGCATCTGCCGCACTGAGAGCGTGGGCCTGACGCAGCCGGGCGATAGCCTGCAATGTGTTGGGCGTTCGCACCAGCGGATCGGCAGCGCCCCGTTCCATCTGAAGCAACTGCACCGTGAACTCAATGTCTCGGATTCCGCCGGGATCGAGCTTGACGTCGGATGGACCCGATGCCGAGCGGCGGCCTCTCTCGATTCTCCGCTTATTCTCACGGATAGCATCGAGCATGGCCTGGGTCATGCGTCGTGGGTACGCATGCGGCGCAATCATCGCGAGAAACGCCTGGCCGAGCCGTGCGTCGCCGGCGATGGGGCGAGCCTTCAGCATGGCCTGTCGTTCCCAGACTTCCGCCCAGTTCTCGTAGTAGCTCGCATACGAGGCCAGCGTACGGACCAGGGCGCCGAACCGGCCTTCAGGCCGGAGGCGCATGTCCACGCGGAAAAGGTGGCCGTTCTGCATCTCACGACTCAGGTTCGCCACGAGACTCTCTGCGATCGCATTCGCCTGCTGCAGGGTCTTGTCCTCGTCGGAACCGTCGGGCTCGCAGACGAAGACGAGATCTATGTCGCTCGAATAGTTGAGCTCGAAGCCTCCAAGCTTCCCGAGAGCGATCACCGCGAACCTGGGGAGCGGACTGCCATGTCGCTCGGCGGCTCGTTCCCGCGCCATGGCATAGCACTTCTGAACGCACGCCTCGGCAAGGTTGGAGAACTCGCGCGAAGTGACCGGCATGTCGGCAATGCCGAGGATGTCGCGCACCCCGATGCGCAGCATCTCTCGGTGACGGAAGCGCCGCATGGCCTCGAGTTTCAGCTCGGGCTGCACGATGCAGTCCACAAGGTTCGACAGCTCGCGGAAAATCAGATCCGCCGGACGCGCTCCGCCGCGAACGCCAGGGTTGGCCAGCAGCTCGAACCACTCCGGATTGCGGGCGAGCAGATCGGCGAAGAACTGACTGACCCCGCACACGTTGACGAAGATGCCGAGCGCCGTGGGATGGCCCGCCAGATAGCGGAAATGCGTGTAGGGGTTGCCGATACCGTCGGTCCAGCGAACGAAGTTGGTCAGCGCACGGTCGGGATCGGGCGACTGAGCCAGGGCCGACAGGAGTTGCGGCAAGAGCGCCGCCACGTCGTCATCGGTCACTCCGCGACCCGCCAGACCGATCAGCAGACGCCGCGCGCGCGCCGGATCCTGAAGACCGATCTCGGCCAGTTCGTTCGTCGTGAGCGTGTCTGCGGTGCGGGGCTCAGTCATGGGTTTCGGGCTGACGCATGCATCAGGCGCAGGATAATGATCTCAGGAGGATCCGTTCTCTGCCGTTCGGGCGCGGATGACGATCGGCGTGCCCTCGAGAGGATAGGACTCACGGATCCGATTCTCAAGGTAGCGCTGGTAGGAGAAGTGCAGCATGTCGGGATCATTGACGAAGAGCAGGATCGTAGGCGGCTGGACGCGCGGCATGGTCGCATAGTAGACCTTGAGCTGCCGGCCGTGTTGCGTTCGTGGGCGTGCATCCACGGCAGCGCGGATAAGCCTGTTGAGCTCGCCGGTGGGGATCCGATGCGCGTGGTTGGCCGCAGCCGACAGCGCAGTGTCGAGCAGGTCCGTCACTCCCATGCCGGTGACGGCGGAGCAGAACACGAGCGGCGCATACTGCAAGAACGGAACCTGTTTCCGGAAGTCGGCGGTGAACTGAGCGATGAGCGATCGGGTCGGTCGGCCCGCATGCATGGCAGGGTCCACAAGGTCCCACTTGTTCACCGCAATGACGCAGCCTCGTCCTGCCTCATGCGCCATGCCTGCAACTCGTTTGTCGCCGTCCAGCAACCCCGCGTGAGCATCAACAACGACGATGCCGACATGGCATCGTTCGATGGCGGTCTTGGCACGCAGCACGGTGTAGTACTCGATGCTCCCCTGAATCTTGCCCGCGCGTCGAATGCCTGCTGTGTCAATCATGAGGATGCTCTGGCCGTCGCGCTCGAGCGCTGTGTCAATGGCGTCGCGCGTGGTGCCGGGTACCGGGCTGACGATGACGCGCTCCTCGCCTAGAATGGCATTGGTCAACGACGACTTGCCCACGTTCGGGCGACCGATGAGCGCCAGACGCGTGGTGGACTCGTCCTCTTCCCCCTGTTCGTCAACGGGAAGGACCTTGATCAGATCGTCCAACAGATCCGCCAGACCGTGACCGTGTACGGCGGATACGGTGTAGACCGGACCGAGACCGAGCGAGTGGAACTCCATGGCATCGGCGTCGGCGCGGCGCGTATCCACCTTGTTCGCCACGACGAATACCGGCGCAGGAGATCGCCGGAGTACATCGGCAAGATCGCGGTCGGCGTCCAGCAGACCCTCGGGCGTATCGCAGACCAGAAGTATCGCGTCCGCCTCGTCCATGGCGATTTCAGCCTGGCGTCGAACCTGCATCACTATCGGGTCGTGCTCATCCAGCACGATGCCGCCGGTGTCGATGAGCGTGAAGTGCCGTCCCGCCCACTCGCACGGGGCATACAGGCGGTCGCGCGTGATCCCGGGCGTGTCTTCGACGATGGCAATGCGCTTGCCCGCGAGACGATTGAAGAGGGTGGATTTGCCGACGTTTGGCCGTCCCACGACGGCCACGAGCGGACTTGACATCGTGGGGTGACCTCCGCTGGTGTGCAGAGGATAGCACACGCAGGCGCTCAGGTCAACGCATGGTCATGGCACGGGCGATCAGGACCGATGCGGCGGTCAGGGCTGCGGTCTCGGTCCTGAGCACGTAGGGAGACGCGGACACGGCCCTGGCTCCTGCCGCCAGCGCCATGTGCTTTTCGTCGTCTGAGAAGCCCCCCTCCGGTCCAACGAACAGCGCATAGGATCTGCGACCGGTCGCCGGTCCGGCCGGCGCCTCGTCGGCAGAGACGACGCACAGGATGGGCGGACCGTCGGCATCCAGCAAGAGAACGTCGCCGGCGCCGCCGACGACCGAGAGCGCCTCGGGAAGGCTCGATGGCTCCATGAGTTCCGGCACGTTGTCCCGTTTGGACTGCTCGGCGGCGGAGCGCACTACCGCCTGCCATCGCTGCATCTTGTGTGCCATGCCAGCAGACCCTCGGGCTACGGACGGGACCGTGCGTTGGGTCACCAGCGGGATGAACCGCGCGACCCCGATCTCAGTGCCGTGCTGCAGCACCTGCTCGAAACGCTCGCCCTTTCCCAGAGCCTGCACGACGGTAATGTGGCAGGGGGGAGCCGGAGGAGGATCAGCCTTGCCCGAGATCGTGAAGGTGATCGCTTGACGTTCGATGCTTTGGGCCGTGGCTATGAAGCAGGCGCCCTCGACATCCCGCAGCGCGATGCGCTCGCCGACGCGCAGTCTCAGCACGTTGGTGAGATGGTGCCGCGTCTGGCCCGTCACGATCACTGGCGCCGAGCCCGAGATCGTCGTCTCGAGGAAGACATGCCGCAGGTGCCTGGGATCCATCGCTGCCCGGGGCGTGCCTTGGCTTAGCGGACGGGCGATCTGCGCGCGATGATGGCACGCCACACGTCGTCGGCGCGAACCTCGGCGATCTCGAAACCGTTCTGAATGAGCGCTTGTTCGACGAGACCGTAGCGCTCCTCGACGATGCCGGAGGCGATCAGGGCCCCGTTGTCAGGAGCGACAAGCGCCGACAGAAGCGGCGCAAGCTCGACGATGGTCTCTGCGATGATGTTGCAGACGACTAGATCGCATGTAGGCCGCAGGGCGTCGAGCTCGTCCGGGGTCAGAATGGTGACCCGATCGGCGACCCCGTTGCGCTGGGCATTCTCGGCAGCAATGCGCCGCGGAAGCGCATCAATCTCCGAAGCGTAGACATGAGCGGCCCCCAGCTTGACGGCGGCTATGGCCAGGATCCCGGAGCCGGTGCCGACATCCGCCACGAGCATGCCCGGGCGGACAAGCTCGTCCAGAGCCTCCAGACACAGGATCGTCTTGGGGTGGCCTCCTGTGCCGAACGCCATGCCCGGGTCAAGCAGAACCACGGCTCGATCGGTGCCAGAGGCCGACTCCTCCCATGACGGACAGACGAGCAGTCGGCGACCGAACGAACGAGCCTTGTGGTGCTTGCGCCACTCGCTCAGCCAATCGGGGTCCGCAATGCGACGCACGGTCATATCAAACGGCGCCGAGAGGCCAAACTCGCCGAACCGGTCGAACCGCTCGCGTATGCGGGTCAGGCGGGTCTCAAGCAAGTCGTCAACGGGTAGCCACCCGCTCGTCACGGTGGCGTTGGACCCCGATGCAGTCTCGGCCACTCCGGTACAGCCGTTGTCCATCAGCGCCTGCGCCACGGCCTCTGATGCATCTGGCGGGACTCGAACGGTGATCTCAGCCCATCGCATGGGGCGCCGCTTATCGGTCTCCTCGGAAGAGCCTGCCAAAGAGCCCTTTCTCGTCGCCGTTGGTCTCTTCGCCCATGGCAAGGGCGTACTGCCGCAGCGCCTGTCGCTGCTCGTGGTTGAGCTTGCGCGGGACCTCTACGCGTACGATAACGTACTGGTTGCCGCGTCCGTAGCCGTTAAGCTCCGGCATCCCTTTGCCCTTGAGCACGAACGATGCCCCGGTCTGGGTGCCTTCGGGTATGGTCAGCTTCTCGACGCCGCCGATCACGGGCACCTCGATCTGGCCCCCCAGCGCCGCCAGCGGAAACGAGATGGGCACCTCGCAGTAGAGGTCGCGGTCTCGGCGTTCGAAGATATCGTGCGGCTGCACATGAAGCACGATGTAGAGGTCACCGGGCGGTCATCCGCGCAATCCAGCGTCACCTTCGCCGCTGAGGCGTATGCGCGATCCTGTGTCAACGCCCGCCGGTATCTTGAGGTTCCGTTCGCGCGTCCTTCGCAGGCGTCCTGCTCCGGCGCACTGCGAACACGGAGCGGTGACAATGCGCCCTTCGCCCCGGCACCGCCCGCACGGAGCTGTCGTCTGGAACGTGCCGAGGAGGGTGTTCTGGGTGTGCCGCACATAACCCGTGCCTCGGCACGTGGAGCAGACTTCGGACTGCGTGCCCGGCTGAGCACCGCTGCCCTCGCAGAGATCGCATGTCTCGAGATGCGTGTAGCGAAGTCCCTTGGTGACTCCCTGCGCTGCTTCCTCGAGCGTTATTTCAACATCCTGCCGCAGGTCGTCACCGCGCACGGCGCTGGTATAGGCCGCTTGCTGGCGCTGCGATGTGCCGAAGAATGCATCGAAGATGTCCCCGAAGCCCGTGAAGCCGAAGCCCGCGTCTCCCATGCCGCCGCCATTGAGCCCGTCATGACCGAACCTGTCGTACGTCTGCCGTTTCTGGTCGTCGCTCAGGACGTCATAGGCCTCGTTGATCTCTTTGAACCGCGCCTCGGCGTCCGGGTCTTTGTTAACATCGGGGTGGTAGCGACGGGCCAGGGTTCGAAAGGCGCGCTTGATCTCGTCTGCCGTCGCGTTGCGCGACAGCCCCAGCACTTCGTAGTAATCGCGCTTTTCAGTCATTCTCATCGCTGGCAGTATCCGACCAGTCGGGCGTCTCGGGCGCCTCCGCGGCGGCGTCGGCTTCAGTGGATTGCGCGGGTTGTTCGTCGGGCCGGCTTAGCGCCGTCTCGAGCTGATACGCGGCCGATGCAAGGGCATCGGTTTTTTGCCGCATGGCCTCGACGTCCTCGCCTGCCAATGCTGCCCGCAGGTCCTGCAGAGCGTCGAGCACGCCGGTGCGTTCCAACGGAGCCCGCTCGCCAGCCTCGCGCAGCAGCCGCTGGGCGCGCTCTGCCGCGGAGTCGCCCTTGTTTCTCATCTCGAGGATGTTCCTGCGGCGTTCGTCTTCTGCGCGGTTGGCCTCGGCATCCGCCACCATGCGCGCGATGTCATCCTTGGGCAGGGCGCCCGCGCCGGTTATGGTGATGCTCTGGGCCTGTCCCGTGGCGCGGTCCTTGGCCGACACCTGGACGATTCCGTTGACATCAATGTCGAACGTCACGTCGATCTTCGGACCACCCCGTGGGCCCGGCTGAATGCCTGTCAGTTGGAAGTTGCCGAGGGGCTTGTTGTACTGGACCAGTTCCCGTTCGCCCTGAAAGACTTTGATCTCGACGGTCTTCTGATTGTCCGCGGCGGTGGTGAACGTCTCGGTCTTGCTCGTTGGGATGGTCGTGTTCCGCTCAATGAGCCTCGTCATGACCCCGCCGAGCGTCTCGATGCCGAGCGACAGGGGAGTGACGTCGAGCAGCACCACGTCCTTCACATCTCCGGAGAGCACGCCTGCCTGAATGGCCGCACCGATGGCGACGACTTCATCAGGATTAATGCCTTTGAACGGTTCCTGCCCGAACATGGTCTGTACCATCTGCTGAACCGCCGGCATCCTGGTCATGCCGCCGACGAGCAATACACGATCCACGGACGACGGCTCCAGCTTGGCGTCTTCTAGCGCCTGCTTGGTCGGTCCGACCATCCGATCCAGCAGATGCTGGGTCAGCGCCTCCATCTGGGCTCGCGTCAGGTTCAGGTCAAGGTGCAAGGGGCCGTCGGCGCCCGAGGACAGGAACGGGAGGTTGATGTTGCTGGTTACCACCGTCGAAAGCTCTATCTTCGCCTTCTCTGCGGCTTCGCGCAGGCGCTGCATCGCCACTCGATCCTTCCGCAGATCCACGCCGTGGTCACAGTAGAAGGCGTCGCACAGCCAGTCGGCGATCGCAGCGTCCCAGTCATCCCCGCCCAACGCCGTATCGCCGTTGGTCGCCTTCACTTCATAGACCCCATTGTCGAGCTCGAGGATGGACACGTCGAACGTGCCGCCTCCCAGATCCCATACGAGCACGGTCTGAACATCATCGCGGGTCAGGCCGTAGGCGAGAGCGGCCGCCGTCGGCTCATTGATGATCCTCAGTACCTCGAGGCCGGCGATAGTTCCCGCATCCTTGGTAGCCTGGCGCTGATGGTCCGTGAAGTAGGCAGGAACCGTGATGACGGCTTGGGTGACCTTGGCTCCGAGATAGGCCTCCGCGTCATCTCGGAGCTTCTGCAGGATCATTGCCGAGATCTCCTGCGGAGTGTACGCGCGATCGCCGAGGACGGCCTTGTAGTCCTTGCCCATCTGGCGCTTGATGCTCGCGATGGTTCGCTCCGGACTGGACACCATCTGCCGCTTGGCCAACGTGCCGACCAGCCGTTCACCTGTCTTGCTGAATCCGACTACGGACGGAAGCAGCCGGCTGCCATCCGACAACGGAATGACGGTCGCTTCGCCGCCCTCCATGACGGCGACGACCGAGTTGGTGGTCCCGAGGTCTATGCCGACAACCCTGCTCATGGCCGGACTAATCGGCTGGAGGCCGGCAAGCGAACGGGCGACAGACGCCTCTGGATGGCGCTGCTGAGTTCGTGGCTGCTGCTATCCCACGCAGAGCACATAAGCGCGGCGGCTGGTCGAGATCTCCGTCCGCGAGGTTCACTCCTCAGTCTCTTCATCGACGCCAGCCTCTTCAGCCTCTGCGACCTCTGCAAGGGACACCTCTGTGTCATCGGCAGCCGCGGCGTCCTCGTCATCGTCGGCCACGATGTCCTCGACGTCCTCGGCGATTTCGTCGTCAAGCTGGGGCAAGCTGTCATGGTCGGCTAGAGCGACGTCCCCATCGGCCTCCTCGCCGAGAGGCACGATCTCGTCCTCCTCGTCGTCTAGCTCCACGTATTCGATGTCTTCTGCGGAATACACCGCCTCATCGTCACCGGTCGCTAAGGCGCGCAGCGCTGCGGGATCGTCCAGCGCGTCCGATCGAAGGCTGGCGAGAAGCCCCTGCAGCACCGGGCCCTTCGAAGTGGCATCCGGCAGCTTTTCGGGGCCGCCGACCTGCAGCGGCACGATCGCGCCTTCAGCGAGCTCCTCCAGCGCTACAGTCAGCGGGTTAGACGAGGCGCTGTTGACCAACTTACGCGCTCCGTCTTTGAGCTGGCGCGCACGCTTGGCCGCAACAATGACCAGCGCGTACTTGCTGCCGGCCTTATCGAGTCGGTCGGGCGACGGATATATCATGTCAGCGAGGCTCCTCGCGCCATTGCCGAGAGAGTGACATCAACGTGGAGGTATCCCTACCGCGCGATGCCTTGCGGAAGGCGCAAACAACTATCGGTCCTTGGACGGACCGTGCTGTATTATGTGCAACGATGGAGGAGAAGTCAAGCACGAGCGAACGTGTCGGTCAATCGGCGAACGCTATGCGGATTCGCAGTCTCCGGACCGGTGCAATCATTGCCGGGCGGGTGCGAATCGCATCGAGCTTGCCCGCGCTTCTGCGGGGGCTGATCGGCGAGCCAAGGCTACGACCCGGCGATGCGCTGTGGCTGGATCGCTGCAACGGCATCCACACCTTTGGCATGCGGTATGCCATCGCTGTCGTCACCTTGCGCAAGGACGGTACGGTATTGGCGATCCATCACAAGGTAGCCCCCTCCCGCGTGATCGGTCCTGTGCGCGGAGGCGCGATAACGGTCGAGATGCTTCCCGAGACCCTGGACAGCGGCGATATCCGGATCGGCGACCGGCTTGCGCTCGAGACGTCGCCCTAACGCTGATCAGGACAGGGCCGCGACCGCCTGGCGTATGGCGGCGAGCGTTCGCGGTGCGGCAGCGGCGACCGGCTCGGCGCCCTCGTATTCGAGCGTAAGGAAGCCCCGATAGCCCGAGTCGGCCAGGATCTGCACAATGCGCTTGACATCCGCCGGCTGTTTCTGGCCGCCGGGGGGCTGGATTTCGGTCTTCAGATGCGTCGTCACGGCGTAGGGTGCGCAGGCCGCGATGTCGGCATACGGATCGTCGGTCCGGAAGTTGCCCGTGTCGAGGTTGGCGCCGACCCAGGGCGACTTCACGGCGCGCAGAATGCGCGTTACTGCCGATGCTTCGGCGACGATGCCTCCGTGGTTCTCGAGCCCGAGCATCACTCCCGTCTCGGCGGCTCGGTCGCAGCATGCCTCCAGACACTCGATGCAGCACCGCTCGGCCTCCTCGGGAGTCTGGCCTGCTTGCACATTGCCCGCGAACACGCGCAGGACGGGCGCCCCGAGTGCCTGCGCATGACCCAGCCACTCCTTGACCTTGGCGATCTCTCGGTCACGAACTTCGCCGGCAGGATGGGTGAACACGTTGCCGACACTGGAGGCCGCCACCTGCAGACCGTTGACGAAGCAGAGGCGCTTCAGGTCGGCCAGATAGGCCTGGGTGACGGGAGTGGGGATGTAGTAGGAGGTGAGCTCGACGCCGTCCCAGCCTGTCTCGGCCGCGAGGCGTACGAAATCGAGCATGGTCATGGTGGGCTGTTGCGAGCCGGTCAGCTGTTGGCGGTAGGAGTAGGCGGCTATACCCGCTTTGACGAGCGGCTTGCCGGATCGGGCAGGGGGATCGGCGGCGCGTGCCCTCACCGCTGCGCATACCGTGATACCCGTGCCGATGGCCGCTGCCATGACTTCACGACGATGGAGACCGCTCATCGCGCAAGCTCCCTCCACAGTCCGGCATAGCATCGCAGGAAGAGCGTTCCCGCTTCGGGGGGAACCGGGGTGCCGACCTCACAGAGCATGAAGCGGTCATACCGGTCAGCCCGTAGCAGGGCCATAAGCTCGCGCCAGGGATAGTTGCTCCAAAGGTCCGTGATGTGGCAACACCGTATGAAGCGCCCGAGCAGCTCGTAGGCCTGTTTGACAGAACCGTCCCGCACGTCCGTGCCATTGGAGTTCCATGTCACGCACACGTTCGGGTGGCCGCAGACATCCATGATCGTGCGCATGTTGGCAGGGTCGGAGGTGCCGCCTCCATGCACTTCGACCCATATCTCGACACCGTGGTCCGCGCCGATGCGACCGCACTCGTTCAGCGCCTTACCGATCTGCTCGAGCGTTTTCTGGACCGGAACGTCTTTGGGCAGTCCGTTCGGCCGAACCTTGACCCCACGTGCGCCGATGTCCTGAGCGAGCTTCACGAACGCTGCGCAGTCGGCAACGTGACGGCGCACCTCGGCAGGATCGGGCGAATGAAACTCGCAGACGGTGCCGAGGCTGAGCTGTTTGAGCCCTGCTTCGGAGCACATCTGCCGTACTTCCGCGCGCCGGGCAGCATCGAGCGTCGGCTCCACGCCGTGCCTGTGAGTCGTTCGGAACTCGACGCCTTCCAGACCCGCCTCCTTGCACACGCGCAGGATCGTCGGCAGATCCCAGTCGCGCGCCACATTGTAGGTCACCAAACCCAGTCGCATCTTTCGTTCCACCTCCTGAGGAAGCGCACTGTGCGGGATGCCGCGGGCCGCCGTCGGCAGCATGCCTGCGCCCCATGCCATCCCTGCGAGGCGCAGGAGCTCGCGACGGCTCAGGATGTCGTGATCCTCATAGGGTGCCATGCGTTCCACCTTCGAACTGTGCCATCGTTTGAGCAAGTTCGCCGGTCCCCTGGCCCTCTCCTCCTGGCCTGAGCGCGTCGGGCTCCGCGTCGGTCGACGAGCGGGCGTCGGGAGATCATCGCAACACTTTGTAGAAGAGCAGCTTGTCCTTCTTCAGTGGCCACGATATGTCGTATCGGCTTGCGGCATCAAGCCACAGATAGAGGTCCACGATCCTGCCCTCGTCACCTTCTGTATAGGCTGTGTACCCGTGTCGCTTGTAGAAGCGGATGGACCGATGGGCGTCGGAGAGGCAGTGCAGCGTGAGGAGACGGAGCGACGCGTCTTCGCTGGCTGCCTGCTGCTGAAAGTGCTTCAGCAACTGCGATCCGTACCCGAGCCCCTGTTTGTCGGCGGCCACGAACAGCAGGTGCAGGTGCGCCAGCGACGGCAGCGCTCGCCACATGGACATGCCGGCCGGACCGTCTCCGTCGCGCAGCAGAAACCATCGCGTCTGCGGGTCGGTCAGGTTCTCGGCATGGTACTCGGGATGGTAGATGGGCATGTCGTCGGGAACCTGCGTAAGAGGCAATCCTAGGTACGCACGCCGAACGATGTCGGCAATGATGGCCGCATCGTTCGGCGTGCAAGCTTCTATCGTCACGCGTCGGCGCTTGTCCAAAGCCACCTCCGGCGTGCCGGCCGCACTCGTGCTGACTGCATGTCAGCACGCTTAGTTCAGGCAGCGACCGGACTCAGCCTCGCCGTGTGCGCAGGTTTCTTGGTGGTGCCCAGCATGTGTTTGCGCAACTGCATGCGCCCGCGGTGGATGCGCGACCGCACGGTACCTACGCTCGTGTTCATCGCGTTGGCGATCTCTTCGTAACTCATTCCTTCAACATCGCAGAGCAGAACCGCAGTTCGGAAATGCTTCGGCAACGCCTCGATGCCCTCCTGCAATCGCTCATCCATGATGTCCTTAAGAATGATCTGCTCGGGGTCGGATTCATGATCGGCAATCTCGAAGGAATACTCGTCGTCACCGTCGGCGCCGCCGAGGGCTCGATCCAGCGAAAGGGGCGCCTGCTTGGGGCGTCGGCGCAAGCTGTCTACGAACAGGTTGCTCAGGATCCGGAAGAGCCAGTTCTCGAACGGCATGCTCCGATTGTACTTGTCGAAAGACCGGTATGCCCGGAGGTACGCCTCCTGCGTGAGATCCTCGGCGGCCTCACGATTGCCGGTCATGCGGTAGGCCATGTTATATGCTTGGCGCTTGGTGCGCGCCACCAGTTTTTCAAACTCGGCATGGATGCGGCTGGTGCTGTGGCTGTCGGTATATGTGGTCGACGTTGTCTCGGTTGCGGTCATGGTGTCCCTCCCTCTTTCGCGCTCATTGCTACCGACCGGTACTACTAATCTAGACTGACTAAGCATTGTCCTGGTTGCACAATCTACAGGCGGGGCCGTGCGGCGATCAGATCAATCAGCAAGTTGCCGCTGACACGAGCAGCGCGTGCATCACGATCACACTTCACGATCAAGTGCATGCCCTGTATCGTCTGAACAAGCAATCTGGCGACTGCTTGAGCGTCAAGGTCGTCGCGTATCTGTCCGACCGACTGCCCTTCGGCTATGACGGCAGCGATGTCGCCGATCATGTCCTGGAAGACGCCGTGCAGGAAGCACCGCATGCGTTCGCTATGCTCGGTCATCTCTGCCACGAGGTTGCCGAACGGGCATCCCCGGCGCTCCAGCTCATCCTCCTGATGGTCCAGCAGAGCCGACAGAAAGCCGGCGAGTCTGCTCAATGGACCGCGCGACGTGTCCCGCAGCGTATCAACGAGCAGGCGCTCCAGCTTCTCGCGGCGAATGCTCAGCACGGCGAGGCCGAGATCCTCTTTGCTGGGGAAGTGATAGTAGAAGTTGCTCTTGCTAACGCCTGCTGCGGCGGCAATGTCATCTACACTAGTCGAGTTATAGCCCTGACGGTACAGCATCTCGCCTGCCGTTTGAAGGATGCGATCCCTGTTGTTCACGTGTCTCTCAATAGCCATAGTGGATAGTACCGGTCAGTCCTATGCCGACAGGATACACCAGCCATGACGAGCCTGTCAAGGGGTTCCAGAAAAAAAGTTAGCACAACTAAGGATCATCTCCCCGGCTCGGTGCGGATCCATCAGCGATGAGCTTACGGGATATGAAGTCCAGACAGGTCGGCCTGCTGTGCGGCGCGGCGCTTGGGGGCATCGCAACGCTGCTGTACTGGGCAGCGATGCGGGGCGGCTTTGTCTGGGACGATTATGTGCTGGCAGACGGCTCTGCGATCGGCGGCGGCAGCCTCGGAGCGTGTTTCACGACAGCCTTCCTCGATCACTACTACCGGCCGCTCGTCTCGTTCAGCTTCTTTCTGGATCGACTGTGGTGGCCCAATGACGCAGCGGCCTACCATCGGGTCGGCGTGATCTTGCATGCGTGCTCCACGGTTGCAGTCATGGGTCTCTTGCGATCAGCCTACAGGCGGTGGAGCATCGCCGTGGCTGGGGCGCTCCTGTTCGGCGTGCATCCGGCTCATGTCGGAGCGGTGGCGTGGATCGGAGGCCGAACCGACGCGCTGGGTGTGTTCTGGACCGCGCTCTTCGCATGGGGGCTTATCGAGGCCGCAACTAACATGGGGGACCGCCGATCGCTGGCGCTCGCCGGATCGGTTGTCGCCTACGGTCTGGCGGTCTTCACAAAAGAGCAGTCGCTGGCGCTGCTCCCCTTGGTCCCCGCCGCATTTGTCGCGTTCAAACCCCGACGCGGCGTCAACCTCCCTGGGACCCCGTGGTTCGCTCTCGGGCCATTCGCGGTAGTGGCGGCTTTCTATCTGGCCCTGGGCGTGTTCCTGGGCATGCCCAAGCTGCCTCCCATCATGACCCCGTTGTGGGAGCATGCCATACGTGTGGGGCAGATCGCAGCCGGATACGGAGAACTGCTGTTGTGGCCAACGCAGACCATCCTGCATACCTACAGCCTCGCGCGCCTTGGAGAGGCGATGCCGTGGTCTGCCATCGCCGGTTTCGGGCTGATCGGGGCCACGGTGGGAGGCTTGCTATGGCTCTGGCGCACGGATCGGGTTAGCGCCTGGTTCCTGACGCTGGCGGCGCTTGCGCTTGCGCCCGTCTCCGGGGTGATCCCCATGCCGTTCCTCCTGTTCGCGCCCTATCGAGCTGCCGTGGCGGTCATCGGGATCGCGCCGGTTCTAGCTCGATGGGTCCTCCAATGGCAGATGCGGACAGCGACCATGACCCGGCTTCCCGCGATGATGGCGGTGAGCGTCCTGGCGTTCTGGTTTACCGTCCAGACGCTGACCGCGACCCGCTCATGGGAAACAGAGGACACGTTCTTCCAGACCATGGTGCACTACGACCCCGGCGCCGCCGTTGGACGTCTGATGCTGGCACGAATGGCCGTCGAGCGCGGGGACGACGCAGAGGCGGAGCATCAACTCGCGGCGATTCTGAGCTGGCTATACGGCCAGGATCGCGGCCGATGGAACTGGCAGGATCCGAAGCAGGCGCACGAAGCCCTACGGAGGAGCTGGCGTGTCCGGGCTCAGGTCATGCAGGATCGCGGCGCGGTGGGTGAGGCCGAGGACTATGTGACCATGCTGTTTGTGCAGCTCGGCTATGCGCGCTTGCGCCAGAACAACCTCAGCGGCGCCTCGACGGCCTTTGCGACCGCTCTGGGATGGCGTCCGAACGAGCCGTCGGCCCTCACAGGACTGGCATGGTGTGAGCTTTCGAGCGGGCGCTACGTCGAAGCCGAGCGCCACTTGCGGACGGCGCTCGAAGCCGATCCGCAGATGGCGGATGCGCGACGGCTGCTGGGGTATGCCCTGGAGTACCAGGGGCGCTATGCCGAAGCGCAGGAGCAATGGCGATTGCTCCAATAGGTGGGGTACCTGCGACGGTTCTGCGTCTGGCGCCGGATGGCCGTGGCCGTTAAGTCAGAGGTGCATGGCCTTGCGGACCATTTGCATGGTCTCGGACGCGAGGGCGCGAGCTCGCTCGGCGCCTTCCGCCAGATACCGCGTCAGCGATTCAGGATCGGACAGAAGCTCACGCCGGCGTGCTCGGAGTGGGTCGAGCAGGGCGTTGAGAATGTCGGTCAACTCGCGCTTGTTTTGCACGCATCCCCGGACTCCCTGACGATCCTCCTCCCACGATGTCTGATAGCCGACGGGATCGTACACTCTGCGTAGCTGGCATACCACGCAGTTCTCGGGAATGCCCGGATCGGTCTTGCGTATCTTCGTCGGGCACGTGAAAGCGTCGTTCACCTTACGAGCGACGGTGTCGGCGTCGTCGGAAAGGTAGATGGCGTTGTTGTACGATTTGCTCATCTTCCTTCCGTCGAGCCCCGGAATGACGGCCGTCGCCTCGTTCACCATGGACTGCGGTTCGGGGAATACCTCGCCGTAGAGGTTGTTGAACCTCCGCGCGATCTCGCGAGTGAGCTCGAGATGGGGGAGCTGATCCTTGCCGACGGGAACGGCATGCGCACGATAGACGAGGATATCGGCGGCTTGCAGTACCGGATAGCCTAGCAGACCATAGGAGACCGACTCCTCGTTGAGCTGCAGGTTTTCGCGCTTCTCTTTGAAGGTCGGCACACGTTCCAGCCATCCCAGCGGCGTCACCATGGACAGGAGCAGATGGAGTTCGGCATGTTCCTTCACGTGCGACTGGATGAAGATGCTGACCCGGTTCGGATCCAGTCCTGCGGCAATGTAGTCTGCGGCTACCTCGCGCGCCGCCGGGCCGATCTGCTCGGTGCGATCGTACAGCGTGGTCAGCGCGTGCCAGTCCACAATGCAGCAGTACATCTGGTACTCGTGCTGCAGGCGAGCCCACGTGCGCAGGACCTCCAGGTTGCCCAGATGCAGCGAGCCAGTCGGCTGCATGCCGCTGAGGATCCGTTTCTCACCCATACTCTGACATGCCTCCTGTGGGGGTGCCGCGCGCAGCGGCTGAGCCCCTAAATATCAACTCCGTGGAGCAGTATCCCGCGCAGGTAGAAGACCGGCGGACCGATGACCGCGCTGAGGAAGTCACGGAAGACGAAGATCAGCAGCAAGAACACGATGGCGCCGTAGCGCGACATCCACATCTGGTAGCGTGCTGCGAGGTTGTACGGCAGCAGCGCCGACGTTACCCACGATCCGTCCAGCGGCGTGACCGGCAGCAAGTTGAAGAAGGCGAGCGCAAGGTTGATGGTCACGCCGCTGAGGAGGAAGAGGCCCAGCGTGGAGATCATCCCCACGTCATCGCGCATGGCCCCGCCCGCGAACCGGATGATCAGGGCGAAGACGACAGCCTGAAGCATGTTGGACGCGGGGCCGGCTATGGCGACGATGCCCTGATCGCGCCGCGGGTTGCGGAAGTTGTTCGGGTTGGTCAGCACCGGCTTGCCCCACCCGATTCCGAACCCGATCCACGACGAGACCGCCATCATGATCGTTCCCAGCGGATCCAGATGGTCCGGAGGCAGCAGCGAGATTCGGCCCTGACGCCTGGGCGTGTCGTCGCCGAGACGATCCGCCGAGTAGGCATGCGCAAACTCGTGCACCGTGATGGCGAGCACCAGCACCGACATGCGGATGATGAACATCACGATGTCACCGCTCATCCGTTTAGCCTTTCATGGTTCTGGACAGCCGCTCGGGAATAAGATCGCATCGCACAACGTCCCTCAGCGTTTCCCGGCGCACGATGAGGTCGGCTTGACCATCGCCCACGAGGACGACAGCGGGCTTCGTGAAGCGGTTGTAGTTGCTCGCCATGGCATAGTTGTACGCACCCGTCGTCTGGACGGCCAGAATGTCGCCGGTCCTGAGCATGGCGCACTTGGCGTCCCAGATGAGCACGTCCGTTTCGCAGTGCTTTCCCGCAATCGTGATGCAATGGTCATGGGGCTCGGCGGCTCGGGAGGCGCAAATGGCCTCGTATCGCGCATCGTACAACTGCGGGCGCGGGTTGTCCGAGAGACCGCCGTCCACGGCTGCATACGTGCGCTGGCCGGGGCTCGTCTCAATGGGGACGGTCTTGACGGCGCCGATGGTGTAAAGCGTGGTGCCGGCCTCGCCGATGATCGAGCGTCCGGGCTCCTGGGCCAGAATCGGCTCCGAGAGACCGTAGCGTGCAACGCACGCTTTGAGTGCGGCGACAACCGTCTCGGCGAAATCCCCCATGCTCAGCACGGGTCCGCCTTCGACGTATCGAACGCCGAGACCGCCGCCGATGTTGAGGACCTCGCACGATGCGCCGAGCTCCGACGATATCGTTGCCATCAGCTCTGCGGCAGCCTCGATCGCGCCGGTGTGAGAGTCGGCGTCTGTGAGCTGCGATCCGACGTGAAAGTGTATGCCGCAGAAGCGGAGTTGCGGTTGCCGCAGTACCTCAGCCACGGCGTGGAGCGCCGAGCCGTCGGAGATGTTGAGTCCGAACTTGGTGTCGGCTTGACCGGTGCGAATGAACTTGTGCGTCTCGGGGTCTACGCCAGGCGCGCAGCGGACCAGCACGTCCTGGCGTCGCCGAGGATGTCGCCGGAGCACATCGGCCAGCATGCCGATCTCACCGAGATGGTCCACCGTGATGTGGCCAACGTGGTTCGCTGTGGCCAGCTCAAGCTCCTCGACGGACTTGTTGTTGCCGTGGACGTTGATGCGGGCCGGCGGGAAGCCTGCGCGCAGCGCCGTGTAGAGCTCGCCTGCCGAGGCGACGTCGAGCCCGAGCCCCTCTCCCTCGACGATCCTGGCCATCGCGGTGCAGAGAAACGCTTTGCCGGCGTAGTGGATCTGATTGCGCGGATAACGGGCTTCGAAGGCCGCTCGGTAGGTCCTGCACGCGAGCCGGAGGGCCTCCTCATCCACCACGTAGAGCGGCGTGCCGAACTCGCGAGCAAGCTCGACCGTGTCACAGCCGCCGATCTCGAGGTGTCCGTTGCTGTTGATGCGCTGCGTACCGAGGAGCATCACCGTCTGGGTTTCCCTGCCGTCGTAGCCAAGATGATAAACGAGCCGCGCCGACGCGTCGGCGGGCCCGCTAGCGTGGCATAGTAGCCCACACGCCCGCGCGCTGTCAACCCGCTCGACTGCGTCGCACCATGCCTGACGGGGCGTTTCGGCAGTCTGCAGCGTCTTTGCCTCGACCGTGTCGCTGGCCCGGCCCGAATGCGATCGGCCCTAAAGGCTGAACGGCGCCGGCCAGCATCCAGACGGATGGGTTGGGCGCTGCCGTCGGGCCGCTGTGACGGGCGCCCTTGCTCAGCCCGGTCCGGAGGGCCGGGGACTGCACGCCCTGGATCGTCACCACAGAGAGCCCGGGGGCAAGGCGCCGAGACGCCTTCAGTCAGGACCTTCCGTGAGGCAATGCGCCTGCCGCCGAGGCAGCCTGATTGAAGAGCGCGTGCAAAGCGGCTAGAATAGCACGATGCCGCCCTCACGATACCGACATTCTTTGGCGTTCTGTCTCATCGGAGCGCTGCTTCTTCTGGCCTCCTTCGGATGTGCTCGCAAGGGACGTCAGCAACCCCAGCTCCGATGGGTGGTGGATCCAAACCCCATTCGCGCCGAGCAGATCAAGCTGTTCAATGCCAAGTACCCAGACGTCAGAGTGATCAATGATCCGGATGCAGGTCCCCAGAGGGTGCTGACGCAGCTCGCGGGCGGCGTGCCTCCGGACGTGTTCGCGATCTACTCGCCGCAGAGCGCTGCGCTGTTCGCTCGGAAGGATGTGCTGGAGGACCTTCGCCCCTGGGTGCGCCGCTACGGCATCGACATGAACATGTTCTGGCCGCAGCTCGACGGCTTCATCTATGAGCATGGCGACCGCACGAAGGGCCGCATCCTCGGCTTTCCGGACAACTGCGGTACCTATATGCTCTTCTACAACCGGCGCATGTTCCGCGAGGCGGGCGTGCCGGAGCCGGATACCGCCTGGACATGGGAGCAGTTCACGGAAGCCGCCAAGAAGCTGACGCGCCGCGACAGGACCGGCCGCACGGTGCAGTTCGGGGTTGTCCTGCCGCCAGCCTATCTGCTCGAGATGTTCGTGTGGCAGATGGGCGGAAGCTGGTTTAACGAGGACGGCACGCTCTGCACGGTGGATGCGCCGGAAGCAAAGGCGGCCTTTGAGTGGTGGGCTTCGCTCCGCCGGACGCATCGCGTTGCCCCGAGCCCCACGGAAGAGCAGGGCCTCGCGCCTCTGGGCGGCTGGGGCGGCTCGCAGAATCTCTTCAAGGCAGAAAAAGCCGCCATGATCGTGACGGGTCGCTGGCTCTCCATCGAATGGCGGCAGAACAAGGACCTCGACTGGGACATTGCCCCGGTTCCCTACGGCAAGCACCGCGTGGGCATGCTCGAGAGCAAGATCTACGCCATACCGCGCTCGGCCCGCAACAAGGAGCTCTCCTTCGCGTTTCTGCGTCACCTGGTCAGCGAGGACGATGAGATGCTTGTTGCCGACTATGGTGATGGCATGCCGAGCGTCGAGGCGTACTGCCGAACCGAGCGGTTTCTCTTCAACCCTGCCTATCCCAGGGAGCGCCGAAACCACCTCTACCTCTCGGAGATGGAGTACGCCAGGGTTAAGCAGCAGTCGCCATGGATTCAGCAACTGGATGCCGATACGATTCGGGAGGAAGAGTGCGATCGAATCTGGCAGAAGGAGATCACGCCGTCTCAGGCCGCGGCGAACATCGCGCGGCGCGTGAATGCGATCATCCGCCGCAACCGTGCCAACCCGAACCTGATGGATTGATCGGACGCTAGAGGATGTCCACCTCGTGGACGCCGCGGTGCACTTCGCCGATCAGAGACGCCGTCTCGCCCCGTTGCGCCAGCTCCGCCATGATCTCGATTGCCTCAGTTCGCTCGGCGATGAGCACCATGCCGATGCCCATGTTGAATGTCCTGTACATCTCGGCGTCGGGCACGCTGCCCAGTTCCTGGATGTAGGAGAAGATCGGCGGCGGCGTCCAGAGCCGGCGATCGATGGTGACGCTGCAGTCGGCTGGCAGAATGCGGGGGATATTGTCGTAGAACCCGCCGCCTGTGATGTGCGCTATGCCCTTGACAGTGAAACTATCCAGCAGCGGCAGCACGGCCGACGCATACGAGCGATGCGGGTCTAGCAGCACATCGCCCACGGAACGTCCGGCCAGTTGCGGCGGCGTGCTGTGCGGTGACAGGCCTGCGTTCTCGAAAAGCACGTGTCGTGCCAGCGAGTAGCCGTTGGTATGCAGGCCGTCGGAGGCGAGACCGATCACGGCGTCGCCCGGCTCGATCGAGCGGCCGTCTATGATCGCCGATCTTTCCACAATCCCCACGATGCAGCCCGCTAGATCGTATTCCCCGTCGAGATACACGCCCGGCATCTCCGCGGTCTCGCCCCCGATGAGCACGCAACCCGCTTTCCGGCAACCCTCGGCCAGTCCCTTCACCACTGCGACCACCACGTCGGGCGACAGCTTGCTCGTCGCGAAATAGTCCAGGAAGAACAGGGGCCGCGCTCCCTGCACCAGGATGTCGTTGACGCAGTGGGCCACCAGGTCGGCGCCGATCGTGTCATGCCGCTGCATGGCAGAAGCAACCCGCACCTTCGTGCCGACGCCGTCTATGCTGCTGACCAGGACCGGCTCCTTGAGGGAACCGGTATCCATGCTGAACATGCCTCCGAAGCTGCCGACATCCGTAAGGACCTGCGGGGTGAAGGTAGAGCGAACGTGCTCGCGCATGCGGTGGACGGCGGCGTTCATGGCGTCAATGTCCACGCCGGCGTCGCGGTACGTCGTTGGGCCGGTTGGCATAGCTTGGTACCGTCGCTTTCGCCAGGAGTCTGCGGCCGCCCTCAAGGCGACCGAGCTATTCCTCGAGGGCAGAGTACTGCTTGAAGGTGATGCCTTCGGACAGCGACCCCTCGAAGCGTCCCACGATGTGGGTCCCGCGCGTTATGGTACCCGTCACCTCGCCAGCCTGGTCAATCTGAAGCCGTCCAACATTGTTGCGGTTGTCGGACAGATGCGCTGCGCCGGAGACATGCGTCCTCGGACCCGTGATCTGTATCAGGTTTGATGCGAACTCCAGATCGCTTTCGATGCGCGCCGCGTACCCGTTGTCGAAGCGAATGGATACCGTGTCGGGGGTGCTCATGCGCACGCTCGTACCCGAGAAGCGTGACGCCGACAGCCGGCGGCTTCCTGTGACGCGTGCCACGCCCGGCACCACTACCTCGAACTGCCATCTCGATTCGGGCTCGTGCGCCGTGGTGGTCACGATGGCGGTCACCGGCGAGTTCTCGCTGCGGACGGTTCGCTCGTAACCGACGGGATCGAGGGTGGGAGGGCCGCTGATGCCGGCAGCGGCCTGATGCGCAACGTTCACCAGATACGCGGAGCAGGCGGCCAGAGCGGCCTCCGGCTCGGTCTCGGTGTACTGGGCAGCGTCGGACAGGCGCTCGGTATCCAGCAGCGCGTATCCCAGGCGCTCGGCGGCGTTGATTCGTTTGCTGCTAACGTATCTGGCGCCCGCGGTTGCGGCCGCAGCGCCGCCGGCCAGGATCGCCGTTCGTACTACCTGTCTCAAGAGCGCGCCGAGCATATTGGCCTCCTATGCATGGGAGATCGAATCTCTCGCCGGGTGAGCGACACGGCATAGACGGAGCAGTGCGGCCCGGGGTTTCCCGATGTTGCACACAACCGGCGGTGCGACGTCAGTCCGTGACCTCGTCGTCCTTCCTGGGATCCTCGAGCATCATTTTCGTGACGCGCACATGCGGGGGAATGTGTATCGGGTATTCGCCGTCGAAGCAGGCGCGGCAGAAGAGCTTCTTCGGGAGGCCGATGGCGCGCATGACGCCCTGCAGCGATAGGTACCCAAGGCTGGTGGCGCCGATGTCCTCGCGGATCTGCTCGATGGACTTGCGCGCGGCAATGAGCTCCTTCTGGTCGGCCATGTCAATGCCGTAGTAGCAGGGGAACCGCACCGGCGGCGACGTGATCCGGACATGCACCTCTGTCGCGCCCGCCTCGCGCAGCATGCGCACGAGCTTTCCGGTCGTCGTCCCGCGAACGATCGAGTCGTCCACCATGACCACTTTGTGCCCGGCCAGGGCCTCGCGGAGCGGCGAGTACTTCATTCGGGCTCCGAGGTCTCGCATCCGCTGAACGGGCTCGATGAACGTCCGCTGAATGTAGCGGTTCTTCACGAGCCCCTCGCCGAACGGTATGCGTGAGGCCTCGGCGTAGCCCAGCGCCGCGGGCACGGCCGAGTCCGGGATTGGTATGACGATGTGTGCCCCGGGAGTGGGATGCTCGCGGGCGAGCTGATGGCCCATGCGACGGCGTGCGTCGTAGATCGTCCGCGAGTAGATCTGCGTGTCGGGCCGGGCAAAGTAGATGAACTCGAAAACGCACGTCGCACGCTTGGCGGTGGGGAGGACCTGGATCTCTCGCAGGCCGTCACGGTCCACGATCACCGCCTCGCCGGGCTCTATCTCTCGGTGAAAGTGGCCGCCCACGACGGATATGGCGCAGTTCTCCGACGCGAAGACGTATCGCCCATCGCCGAGGTGGCCGATGGAGAGCGGGCGTATGCCATAGGGATCGCGCACAGCCGCCATCTGTCTCGGTGTCATCACAACCAGCGAGTAGGCCCCCTGGAGCTGCGGCAGGACCTCTGCGAGGGCATCTTCGATACGCTCTTTGTTGCATCTGGCAAGCATACGGGCGATGAGTGCGGAGTCGTTGGTTGCGTCAAGCTCGACGCCGTCGGCGCGCAGGCGGTCACCGAGCTCCTGCGTGTTCACCAGATTGCCGTTATGCGCCACGGCGATGTCGCCATAGGCCGAGGCGTAGCAGATGGGTTGCGCGTTCTGCTCGACCGAGCTGCCGCACGTGGAATAGCGTGTGTGCCCGATGGCCATGGTTCCGTCGCCGAGAGCCTTCAGCACTTCCTCGTCGAAGACCTGAGTTACCAATCCCATGGCCTTGTGGAGAACGATCCTGTGCCCATCGGCGACGGCAATGCCCGCGCTCTCCTGTCCGCGATGCTGGAGGGCGAACAGGCCGAAATAGGTCGTGCGCGCCACCTCCTCTTCGGGGCTGTAAACGCCGAACACCCCGCACTCTTCCTGAGGAGCTTCCAGCCACGGCGACAGTCTCTGGGAGTGCATGGGCGGGGTACCTAGCCCTTTCGCGCGGTCATGATCGCCGGTATGGCGCCGAGATAGGCGGCTCTCAACGCCGTCACATCCTCCTCGATCAGCGGCTCGCCGTCAATGGACAGGCGGAGCTGGTCGCCGCCGACCGTTCCGATCCACTGAGCCCGTACCCCGGCCTCGGCAGCGAGCCTTTCCAGACGCTTCAGGCGCGCCTCGCCTCGAACCGTCAGGATAACGCGGGATTGAGCTTCGCCGAAGAAGATGGCTGACTGAGGAAGGCCTGGCCAGTCGTCATAGCGCAGCAAGAGCGACGCGCCGATGTTGCCGGCAATGGCCGACTCTGCGAGGCACACCGCCAGCCCTCCATCCGAACAGTCGTGGGCCGAGACGGCCAGCCCCTGTCGGATCGCCCATAGCGCCGCCTTTTGAACGCGGATCTCGGCCTCCATGTCCATCCTCGGAGGCGGACCGGCGTCCACTCCGTGCACCACGGACAGATACTCGCTGCCACCCAATCCACCGGAGGGGTCGCTGTCGGCGCGCAGCAGTACGACGGAGTCTCCCTCTTCGGCGAAGGCGAGGCCGCAGCGGCGCGCAGGGTCATCGAGAATGCCGAGCATGCCGATCACCGGCGTCGGATAGACGGCGCCTTCCGGCGTCTCGTTGTAGAAGGACACGTTGCCGCTCACGACGGGAATACCCAGCGCCTCCGTTGCCGCGGCGATGCCTTCGACGGCTCTCTGGAACTGCCAGAAGATGGTGGGTCTTTCGGGCGAACCGAAGTTGAGACAGTCGGTGACAGCCGCAGGCTGGGCGCCGACGCAGACGACGTTTCGGGCGGCCTCCATCACGGCGATCTGGCCGCCTGTATACGGATCGAGGAAGCAATAGCGCCCGTTGCCGTCCGTCTTGAGCGCAATGCCCTTCTTCGATCCCCGAATGCGCAGCACCGCAGCATCGCCCGCTCCCGGGCCAAGGCAGGTCTGGGTCTGCACCATGGAGTCGTACTGCTCAGTGACCCAGTTCTTGTCGGCGATCGTGGGCGACGACAGCAGTTGGACGAGAACGTCGGCGTAGTTCGTCGGCTCCTCGAAGGACAGCGGATCCACCGACTGCGCCCGCGCGATGTACTCGGGCTCCGCGGCGTCCAGGTGATAGGTGGGGCAGAGGTCCGTCAGCGCGTTGGCCGGCATCTCGGCTGCGATGACGTCGCCCTCCTTGACTCTGACCAGACCATCGTCCGTCACGTGACCTATTACCACCGCGTTCAGACCCCACTTGCGGAACACTGCGGCGACGCGCTCCTCGGCTCCTTTGCGGCAGATCGCGAGCATCCGCTCCTGCGACTCCGACAGCATCACCTCATAGGGGGTCATGCCGGACTCCCGCCGCGGCACCTTGAGCACATCTATCTCCATGCCGGTTCCTGCTTTGGAGGCAGTTTCCGACGTCGAGCAGGTCAGTCCGGCGGCTCCCATGTCCTGAATGCCGACAACGTCGCCCGTTGCCAGAGCTTCGAGGGTGGCCTCGATGAGGAGCTTCTCCATGAACGGGTCGCCCATCTGAACGTTCGGTCGTCGGCTCTCGGAGTCCGGACCGAGCTCAACCGACGCGAAGGTGGCTCCATGGATGCCGTCGCGGCCCGTGCTGGATCCGACGTAGAGGACGGGGTTGCCGGGGCCGTCGGCGCGCGCCGAGGCAATGCCCTGCAGCTCGACGACCCCCACCGCCATGGCATTCACCAGCGGATTGCCGCTGTAGCTGGGATGGAACATCACCTCGCCTGCCACGGTGGGTACGCCGACGCAGTTGCCGTAGTGGGCGATACCGTCCACGACTCCTTCGAACAGGTACCGATTTCGGGCAGCCTCTTTGCTCCTTCCGACGATGGGACCGAACCGGAGGCTGTTCAGATTGGCGATGGGGCGTGCGCCCATGGTGAAGATGTCGCGCAGGATACCCCCGACGCCGGTCGCCGCACCCTGGAAGGGCTCCACCGCCGACGGGTGGTTGTGGCTCTCCATCTTGAAGACGATGCCGAGCTTATCGTCGAGCGGAACCACTCCGGCGTTCTCCAGAGCGCCCTGCTCCTGCGCCTCACGGTAGTTCTTGAACAGCGAGAGGATGGGGCGCGAGAACTTGTAGCCGCAGTGCTCCGACCACATCACGGCGAACATGCCAAGCTCGGTCTCCGTGGGCTCGCGTCCGAGGATGCCTTCGACCTGCTGGTACTCGAGATCGCTGAGACCCATCTCGCGGTAGATTTCGGGAGATATCACGGCGGGGCTCCTGAGGGCGCGCTGAGACGCATTAGGGAACAGCCGTGGCGCGGATGGTTGGCGCGAGCTGTTCCCATGTTAACAAGAGTATATCGCAAGCGTCGCCGGAGGGTCAACGCGACTGGCGGGCGCGATTCGGGCGCTTTCGGCGTATACTTGCCTGAGTACCGCGCAGGCGGACTTGGCACATCAGGCAGTGATCCGATGAGGGAGGATCGATAACAATATGACAGCACAGGCGATCGTCGACGCTCCGGTAACATTCAGCGAGCGCGCTGTAGCCGAGATTCAGGCGGTTCTGGAGCGCGAGGAGCGGGCGGGAGATGCTCTGCGCATTTTCGTGGCGGGCGCGAGCTGCTCGGGACTCCAGTACGGCATGGGCATCGAGACCAGCCCCGATGATGGCGATACCGAGTACATGCAGCATGGGCTGCGGGTGATCATCGACAGCCAGAGCCTCCAGTACATGCAGGGCGCCAGCGTGGAGTTCGTTGAAAGCCCGAACGGCGGCGGATTTCGCATTGACAATCCCAACGTGACCGGCGGCTGCTCTTCGTGCGCCTCGTCGGGCGGCTGCGGCAGCGCGGAATAACCGTCTCCGGTGATGTGCGACGGGAACGGCCGGCGGCGCAGTGCGACCTGCCTGCCGTTCCACTGATCCCCTCATGCTCGTCTGGGCGTGCATAGCCCCCCACGGCGGCGAGGTGATACCTGAACTCGCCACACACTGCCCCGGGCGTATGGCGGCTACCAGATCCGCCATGGAAGAGCTGGGCCGACGCTGCCTGGACCGTTTGCCGGATACACTGGTGGTGTATACGCCTCATGGCGTGGCCATCGAGGGAGCAATCTCGATCAGCGTTGCCGCCATGGCAGCGGGCTTCGTTGACGGCGAGAACGGCGTCAGGATCGGCATGCGGTTCGATGTAGATCTGGAGCTGGCCGAAGCCGTCGGTCGGGCGGCATCCTCGCTCGGTGTTCAGGTCGTCGAGATCGGCTACGAGCAAGCCGGACGGCCCATTCCCGTGTTTCCAGCCGACTGGGGCGTTCTGGTGCCCCTCTACTTCCTTGGCGCCCAATGGGCGCGTCCCCCCAAGCTTGTCATTGTGTGTCCGGATCGCGCCCTACCTCGCCGCGCGCTCATGGCGTTCGGGCGGGCCACTGTCACCGCAGCGCGCGACATCGGCCGACGCATCGGCATTGTCTGCAGCGCCGATCAGGGACACGGGCACAGCGCAGATGGGCCGTATGGGTTCGCGCCGCAGTCTGCCCCGCATGATCGGGCCTATTGCCGCGCAGTGTCGGACAACGCGTTGCGCCGATTGCTCGCCTGGCGCAACGACCGCATAGAGGCAGCCATGACGGACAGCTACTGGCAGACACTGATGTTGCACGGAGCTCTGAGCCTGTCGAGTCTGCAGCCCGAGCTCCTGTCCTATGAAGCTCCCACGTATTTCGGCATGGCGTGCGCTTCATTCGATCCGGCGCCGGCAATGCGATCGTAAGGAGAGATGAGAACGGTGGAGGCATCCGAACGCATCATCGTGCCGCTCGATGTCGCTTCGGCATCAGCCGCTTGCGATCTCGTCTGCGCCCTCAAGGGGCATGTTGGGGCTTTCAAGGTGGGCTTGGAGCTGGTGCACGTCGCGGGCTTCGACATATTCGATGTCCTGTGCGCCGCTGGAGCCGAACGCATTTTCTATGACTGCAAGTTGCACGACATCCCCAACACGGTGGCGGGAGCCGCGCGCGCGATAGCTGGCTTCGGCGTGTGGATGTTCAACGTCCACGCCTCTGGCGGATCGCGCATGGTGCAGGCAGCGCGTCGGGGCATCAGCGAGGGGATAGACGGTCGTTGCTCCGCTGCGCCGCTGCTCCTCGGCGTGACGCTGCTCACGAGCCTGGGCGCCGAAGATCTGGCCAACGAGTTGCGCGTTGACCTTGGCCCGACCGACTATGTCGAGAGGTTGGCGCACCTGGCCACCCAGAACGGCTGTGACGGCGTTGTGTGCTCGCCCCACGAGATCACGGCCGTGAGAGAGCGGTGCGGCGACGATGCCGTCATTGTCACGCCCGGAGTCCGCCCGGCGTGGGCCTCGGCGAACGATCAGAGCAGGATCATGACGCCGAGCGAGGCTGTGCGGCGCGGGGCAGACTACCTGGTGATCGGGCGGCCCATCACCGGCGCCGAGGATCCCGTCGAGGCGGCGGATGCCATTGCCCGGGAGATCGGAGCCGTTTCGACCGTCTGACCTGGCGATCGGCCTTGCGTTCGGTTCCTCAAGCCGGAAAGCACTGGCGCAGGGTCTCCCTGAGGAGCGCCATGTCGGCCGGCGGCGGGGCGTCAAAGGTCATCGCATCGCCCGTGACGGGATGCCTGATCGCCAGCCGTCCCGCGTGCAGCGCCTGTCCGGCGAGCGCGGCCAGCGCGGTCTGGATTCGATCGCGGCACACAGGATCCATGCGATCGGCA
>JAAYVH010000168.1 GCA_012517255.1 Chthonomonadales bacterium
CGGGCCGCTCCGGAGCTCCCATGACAACCCCTGTGCGACCGACGCCTGCGGTTGAGTGCGCGAGTATCCGCGCGGGCTACGTTGATCACATGGTTCTCCATGACGTCAGCTTCACGGCCGAAGCAGGCGAGTTGGTGGGACTGATCGGACCCAACGGCGCCGGCAAGAGCACCCTGCTCAAGACCCTCTCCGGTGTCGTGAGGCCGACAAGCGGCGCTGTGCGCATCTATGGACGCGACCTGGCTGCCTATCGAGCCCGTGACCTGGCGCAGACCATGGCCTATGTTCCCCAATCGGAGCCAACTCTATTCGACTTCACGGTCCGTGAGGTGGTGCTCATGGGCCGTCACCCGCACTCACGCAAGGCCACAGCATCTGCGAGCCGCTCCTGTACCGCAGATCGGACAGTGACGGACCATGCCATAGCCGCCCGTGCCATGGCAGCCACCGACGTCCTGCATCTCGCCGAGCGCCCTGTCACGGCGCTCTCTGGCGGCGAGCATCGCCGTGTGATCCTCGCTCGGGCCATAGCTCAGTCACCGTCCATCATGCTGCTGGATGAACCGACCGCGCATCTGGACATTGCGCATCAGTCGGAGATGCTTCGGCTCATCAGCCGCATGACGCGACGCGAGGGCTTATGCGCCATCGCGGCCCTTCATGATCTCAATGTGGCCGCCGAATGGTGCGATCGGCTGGTGTTGCTCGCAAACGGCCGGATCCTCGCTGATGGTCCGCCCGCAACCGTCCTTGCCAGTTCCTCGCTGCAGACGGCCTATGGCATACCGTTTCAGTTGTCAGCCAATCCGGTAACGGCTCGGCCCATGGTAACCCCTGTGTTGCGCGGCGATGATAAAGCCTCGCCCGATGCTCCGTACATCCATGTGATCTGCGGCGGAGGCACCGGCTCGGCCATGATGGCCGAGCTAGCGCGAGCGGGATATCGCCTGACCGCAGGAGTTCTTAACCGCCTTGACACCGACGAAGGGGTGACCTCGGCGCTTGGGATACCTTGCGCGACAGAGGAGCCGTTCTCCCCCATCTCCGATGGGTCGTATCAGATGGCGCTGGACCTCGCCGCCCGCGCGCGGCTCGTGGTCATCGCCCCCATCCCCGTCGGCCATGGCAACCTGCGCAACCTTAACCTTGCGTCGGAGCTTGCCGGCCGGGGTGCGCGGCTGATCGTTGTGGATGATCCTCCGGTGGAAGCCCGGGACTTCACGGACGGCTCCGGCCAGCGCGCCTGGTCGCAACTGCTAACCCAGGCGGCCAGAGTACTCGTCGGAGATGACAGCGTCGTGGCCGCAGTGAGGGATGTCGTCGGCGATCCTTCGCCTCACGTTCCGCCGCCAACCGAAGCTATCTAGATCTGTCTTTCGTCCACACGATCTGTTCGCCGGTGACGGGAGGGCCATCCAGCTCGACGCGCCTCCACGCTGATGCTCGCGCCTGAACGAGCCACCCGTCATCTGCCGGCTTGACAACGCACCCCTCAACGCTGACAAGACGACGTCCGCAGACCTGGACACGCCATGAGCCCGATGGTATGTACGCCCGGTACGATTCACGGGCCGTGCCCGTCGGATCGCCAGTCGGCGCGAGCGACCCATGACGAAACAGATCGGATCCGCCGAGCCACGCTTCGTAAGCGGAAAGATAGTCGGATCCGGTCGCCTGCCTTCCCGTGCGCGTGGGCAGCCAGTCGAGCATGTCGGCAAGCGCATTCGTACCGTGCAGTCTCGCTGCGTAGAGAAGCAGCGCGATCGCCTCGTCCATCCCGCGCCGGCCACGATCGTCGATCAGGGCACGATCAACCCCGCGACGGGCGATACGCTCAACCAGCGGCTCGACCTGCTTGGCATGGTACTCATTAGCCGTGTCGGCTGTCAGATACACCGAGTCGGACGCCGGAAGAACGCCGGCGCGGATGTCGTCGCGAAGCCACCCGAGAAACAGCCGCTCCCCGAGGATGCCGTTGGACCATGGCTCCGGCTCCGCATAGCCAGAAGGGCCGGGCAACAGGTAGTGCCCGTACTCATGGGCTAAGGTCCGAGCCCATTCGAGGTCCGACCGGTCCGCGCTCGCCTCATAGATGTGTATGGCGTCACGGGACTGCTCGGCGCCCCCGCTGCCGTCGCGACACAGCCACACGCTCGCAACGCCGGAGCGCAATCGCGGCGACAGCACGCGGAAGCGTGTGTCGGCGTAGGCCCACAGCAGTCCGAGGAACCGCGCGACGCGCGTCGCGAGAGGCCGCATGGTATCGTCCGGCGCATAGACGACGAAGCGGGTCTCCTGAGCGCCTGCACGCTCCGCCTCGACTCGCACTGCCGCCGCGAAGCGACGACCTGCGCGTGGCTCAGTGATCCCCGCCGTCAAATCGTGCCGCCGAATCGTCACGGGCCTGGGGTGCGCGATACGCGCGAGCACTTCAGGCTCAACGACCGAGGATGACCGGGCAACGCAAGCAACCGCCAGACCGGCGATCAGCGCAGTCCAAACACAGACGTCTCTCAAGATATGCGTGACCGTGTGCATGCTACGTTCGTATACCCTACCGAGTGCATATTCAGGATGCAGCGCCAGGAGTTGATGATCCCTATGTGTCGCAGACGGCGTCTATACAGGTGAGGTACTATCGCGAGCGAGCGACTGGGGTGCAATGAGCGCTTTACTGAACCGACAACTGATCCGCCTGCTGATCGCTGTCCTGGTACTGACCCTGGGACAGGCGGGTCGCGCTCAGGCTCCCCAGGATCCTGCGCCGTCTGAGGATCCCGACGTGAAGCTCGGACGCGAGAGCGCCGCTGAGCACGACAAGACGGTGAAGTTCGTGACCGACCCAGCGACGGTCGAGCGCGTCGAGCGTATCGGCAGGGAGATAGCCGGCATCGCAAATGAGGTGACGGTACCTATTCTCTGGGGGCTCTCCAGCAAGAAGCAGTTTGAGTACCGGTTCCGCGTGGTCGAGGACAAAGACGTCAACGCGTATTCGATGCCCGGCGGGTTCATCTATGTCAACAGCGGGCTCCTTGCATTCGCCAAGTCCGATGACGAGCTCGCGGGAGTGCTGGCCCATGAAGTCGTCCACGCTGCCCATCGGCATATGATGAAGCTTATCGCCGAGCAGGAGAAGATGCAGCTGGCTGCCCTCGGCCCGGCGCTGATCTCTGTGCTTCTTGGCAAGGGTGGAACCGACACGACGTCCAACCTTCTGCTGGCTGGCCAGCTCTGGATGACCGCAAAGCTGAGCGGGTATGGCGTGGAGGCGGAGAAGGACGCCGACAATGCCGCGGTCCATTACCTCAAACGCACGAAGTACAATCCCGTCGGCCTCCTGACTTTCATGGAACGCCTTTACCGCCAGGAACGTCTGAAGCCCGAGGTGGAGCTCGGCATCTACCGCACTCACCCGCCTTCGGTGGAGCGCGCCCAGGCTCTGATCCGGCTCCTGCGCGAGCTCGACATACCGATCAATCGCCGCGCCACCGATCCTTCCATTGCCGCAGGCGTGTTCCCCACGGAGAAGGACGGCGCCCAAGCATTCGACGTCAAGATGAACGGTACCGTCATCGTGCGCCTCGCGTCTTCCGAGGGCGACGCGCCGGCGGCGCGGGCCGAGGCTCTGGCGAAATCCGTCAACGCTCTGTTCGACGACGGTCTCGTTGCGTTCGAGCTCGGACTGAGCAGCGACCAGACTCGCGTCATTGCCAGACGGCGCACCTTGCTGGCTGTTACCGAAGCTGATGCCCGTGCCAGCGAACGATCGGTTCAGGATGTCGCCAAAGGCATGGTCGAAGCTCTCCGCAACCTGCTGTGGCAGGACCAGTTCAACAAGACTCCCATGCCTCGCACGTGAAAAGCAGGCTGTGCGGCTGGACGCCATAGACGCCCCTCCGCGCAGCCTGCCGCATGCATCATCTGCCCTATCAGTGGCTAGCGCCGATCAGACATCCTGCAGCCGCCCCGCGAGGAAGTTCTCGTAACTGGTCAGGTCGAGCATCCCGTGCCCGCTCAGCCCGAACAGGATGACCTTCTTCTGTCCGGCCTCGCGGGCCGCGATAGCCTCGTCCATCGCAACCGCGACGGCATGAGCCGACTCCGGCGCAGGCACAATGCCCTCGGTCCTCGCGAAGGTAACAGCCGAGTCGAAGACATGAGTCTGGGGCACCGCGACCGCATCAATGAGCCCGAGCTTGTGCGCATGGCTCACCATCGGAGCCATGCCATGGTACCGAAGCCCGCCGGCATGGATCGGCGGCGGCATGAACTCGTGCCCGAGAGTCTTCATCATCATGAGCGGTGTCATGCCCGCAGTGTCGCCGAAGTCATAGCGCAGATCGCCGCGCGTCATGGACGGGCAGGCCGTTGGCTCGACCGCCACGATCTTGTATGATGCCTTGCCAGCCAGCTTCTTCTCAACGAACGGGAAAGCCAACCCCGCGAAGTTGCTGCCGCCGCCAACACAGCCGATGATGATATCGGGCTCCGGTCCGGCCATCTCCATCTGCTCTAGAGCCTCAAGGCCGATCACGGTCTGGTGCAGGATCACGTGGTTCAGCACGCTGCCGAGCGAGTACTTCGTGCCCGGCGTCTTCACCGTGTCCTCGATGGCCTCGCTGATGGCGATGCCAAGGCTGCCGGCGCACTCCGGATCCTGCTCGCGAACACGCCGACCAAACTCGGTCTGGTCGCTCGGGCTTGCGAACACCTCGGCGCCCCACGTCTGCATCATGAGCTTGCGGTACGGCTTCTGCTCGAAGCTCACCTTCACCATGTAGACGCGGCACTCCAGGCCAAACAGGCTGCAGGCGAGCGCGAGGGAGGAGCCCCACTGACCGGCTCCGGTCTCCGTCGCAAGCCGCTTGGTGCCGGCGATCTTGTTGTAGTAAGCTTGCGCAACGGCCGTGTTGGGTTTGTGGCTACCGCCCGGACTGACGCCCTCGTACTTGTAATAGATCTGAGCCGGAGTCTGCAGATGTCGCTCCAAACGCACAGCGCGAAGGAGCGGCGTCGGCCGCCAGAGCGCAAGCACTTCACGCACGGGATCGGGGATCTCGACCCAGCGCTCGGGTGTGACCTCCTGCATCACCAGGTTCTCAGGGAAAATGGCGGTCAGGTCGTCCGGCCCCGCAGGCAAACGGGTAGCCGGATGAAGTGGCGGCGGAATCGGCTCAGGCATATCGGCGTTCAGGTTGTACCAGGCCTTCGGTATTCGGTCGGATGGGAGCAAGAAGGAGGTGGGCTCGCTCATAATGCACTCGTCCTCAGTGAAGTGGAATGTGGCGCGATTATAGCCTTAAGTTCGATCGAGGGTCAAATCGCGGGTGGGCCCGTCCTCTGGTACACTGAACCGCGCCCGTCATCTCGGCGAAGGGAGCATGCAGTCACTGCAGCCTAGCACCAACGACAATCAGCCGGCGACTTCCGTGCTGCGCCACATCCGAGCGCAGCATCCTGCTGCGCCATTCCTGGCCCTGGGTCAGACCGTATGGTGGGACGAGCCCATGAAGGCCGTCCTCCGCGTGTTGCTCGATGAGGCTGACATCGGCGGTCATATGGTGCTCGGCGTTCATGACACAGACTACTTCGCCAAAGCCCACACGCGCCTGTCCGGCGACAAGCGATTCGAGCTGCTTCCGCATAACGATGGCGCCACCAAGGACCTGTGGTCCGCTGCGGGCGAGATCTCCGCGCTCTTTGGGAGCGAGTGTTTCCCCACCCGTCATACTTTCACACGTCATGGGATTCCGTTCAATCTGGTGGCGGCGAAGCACGGCGAACGGCGACAGGCATTCATTGACGAGGTCACGTGCGCATGGGGCTGGCGTGGTCTCGTGTACACCGCAGCCACCGACACCATCGTAAGCGAACTCAGACTCCGGGATGTTGCGCCCGGCATCCGCCATATGCTCGAATGGGGCTTTGACGGCACAGTGGACGCCATCGATTCGCCCGACGTGCGAGAGCAAGCCCAGAGAATCGGCGCCGACCTGATCGCCGAATGCTGCGAGGGCTGCCGATCCCATCCCGAGGCGACGCTGACGCACCTCTACCAGCGCATGTACCCGCGGCTCCTGTCCCTCGTGATGGGCCGTTCCATGCACGATTACAGCGTAACCAGCACGTCGGAGCTCCTCAGGTTCGCTCCGGACACATGCCATAGGCCGCGCTTTGGATTTGTGGATCTGTTCCTGAATCCTGCAACGCGTCGCCTTGCTGCCGATGCATATAACGACGCCGTCTCGGGCAGCGACATCTATACGCTGGACAAGTTCGGGCTCGGCGCGCTGCCGTTCGACCTTGTCGTACCTGGACACGGGCGGGGCACACTGCGTGTTACGCTGCGCGCCGTTCACATCGAGACGCGCAACCCCATTCGCATACGGCTGGAACGCCCCATCGAGTCGGTAGCCGACCTGGCCGCAGTTCTCACGCGGCATCTCGGAAGCGATCTTGTGCTCGTTGGCAAGGCCGTGGCGCTGATCTCGATGCTGGCACGCGAGTTCGTCTTCGTCTTCAACGAGGCAGGTTCGCTCTACGTTCACCGAACCCGAGAGATGAACAACGCGCTTCGTTCCCGCGGCGTATCGGTGCCCGCCTATCCCATCGTACGCTTGCACTACCAGACATGGGACTCTGCCGCAGAGGTGGACACAGTCGTCAGACTGCCGGAGCCGTTCCGCATACCATTCGGTGCACAGGCCCTGCCGATGTCCACCGTCGCGTCGCGATGGCGCGCAGTGTCTCAGGAACAGCAACAACTCCTCGACGAGCTGGCCGACATCCGAAGTACCCGCGCCCTCCTAACATTCCTTGAGCAGCGTGAGCCGACGCGATGGATACGCAGTCGTGACGAGTACGATCGTCTCCTGGCCGAGCTACGGGCCGCTCACGATGCGACGCAATCCCTGGCGCGCGAAACTGCGGATCTCCATGCCGAGTTGCGTCAGATCAAAGCCGAGCTGCCGCGCCGAGAGGCGGAGAAGAGCGCGCACTTCCGGAGCGTCAAAGACTGGAATGCTGAGGAACGCAACCGACGGGCCGCGCTCAGCGGCGCTGTGACCAGCCTGCTCGAGCGTCGCCGCACCATCCTGCGAAGGTTGCGTGACCTGCGAGCCATGCGCCGCAACGCCGAACGATCCGATGCAGTTATCGGCATCCGGAACCGACTGCGCGAGATAACGCTACAAGCTGAAGAGGCCCGCCTGCGCATCGTGCGAGACGCGATCCTCGTGACCGAAGGGATGGAACACACCGACCACAGGCCGACGGCATGGTGGCTCCCCATGGTGGATCCCTCTGGCGCGTGGTTCAGGCGCATCGTCGAGACGACCCGAGCCTACCTCGAACCTCTGTAGACCCTCCTACGGATGCTGACAGCGGGCAGGAGCGTTGCACTCCGGCGATCTCCGCCCCCCGGGCCGCACAGGCAACAACTGCCCGGCGAACCTACACAGGACCCAGATGGAGCCCCCATGCACTGGCGAGTCGGCGCCCTTCGTTGGACAGTCGCGTTGTCTCTTCTGAAGTAAGGCGCTTGAAAGTCTTGGCGACCGCCACGGCCTGCCGCACCTGCTCGACGAAGTTGAACCCGATCACTGCCGTCGTCACGCCCTCCAGACTGAGCGCGTAGCGGATGGCATCGTTGATGTGTTCTTTCGGGACGAAAGCGGGTACGGGATTGCGGTAGGCGAAGTTGGGAGCTCCGCCCAGCACCTTCATGGCGACGATGCCCGCACGCTGCTTTCGCGCGACGGGAAGCACCCTGGTCTCATAGGCGTAGATGTGCTGGTCCACGAAGTTCAGCGCGGGCATAACCACGTCTATTTCACCTGTCGCCACGGCATCGGCCATCTTCTGCACTCTCTGATGCCCGCTCACGCCGATGAACCTGAGCTTTCCCTGTTTCCGGGCTTCCTTCAAGCCGCTCAGAGGGCTGTCGGGATCGCCGAACTTCTCGACATCGAAGTCGCCGATATTGTGGAGATGGACCAGGTCAAGGTAGTCGGTCTTCAGCAAGCGCAGGCTCTCCTCGATGGTGGCGAGCACGCGGTCCTTTGACATACCCCGCGTCTTCGTTACCACGAAGAGCTTGTCACGCCGAGGCTTCACGATGGAGCCCAGTCGTTCCTGAGCGACATCGTAGATCGTCGCCGTGTCGATGTAGTTGACGCCGAGATCTATGGCTTCGCCGACTACGCGGTCGAAGGTCTCCTGCGACTGGAAGCTATGACCGAGGGGCGCGGAGCCAAAGCCGATCACGGAGACTCTGGCCTTCGTGCGCCCGAGCGTGCGCATCGGCATGGGCTTGCTCAATGCCTTGTCGTCCACGTCGGCAACGCCCAGCAATCCCAGTCCGGCGGCGGCGCTGGCCGCGACGAACTCACGCCGTGTCCATTCCTGACTCACCGCTATCTCCCCGCCCGCGACTTGATGCGAGCGATTTCTTCTTCTGTGACGGCCCGCTCGAATGACCGAAAACCCGCTAGCCTGAAGCCGTGCCGGTCACAAATACGACCGATCTCATCCACCTGCTCCACGCTGACCGTCTTGCCCAGCGTGAAGCTCTCAAGACGACCTTCGAGAGCAAGCGCCATCGTCTCCGACATGCACGCATAGGCCGTCCCGGGCGGGAAGCCGAAACTGAACGGAGCCTCCCCGCCGAACTTCGTGCAGCGCATGGCGCCGGGAACCTGAACGACGCCGCCTTCAATGACCAGCACATCGTCGCGTTCACGAGCGACACGTACCGATACGTCACGAGGGCGCGCGACGTCACATACGACGCAGCCCCGCTTCAGATAGTGAGGCTCCACGATGGCATCGGCAGCGCTGCTGACTGTTACGATCACGTCTGCGTCACGCAGGCCTTCCTGCACATCGGTGTGAACGCTGAGCTCCGCGCGCGTTCCCGTGGCCAGACGAGCCGCTACATCATCGAGTCGCTCGCGATTTCGGCCAACCAGCGCCACCGACGCGGCGTGCCGCCCCAGCAGCTCGGTGCAAGTGGCGCCGATGGAGCCCGATGCGCCCACCACTGCGCCCCGTGCCTCGCCGATGGTGATGCCCATGAGCTCAGCGGCTTTCATGACACCGTCCATGGCGGTCCGAACTGTGTAGGAGTTGCCCGTCGTGACGGCGATCTTGAGCCGTTGGGACAGCGTGATGCCGCCATCACCGACCACGGAAGTGAACGCTCCCAGACCGATGATGCCCGCTCCGAGTTCCTCGGCGATCCGGCCGCATTGCTCCAGCTTGTCGTACACGAACTCAACCGGCAGCTCGACGAACTGCCGAGGGCTGAGCGGACAACCTATCAGCCAGCCGGAGGCCTCTACGCCGATTGCCGACCGTATGCCGTGAAGCTCCGCCACAGGCATCGGTTCGCGCCGCTTGATCAACCACTCGATCACGCGCTCGGGCAGGAGTCCCAGGGCAGGGTACCGACGCGCCACATCCCGTTTCACGTCAATGGGATGAATGATGAACGCGAAGGGAGAGGGTTGCGCGGAGTTCATGAGTGCAGTGGATCGCTGTTCAGGACTGGTTGAGAGTCGTCGAATCGGCGGATCGAAGGACGCCATCCGAGATCACGCAGTCTACCCAAGTACCACTCGGGCGTCAACTCGTCGGGTCGGCGACCCGAGAGAACCACAAGCACGGCCTCCATCACATTGGTGGCGAAGGCCTCGCCTGCTATCTCGGGCGTTGTGGTCACCAGCATCCGAACACCGCGGCGCTTGAGCAGTTCAACCTCGGCGGCGCGACTGGACTGGGTCAACACGACTTTGCCGTCCAGGCGTTCGGGCATGTTCCGCCGGATGATGTGCCAGTCCCCTGCCACCACGTCCGCGCGCTCAAAGAAGCGCGGAAAGCGCGGCACGGTCTGCTCCTGTTTGGCGCCCGTGGGATAGAGCCACTCGATCGGCACGCGAACCACCAGCGGAAGCGCGATTCTGGCCAGTACCTGCAGCGTCCTCCACGACCGGATGGGCACCGGAATGCCCAGACCGTAGATCAGGTCGCCGAAGACGATGGAACGCGCTCGGGCGGCCAGCGCCTCAGCCATGCCGAACCGGTCAACGGCGGCAACGAGCAGCACTGCGATGTTCCCGAACGGCACGATACCCTTCTCATCGAGGTACCGAACCGTTTCCCGTTCCAGCGTGTGCTTGAGGCCGCTTCCGTCCACCCACGGCGTGGCCCTCGCACCCTCCATGAGTCGGAGAGTCTCCCTGAATGCGTAGCGGCGCGTTCCGGCGTGAAGGTAGGCATCCGTCCCTCCCACGCCGAAGCAGTCAACCCGGCCATCGAGTTCTGCCACCAGCCGCGCAAACCGTCGCTTGTCGCCGTCGGTACCGATGCGTTCGATCCGGATTTCCTCGCCGCCTATCGTGGTAACGGCCGACTTATCCCGTTTCGACGTGCCAAGGCTGATGCTCACAACCCTTTTCATTAGGTCGCCTCCATCGCCGTGGTAAGGAGGTAGTGGACGCCCGCGACGACCACCACGACCTCTTCCACCGTGCACGGGCCCGTCGAAGCCAACTGACGCGCGTGGTCGAGCATCTCGCCGACCGGCCCCCAGTGGCGCGGGATCTTCGCCAGTATCTCGCCCGCACGGCTGAGATCGCCCTCGCCGAAGGCCTCCGCCGCCGACTGCGCCAGTTTGCTTCGGCGTCTCCATCCGAAGTCGGTATCGTCCTTACGGCGCACGCCCAACTCCCGTATCATCCGCACGACGGCGAGGTCCTGATCCATCGCCCCGGAGGCAAGAACGCGGTACACACGCTGATCGCCAAGCAACACGCCGATTGCACTGGCGATCTGCTTGCGGGCCACATCATTCGTCGTGGCCCGCAGGCTGGCGTACATTGCAGGTAAAGCGGATACGCGTCCGGTGGCCGCAAGGGCGAACGCGCCATGCACGAGCACCGTGGGATCTGCCTCCTTGCGATATGCGGCTTCCACGCTGCCTCCAACGCTCGCGTCCCCGAGCTCGCCGATAGCGTCATAGACTGCGCTCCTGATGCCCCGCTGCTCATGGGTCAGCAGGTCGACCAGGCGCATGGCAGTCTCGTGATCGCCGCAGTGGCCGAGGGCCTCGACGAACGTTTGCGCCTCGTCCCACTCGCGCCGCTCCAGAGCCCGCTCCAGCGCCACGGTCAGATCATGCGCACGGGCGCGATCCCCGATCCTCGCCAGAGCGCGCGCCGCCGCCCCGCGCATTTCGCTGTTATCGGAGTCGAGCAATCTCGCAAGATGCGCCGATGACTCGGGTCCGCCGATCCGACCCAACGCCTCGGCTGCTTCGAGCGCCACCGAGGGGGATGGATCCTCGAGTCGCTCGACCAGTGCTCGCACAGCGCTCGCGTCACCGATCTCTCCGAGCGCTCGGGCGGCCTCGCGCCTAACGCGGTGGCTCGGATCGTTCAATGCCTGCGTCAGCTCCTGCACAGCGAGGGACAGCCGGGAGGCGCTCAGGGCATTCACGGCCTTCCGGCGCTCCGTCTCGGTCTGCCCACGCTGCAGCCGTTGCATCTGAATGAGACTCGACACACGGACGGCGCCGAGCTGGCCAAGTACCTCCGATGCGCTGGCAGCGCTCGACGCTGGCAGAGCCCGAACCAGCGGCAGGGTTACGATCCTGGTGACGGCATTGATCGCGAAGAGCATGTGATAGGCGTTCATGCTGACCCCTAGAACCGAGACGGGATGCTGCCGCAGGCCCTCGATGATCAGACCGCCGGCGATGGGAGCCAGCCCGCCTGCGAGCCCCGTGATCGCCGACAGAGCTCCCACATAGACGCTTCGGCCTTCGGATGGCGTGGCCTCTATCACGACGTTGAACTGCAGCAGTCCGACTCCCGCCCACATCACGCCGCCCATAAGGTTGCCCAGTATCAGGATGACCAGCGTGGTCACCATCGCGTCAGGACGAGCCGCAACCCATGGCAGTGGCGCCGCTGACACACCGACCACGGCGATGATGAGAAGCGGCCGATTGCCGAACCGGTCCGCTAGATACCCCCACAGAGGCATGGAGGCCAGCGCCGCCAGCGATGCCGCCGCGCCCAGCACCTGCAACCACATGTAGGACAACTTGAGTTCCTGCAGAGCGTACACGGTGTAGAACGGCGCCGCGAGGAACTGCCCCACGGCAAACAGGCCGCCGAACCACAGCACCTTCCGGAAACCTGCATCCCTGAGCGGGGCGCGGTAGGCCGCCAACATTCCGGAAGCTCCGTGCGCCCCTTCGTGAAGGACCTTGGCCATCGGAGGCTCGGGAGTGCGCAACAGCAGCGCGAAGCTGATCAGCCCAAACACCACTGCCACGCCGAACAGCACCGCGAATCCTGCAGGCTCCGACACCCACCCCCTGGCAACGGCACGATCAAGGAACCACGCGGGGGGCAGCGACGCTGCCATGGTGGTGAGGCCGGCGAGCATGTTCCTCCGCCCGAAGTAGCGCCCCCGATGGTCGGCCGGCACGAGATCAGACAGCCAGGATGTGAAGGCTGGCACAGGAACCTGTATGGCGACGCTCGAAAGCGTCAGCAGGACCACAAAGCCAATCAGGCGCAGCTCGCCTGACAGAACCCAGGGCAGAAGCAGGATCGGGAGCCAGAGCGTTCTGGCGATCAGAGAGAACCACGCCGTGAGCGCCTTGCGCTCGCCCAGGCGTTCGACCAACAGCGATGAGCCGAGCTGTACAAGTGCCGCTATCGTTGGCACGGCCCCGATGACACCCATCCAGAAGCTGCTGGCGCCGAGCCATAGCGCGAAACCGGTCTGAAACGCGCCGCCTGTCAGGGAGACATGGACCGTTGCCGCGACTGCCTCCAGGTTCGAGAGCTTCAGCGCCCGCAACGTCTCGAGGCGCGTCAGCGGCCGTCTGTCAGCGCCCATGTCGTGTGCCGTCAGAATACCAGCGGATCACGCCGCATGCCGATCCCGAGGAGCAAGCCGATCCCTGCCATCGTCACGATCAGGGAACTGCCTCCGTAGGAAACAAGGGGCAAAGGCACGCCTGTCACCGGTCCGAGGCCTACATTCATCGCCATGTTGACAAGGCCGTGGAATGTGATCATGGAGAGTACGCCGGCCCCCACATTCCGGCCCAGCTCGTCTCCTGCATGGGCGACAAGGTGCCATCCCCTGAGCACGAGCGCTGCATACAGGACAACCGTGATGGTTGACAGCAGGAATCCGCCCTCCTCGGCGATGACCGTGAAGATGAAGTCCGTCTGGCGCTCGGGGATGAACTCGCCCTGTGATTGCGTGCCACGACCCAGACCTTTGCCGAACACTCGCCCTGACCCGATCGCAATGCGCGCCTGGTTGACCTGATAGCCGGCGCCGCGCGGATCGTTCGAAGGGTTCACAAACACGAGCAGCCGCTGCAACTGATAGTCGCGCACAAAGCTCAGCTTCACCATCAGGCCGAAGAGCGCCACAGCGCAGAGGACCACCACCGCCAGATATCGGAGCGGGACACCGGCAATGAACGCCATTCCGAACCAGATACCGCCGATGGCCAGCGTCGTGCCCAAATCCGGTTGCTTCAGGATCAATATGAGGGGCACGGCGATGTGCGCCAGACTGCGCACTACAGTCACCGGCCTGTCTATGCGCTCGCGGTACCGATAGAACAGTGTGGACAGCGTCAGAATGATGAACAGCTTGGCGAGTTCCGACGGCTGCAAACGGAACTGACTGATGGCGAACCAACGCACAGAGCCCTTGGCCTCGTGCCCGGTGATCAGAACCGCTGCCAGCAACACGAGGTTCAGGACATAGACCGCGCGGAGATGCCGTTGGAACCTCTCATGACCCAGCAGCGCCATGGAGACCATCACGATAAGCCCAACCAGCGCGAACGCAAGCTGCTTGCGGAAGTATGGCAGTGCGCCATCCACCTCGATGGTGTGGAGGGCTGCCAGACCGAGCGCCGTGATGCTGAGCGTCAGCAGCGCCAGCGGAACATCGAAGCGCTTGGTTAGGCGACGATCTAGAAACGCAGTAGCGGCAGGGACGGTCATGGCTTTCATTGCAGTATATCCTCTGAGGCTGCCCGGATGGCCGTCCGGTCCGCGCCCACGAGCTGACTGCCATCCTCGTTTGACGGTGCTCAGCGGCCATGGGTATACTCAGCGCAGTTCCGGCCGCCGGTCCCCCCACAATCGGGGTCGGTGGCCGTTTGGGTGTTCCCCATTCATCGGGGTCACATTGAGGGTCCAAGCATATGACCGCATTCCTGCGTCGCATATTCGACAGCAACGAGAAGGATATCGCCCGTTATCGGGGTGCGGTCGAACGCATCAACGCGTTAGAGCCTCAGATCGAGAAGCTCAGCAACCACCAGCTCCGGGATCGAACGGATGAACTGCGCGCCCACGTCCAACGTGAATGGGCGGCCAAGCTCGAGGCGCTCAATCGGGACGGAGTGCTCGAATCCGAGCGGAAGGACAAGGTCCGGCGTGCTCTGGACCAGGTGCTGGACGCGGTTCTGCCGGAAGCCTTCGCCATCGTCCGGGAGGCCGCAAAGAGAACCCTGGGCCAGCGGCACTACGATGTGCAGCTCATCGGCGGCATGGTGGCACACGACGGACGCATTGCAGAACTGAAAACGGGTGAGGGCAAGACCCTCATGGCGACGCTGCCGCTCTACCTGAACGCCCTCGCAGGCCGAGGCGCACACCTTGTGACTGCCAACGACTACCTGAGCAAAGTGGGCGCCGTCTGGATGGGCCCGATCTATCATCTGCTGGGCATGAGCGTGGGGATCATCCAGGGTCAGAGCCCCGAGACAGGCGACGAGGGCGGCAGTTATATCTACGATCCGGCTTACGAGGATCCAGACCCTCGGTTCACTTTCTGCAGGCGGATCACCAGGCGAGAGGCGTACGCCTGCGACGTGACCTACGGCACCAATAACGAGTTCGGCTTCGACTATTTGCGCGATAACATGGCGTTCCATCGCGACAGTCTCGTCATGCGAGACCTGCACTACGCGATCGTGGACGAAGTGGACAGCATCCTCATTGATGAGGCGCGGACGCCGCTCATCATCTCGGGCTTCGTCGAGCAGGACACAAGCCTCTACTACAAAGTGGACCGCGTGGTGCGCCAGTTGCGCAGAGGCAAGGACGCCACTACACAAGCCGAACGAGACGACCCGGACCACGATCGGAACAACCCCAACATCCACTACCTGGTGGACGAGAAACAGAAGACGGTCTCGCCGACGGACGCGGGCATAGCTCGCATAGAGGCAATGCTGGGCGTTCGCAACCTGGCCGACGATCCCCAGATGATGCACTACGTCACGGCTGCTATGAAGGCGCATGCGCTGTTCAAGAAGGACATTGACTACGTCGTGCGTGACGGCGAGATCATCATTGTGGATGAGTTCACGGGCCGGCTAATGTTCGGCCGGCGGTACTCCGACGGTCTCCATCAAGCGATCGAGGCCAAGGAAGACGTAGAGATCAAGCATGAGTCGCAGACCCTGGCGACGATCACGTTCCAGAACCTGTTCCGCCTGTACCTGAAACTGGCGGGCATGACGGGTACGGCGAAGACCGAGGAAGACGAGTTCCGGAAGATCTACGGGCTCGACGTGGTGGTGGTGCCGACGCACCGCCCGATGATCCGCAAAGACCATCCGGACGTGATCTACAAGTACGCGGAGCACAAGTACCGGGGAATCGCGGCGGAGATCCTCCGCCTGTACGCGCTGCAGCAGCCTGTACTCGTGGGCACCCGGTCCATCGAGATGTCGGAGCGTGTCTCGGGCCGCATCACCTACGATCGTCTGCAGGTTCTGTGCATGATCTCGCTGATCCGACGAAGGCTCGAGGCGTCCAAGCTCGACCGGGCAAAGAAGGACTCGTACACCGCCCTTCTCAACCAGGATCTGGATACGCTGACGCTGGGCAAGCTGGCCCCGCTGGTTCGCGAGTTCGGGATGGAACCCGACCCGCTCGCAGAGGCCAATCTGCGCGAGATTGCCGAGATGCTGGGTCTCGAAACCGACGAAGAGACTCTGGACAATCTCGATGAGGCCCTGCGGCACGGCATACCGCACAACATCCTGAACGCCAAGTACCACGAGAAGGAAGCTGTCATCATCGCGCAGGCCGGTCGCAAGGGCGCCGTCACCATTGCGACGAACATGGCGGGCCGAGGCGTCGACATCCTGCTGGGCGGAAAGCCCGTCGGCGACGAGGATCAGCAAGCCAGCAAGGATGCCGGTCCTTCCGCCGCTCCGTCCGAAGGCGACGAAGAACCTGGCGGCGCAGAGGATCAGACTGAGCCTGAACTGTCCTATCGCCGCGGCGGCAAACCGTCGGTGCTCGACTCCGTAGCATTGCAGACGCCCGAGGAATATCAGAAGGCGGCGGACGAGGTGCGGCGACTAGGGGGCTTGTTCATCCTCGGCACGGAGCGACATGAGAGCCGGCGCATAGACAACCAGTTGCGCGGACGTTCCGGCCGACAGGGTGACCCGGGCGAAAGCCGCTTCTTCGTCTCGCTCGAGGATGAGCTCTGGCGGCTGTTCGGCGATCGGAGCCAGCACCCGCTCCTGCGGACCTGGCCCGACGATCAGGCTATGGACGCGAAGATACTTTCGCGCATGATCGAACGCGCTCAGAAGAAGGTCGAAGAGCACCACTTCGAGATCAGGAAGCACGTGCTCAAGTACGACGACGTGATGAACAAGCAGCGCGAAGTGATCTATGCCGAGCGGCGGCGCATTCTCGAAGGCGCAGACCTGCGCGAAACGATCATCGGCTTCCTGCATGAGGTGGTGCGCAACGCGGTGGCGATGTTCTGCCCCGACACGCAGTCCGGTCTCGAATGGGACCTCGACGGCCTCTACAAGGGGCTGGACGAGTACTTCCCGCTGTCGCTGGCCGCTAGCCGACGCGACCTCGACGGCAAGAGCCGGGCGGAGCTCGAAGAGTTTCTGATCCAGCTCATCACGGCTGCCTATGAGGCGAAAGAGGCCGAGATCAACGAGGCGGTGGGTGATCCGGAGGCGATGCGCAATCTCGAGCGCCAGGTGGCGCTGGACCGGATCAACCAGAAGTGGATGGAACACCTCGCGAACATGGACTACCTGCGCGAGGGCATCAACCTGCGTGGTTACGGCCAGCAGGATCCGCTCGTCGTGTACAACAAAGAGGCCTTCCAGATGTTCGAGGACATGCAGCACTCGATCCAGGATGAGATCGCGCGCTACATGTTCCGGGTGCAGTTCGTTCAGCAACAGCAGCCCCGCCGGCACTATCAGGTGTTCGAAGAGGGAGCCGGCGGCGAGCCCGCATCTGGTGGAGGACGCGGCACGGCAGTGCGAACGCGCAAGCTGGGACGCAACGATCCCTGTCATTGCGGTAGCGGCAAGAAGTACAAGCATTGCCACTACCCGGACTAGCCGTCGAAATGGTGCTTGGTCCCGGCGACCATCCGACCGTCTATTCCCCGGTGCACGTTGCGCCCGGAGGCGCGCGCTACCTGACGCATCCGGGTGTCGTGACGCTCGCTCGTCCCAACGTTGCAGCGCCCCATTCCGCCATAGGTGACGCCACGATCGAGCAGTTCCTGAGCGGCTTCGATGATTCACTCGGGTTTCGCTCGTCTCTGCAGGATCCCGTGGAGCTTCCGCCAGCGGCAGCGCTCTGCAAAGTCGCTGGCCAGTTGTGCTACATGTCGTTCGGGCCGAAGCGCACGACCAACGCCGAAGCGGCCCGGTACTTTGCCAACATCCGGGGCTCCGGCCACGGGTCGGTACTGGAGCATGCGACGTTCACGTTCCTCTGCTATGGCATCTCCAGAAGCGTAACCCACGAGCTCGTGCGGCACCGGGCAGGATTCGCCTTTTCCCAGGTCAGTCAGCGGTATGTCTCGGCACAGACGCTCCGATTCGTCGAACGTCCTGAGTTCAGGGAGACTCCCGAGCTCCATCGAGACTTCGAAGCGCGCATTGACGAGACGGCACGGCGTCATGCGCTGCTCGAGCAACAGCTAGCGGAGCTGCAGCTTCAGGGCTCCGAGGCGCTGGCCGCCCAGGGCAGGACCGCGCGGCGCAAGCGCATCCAACAGGCAGCCAGGGCCTTGCTTCCCAACGAGACGGAAGCCCCGGTCGTCGTCACGGCGAACGTCAGGGCCTGGCGTCACTTCATCGAGGCGCGCGCCAACGAGCATGCCGACGTCGAGATCCGCATGCTCGCCTATGCGATCTACCTGTGCCTGCGGCACATGGAACCCCTGCTCTTCGGCGACTACGATGAGACCAAACTGCCTGACGGCACGACGGCGGTCTCGACAGCTACGCCGAAGGTCTAGGGCGCGGCATCCTGCCAGCCAACCGCGGCTGCCATAGGCCGCACACGGAGGCCTCTCGGAATGCGTTTCTCGCTTGCGCTGGTACTGGTCGTAATCGGGATGGCATTGCGACCTCCCATCGTCGTGTCACCTGGATCGCCTGAGACACTGTCGCAAGACGTCGAGATACGTCTCCCGTGCGTCGCTGATGCCAACCTGTCGTCCTATGAGGCCGAGACGAAACTCAACTACGGCGCGGCGACACGCATCCGTCTCAAAGGCATCCAGATGCTCGGCGTCTTCCGCTTCGACACCGCGCCTCTTGTGGGCAAGATCGTCGAAGAGGCACGCCTCTATCTGCGCTATGCTGGCAACGATCGTAAGCTCCGCACTCTCGGGTTCTCGACGATCGCTGTCCCATGGAAGGAAGGCTCCGGCTCGGGAGACGAGCGTCCCGGTGAGCTGTGCTTCCTTGAGCCAGAGCTCGGGCGAACGCACTGGACAGCGCCGGACAGCGACTTCACGGATGCAGCGTTCTTGCCTCAGGCGTCCATGGTCTCGTATGCGGATGTGCGCCAAGAGCCGAACGACTGGATCTCCGCCCGGGTGGATCCGCGCATGGTGCAGGCCATGGCGGCAGGTCTGTCCTACGGGATGGCTGTTACCGATGAGAAGGGCCAGACCATGGCCAACAACGATGTGTTCTCGCGTGAGCAGTCTGGATCGGCGCCCTATCTGACGGTCCGATGCCGTTCGGCCTCTTCGAGCGTCTCAGCCCCTCCGCCCCCGCCCACCCTGAAGCTCACCGTCGTACCGGATGAAGCGGACCTCCGGGGATCCGCGGCCCGCGTCGACGTGATCGTGAGCTCCGGATGCCTCGGCGTACAGGCTGTGCTCAGGATCGCCGGAGAGGAGCGCGAGCGTCCTGTGTCTCCCGCGCTCGTCGGCCTCATGCCAGAAGGCCGGATGCAGACTGTGCTGGATGGGCTGCCCGGGGGCAGACGCGTTGCGCTGGTGGTGAGGGCCGTGGGTCAGACCGGGGCCATAGGCCCGCCGACACGCGCAGAGATCGTGACGCCGCCGGCTCCTCGCCGCCCTGCGCTCCTTTCGCCCCCGAGCGACTGGCAAAGGCTCACGTCTGCCCCTGCCCGCCGGTCAGGTCCGGCCACGGTATCCCTTCACCCGGGCCTCATACGGCTCGAGCGACGGCCCGACGAAACCCTCCCTGCGACATTGGATCACCTGTGGGACGGCCGGATCGCCAGGATTTCCGCATGCCGAGGGGAGCGGATCGCTCTGACTGTCGGCGTCCGGGCGCCGGCAACCGCTGCAGGCGCGGTAACGTTGCGCATGGCTTTGGACCGCGACGCAGTGCGCACGCGCCCGTACCGGGTGCGGTTCACGAACGATCAGCGCCCCGTACCCGATCTGTGTCTGCCACACAAACACGATCGCGACACCGGTTCTCTCGATCTGGCATCCCCGTCCACCGATGGCATCCGACAGTACCTGCTGGAGATGGATGTGCCGCGCAGCGCTCCCAGAGGCTTGCATCGTGGCAGTCTCACCGTGACCGTCGGCGACAGCCCGCCGGCTTCGTGGCCGATTTCCCTTGAGGTCATCGGCTACGCCCTGCCCCTGCGTCCCGACTTTGAGGTGAGCCTGAACACCTACGGCAGTCCTGCCAGAGCTTCCGGTCTCGATCCGGCGACACCAACAGGGATAGCTGCCGAACGCGCCTACCATCGCCTCGCGCACGAGCACAGGTGTACGCTTGCGCCGCTCGGTTACTCTCATTCCGGCACGATCGAGCCCGGCTATGCACCCGAGCTATCCGGAACGGGCGCGTCCCGGCACGTGAGCGATTGGACGTCGTGGGACCGTCGGTTCTCCGCCTACCTGACCGGCGAGGCGTTCGAGGATCTGCCCCGCACGGGTCAGCCAGTGACGCACCTATATCTGCCGTTCCACGAGGCGTGGCCCGAAGACATCCGCCAGCACTATACGTACCGCCCGTCTACAACGGCATACCCGGGCATCATCGCGGAGCACGCATTGCTTGCCGGTCCTATCGAGACGCTGCTGAGCGCCGACTACCGCGCAGGCATCGTGTCGGTGATCAAGGACTTCGCCGAGCACATTCGCCTGAGACGCTGGAACGCATCGCGCTTCCACTTCTACCTCAACAACAAGTACTACTACCGCGACCCGGCGCAGGGCGGTCGCGGGACCTCGTGGTGGCTTCTCGACGAACCGATGCACCGCGACGATTGGCTTGCACTGGCCTACTACGCGCGTCTCCTGAAGGACGCCACGCGCGGCGACACCGATCGCCGTATCGTCTTTCGCGCCGACATCTCGCGGCCACAGTGGCAACGGGACTATCTGGACGGCCTTGTGGATTTGATGGTCGTCAACGACGAACTGATGCGCAGGCCGACACTGATGCGGACGATGCGCCGGCGTCTCGGGATTGCCATCTGGCACTACGGCGAAGCGCCGGCCGCCACCCAGCCGCTGGCGCGCTTCGCCGCCTGGCCTATCCGCGCGTATCTCGCTGGCGCTGACGGCATCGTGCCATGGCAGACCATCGGATCACCGGAGGAGATTGACCGACCGTCGCCCACGGGTCTCATCGTTCCTGGCAATCGGATTGGATGGCCGGAGCCGCTGGCAACCATTCGGCTGAAGGCGCTTGCCCGCGGGGCGCAGGACGCCGAGCTCATCAGGGCGGTTGCGGCCCGGCGTGGCTGGAAGCGCGACCAGAGCGCCGCTGCGCTCGCACCCTACGTGAAGTCAGAGGACTGGCCCAGCATGCGCGCCGCTCTGCGCCATGCCCTCGGTCAGTCGAGCCGCGCGAGCCAGTCGGCACACAGCCGCGGCCATGCTGCCACCGCTCCGGCGCCCCGCGCGAGGCCGAAACCATGAGGCCCAACAGCAAAGCAATGAGCCTCGCACGGCACGCCATGCGCGCGGCATGCGGCCGCATAGGCATGCGTGTTCCCAACATGGATGACCTCGTCGTCGCTGCCGTGGACGATGAAGCACGGCGGCGAACTCGGGCTCACGAGCTCATCCGCATTCAGACCCCTGGCCAGCGCAGACTCTGCTGCGTCGCCTGTTAGCGCCGCCCGGCATCCGGGATGGGCGAGCGGCCCCGTCATGCGTATGACGGGGTAGATGAGGACCGCGAAATCAGGCCTCGCCGGATCGCCCGGAGATGAGAGATTGGCAGTGATGGCGGCGAGGTGTCCGCCTGCGCTGAAGCCAAGGATTCCGATCCGGTTCGGGCTGATCTCCCATGCATCCGAGTTTGCGCGCGCCAACCGAACCGCCTGCTGAGCGTCGTGCAGCATCACGGGGTGCCGGTACCGGGGCGCCAGACGATAACGTACGACCATGGCCGCCACTCCCAGAGAGCGCAGCCAGCGCCCAACCGGCGCGGCTTCGTGCTCCGCGTGGCCGCAGTACCCTCCTCCGGGCAGCACCACCACCAGCCGGCCGTTCCGGCGTTCGTCCCTGGGCAGATACAGCGAATACGTGTGCCTGTCGGCTTCTTCATTGCCGACTGCTCCCGGAGCCCCATCGTGCCACAATGCGTAGGGTCGCCGCTCTTCGCCTCCCCATCGGTACATAGTATCACGCACCTTCTTTGCCATGGATTTGACGCCCATCGGTTCCAGTCATCCTGTCGAAGCGCTGGTCAAGAGCCGGGCGCTTGCTCTTGGATTCGACCTTGTCGGCATAGCTCCTGCCTGTCCATCGGAACACCGTGAGCATCTGCTCGGCTGGCTCGCTGCAGGCCGTCATGCCGACATGGCCTATATGGCACGCGACGTCGAGCGTCGTCTCGATATACGCGAACATCTGCCGTCGGCCCGGTCGGTCATTATGGTGGCTGTGAGCTGCTTCTCGCGGATGATCCGCTCGAGCGACTCCGCGATCTTCGCCATGTACGCCCTGAACGAAGACTACCATGACTGGATGAAGACTCGCTTGCGTGAGCTCGGAAGCGACCTCGAAGCGCTAGCCGGCAGAACGGTCGCATGGAAGGCGTTTGTGGACACTGCGGCTGTTCTGGAGCGCGAACTCGCGGAACGGGCCGGCCTCGGCTGGATCGGCAAGAACGCCATGCTCATCAACCGACGCTTCGGGTCTCATATCCTGCTCGGAGGGCTGGTAACCGACCTTGAGCTTCCGGTGGACCAACCGGCAGGAGGTACATGCGGTCGCTGTCGGCGTTGCATCGAAGCGTGCCCCTCGGGCGCGATCATAGCTCCCCGTGTCGTTGACGCTCGATGCTGCATTGCGTATCACACCATCGAGTCTCGCGCCGACATTCCGCGCACCATAGCCAAGAATATGGGCCGGCGCATCTTCGGTTGTGACATCTGTCAGGAAGTCTGCCCGTTCAATAACGCACGGATTCCACAGACGCGCCATGATGCGTTCCGTCCGCGCCCGTCGGTTACGAACCGAACGCTACGAGACCTCGCGGTTCTGTCCGATGAGGACTTCCGAATCCAGTTCCGCGGCAGCCCGGTTCGTCGCGCGAAGGCGGCGGGACTCCGGCGCAACGCACTCGCGGCGCTTGAGGCGGCTCCCTTGAGCGAGCGCACAGACCCGCCGAATCCGTCAGGCAAAGACTGAGGGGACGATCCTCAGCAGAATCGTCCCCTCAACACGTCTTGTTACGTCAAGCCTACTACTTGTCGCGATCGGCCTTTGCCAGACTCGCCTGCGCCGCTGCGAACCGTGCGATCGGGACGCGGCGCGGGGAGCAGCTCACGTAGTTCAGCCCGATCATGTGGCAGAACTCGATCGAGTTCGGATCGCCGCCGTGTTCGCCGCAGATGCCCAGTTTGATCTTGGGGTTGACAGCCTTCGCATCCTCGACGCAGATCCGCATCAGGCGGCCCACACCGTCGCGGTCAATGGACTGGGTCGGATCGCCGGGGAAGATCTTCTCGTCAATGTACAGTTGCATGAACTTGCCAGCGTCGTCGCGGCTGATGCCGTAGGCCATCTGCGTGAGGTCGTTCGTGCCGAAGCTGAAGAAGGCGGTCTCGGGCGCGATCTGTCCCGCCGTGAGAGCAGCTCGCGGGATTTCGATCATGGTCCCGAACATGTAGTCCACTTCGACGCCTTCGGCAGCCATTGTCTCTCTGGCCGTCTTCTCGAGTCGGGACTTGACCCATGTGAGCTCGTTGACATGGCCCACGAGCGGGATCATGATCTCCGGATGGACATCCATGCCCGACTTCTTGACTTCACATGCGGCGCCGATGATGGCGGCAACCTGCATCTGGACGATGCCCGGCATGTAGACGCTGAGTCGGCAGCCGCGCAGACCCAGCATCGGGTTGGCTTCGTGCATCGAGCGAACGGCCGCGAGCATCTTCCTGAGCTCGGGGAGCTTCGGAGACGATGGGTCTTTCGCCTCGAGCTGAGTCACCTCAACCAGCAAGTCCGTCTGTGCAGGCAGGAACTCATGCAGCGGCGGATCGATGAGCCGGACCGTCACAGGTCGGCCCCCCATCGCCTTGAAGATGCCCACGAAGTCTGCGCGCTGCAACGGAAGCAGAGCTGCCAGTGCAGCCTCGCGATCCGCCTCATTCTCCGCAAGGATCAGCTTCTGGACCAGCGGCACACGGTCACCGAGGAACATGTGCTCGGTGCGGCACAGGCCGATACCCTCGGCGCCGAAGGCGACAGCTTGCGCAGCCTGATCGGGGGTGTCGGCATTGGCGCGTACGCCCAGTTTGCGGATCTCGTCGGACCACTGGAGCAGTTCACCGACTTCGCCGGCCACCTCGGGGTCCTTGGTCGGGAGTTCGCCGATGTAGACGACGCCTTCGGAGCCGTCAATGGAGATCCAGTCGCCTTCCTTCAGGGTTGTGCCATTGGCCGTGACGGTCTTGGCGGCTTCATCGATATGGATATCGGAGCATCCGCAGATGGTGGGGATGCCGAACTGGCGGGCCACCAAGGCGGCATGGGAGGTCCGACCGCCTCGGCTGGTCAGTACGCCTTTGCTGGCCAGCATGCCTGCAAGGTCATCCGGGTTCGTCTCTTCACGGACAAGGATGAGCCGGCACTTGGGATCTTCCTTGTGAAGGGCGACGGCCTTGTGAGAGTCAAGGACAATCTGGCCGGCCGCTGCGCCAGGCCCAGCATTCATGCCCTTGGCAATGATCCGGTCCTTGGGCTTGGTTACGAACTGCGGGAACATAGTCTGCTCGAGAAGCTCGGGCGTCACACGGCCTGCGATGGCCTCTTCTTTCGTGATCAGCCCCTTGTCCACCATGTTGACGGCGATCTTCACGGCGGCGATGCCGGTCCTCTTGCCTGCGCGGCACTGGAGGATGAACAGGCGCCCGTTCTCGATGGTGAACTCAATGTCCTGAACGTCGCGATAGTGGTTCTCGAGTTTCTGCGCGATCTCGGCAAACTGCTGGTAGATGGCGGGGTTCTTCTCCGCGAGGGTCTGGATGTCCATGGGGGTGCGGACGCCTGCTACGACGTCTTCGCCCTGGGCATTCATGAGATACTCGCCGTAGAGCTTCTTCTCGCCGGTGGCGGGATTGCGCGTGAATGCCACGCCCGTGCCGCTATCTTCGCCGGTGTTGCCGAAGACCATGCTCTGCACGTTGACGGCGGTCCCGAGACTGTCGCTGATCTTCTCTTTCTTGCGGTAGACGATCGCGCGATCGTTATTCCACGAGCGGAAGACAGCCTCGATGGCCATCTCGAGCTGCTGCATCACATCCTGAGGAAAGTCCTTGCCGGTGCGCTGCTTGGTGTGGGCTTTGAACTGCTCACAGAGCCATTTCAGGTCGCCCGCGCCGACATCCGTGTCTTGCTTGGCTCCGAGCCGGGTCTTGAGTTCCGTGAAGATGTCCTCGTATTCCTTCTTGGGAACATCCATCACCACGTCGCTGAACATCATGATAAGACGCCGATAGGCATCATACGCGAACCGCTGGTTGCCGGTCTTCGCGATCAGGCCCTCGATGGTGGTGTCATTCAGGCCAAGATTGAGAATGGTGTCCATCATGCCGGGCATGCTGAACTTCGCGCCTGAGCGAACGGAGACCAGCAGCGGATCCTTGGGATCGCCGAACTTCTTGCCCATCTTATCTTCTACGGTGCGAAGCGCTGCGGTTACCTCGTCCATGAGGCCATCCGGCAAGCGTCTTCCGCTCTCGTAGTACTCGGTGCAGACCTCGGTGGTGATGGTGAATCCCGGCGGTACGGGCAGGCCGATGTTCGTCATTTCCGCCAGGTTCGCGCCTTTGCCTCCCAGCAGGTCCCGCATGGTTGCGTTGCCTTCGTGGAAGAGCCAGACGCGCTTCTGGTTGGTCATCTAGGGGTGTCCTCCTTGCTCGTGTCGAATGCGATGTGTGGGGGTTGGGCACGAGCCAAACCCCGCTATTATACCTCGGTGCGTGGTGCGCTTAGCCTTGTACGCAACGGGCACTCCTCGTTCGATGCGGAGGTATAATGTAGCGATGATAACCTTCAAAGCACAATCTCCCAAGCATTCGGTTGCGGTCGAGATACCCGACCTCGTGCGACCCCTCTGGAGTCGGCGGTATCCTGACATAGTGCGCCTGGGCGACCCCGTATTGCGCCAGGTAGCACGGCCCGTGCCCAAGCCGGATGCCGCCACGCGGCAACTCGTCGAGCGCATGAAGACCGCCATGCGCGCTGAGCGCGGCATCGGCCTGGCGGCGCCCCAGGTAGGCGTTCTCGAGCGCGTGATCATCTACCGGTTGCCCGAAGAGCATGCGCCCATTCATGTGGTTGTCAATCCAAGGATCGTATCGGCCAGAGGCGAACAGACGGCCGTGGAGGGCTGCCTATCGTTGCCCTATTTGCATGGCGAGGTGACACGCGCTCACGAGATCATCGTCAAGGGCATGGATATGCTGGGTCGCCCAATCAAGAGACGAGCGTCGGACATGGAGGCGCGCGTCATCCAGCACGAGGTTGATCATCTCGACGGAATCCTGTTCATTGACCGGGCAGATCCCGACACGCTGCACTGGGAGCTGCCGGAGGCGATCGAGGTCTCTGCAACGGACGAGGCGACCGATTCCCTACCATGAGCAGCCCTGACCCGGAAACGCTTCGGGTCGTGTTCTTCGGCACCGCGGATTTCGCGGTACCCGCCCTCGAAAGACTGACCGCTGGCCCTGGGGTGGAAGTGCTCTCCGTCGTGACGCAGCCCGATCGTCCGAAGGGTCGCGGCCACAAGACCGCAGCCCCGCCGGTGAAAACCGCTGCCGAGCGACTGGGTCTACCCGTTCTTCAGCCCACGCGCCTGCGATCGGGTCGGCTTGCTGAGGCCCTCGGCCTAATGGCCCCGGACTTCTTTGTGGTCGCTGCCTACGGCCGCATTCTGCCGAGGGAGATGCTCCGCATACCCCGCGTCGCGCCGGTCAACATCCACGGGTCGCTCTTGCCGCGCTACCGCGGCGCCGCGCCCATTCAACGAGCTCTGATGGACGGCTGCGTCGAGACCGGCGTCACCACCATGGTCATGACCGATGAGCTCGACGCCGGCGATATCCTGCAAACGGCCACATACCGGATCCGCGACGATGATGATGCAGGCTCCGTGACATCGGCGCTGGCAGACATGGGCGCGGCGCTGATCCTTGAGACGCTGCAGCGGATGGCGGCTGGTCAACAGACCCGAACGCCGCAGGATCACGCGCAGGCGACCTACGCACCGCCGATCACGCAGGACGATTGCATCCTCCGGTGGGGCGAGCCCGCCGAACGGGTCTGCCACCGAATACGCGCCATGTCGCCTCGTCCCGGCGCGACGACGGAGCATGCAGGCCGAAGGCTCAAAGTGCTGCGGGCACGGCCCGTCCCGTCCGAAACTGCGGCCGCGCCGGGCGAGATTATCGCCGTCACGCGCGACGGCGTCCTCGTACAAGCCGGCTGCGGGGCCGTTGGGCTCGAAACCGTCCATCCCGAAGGCCGTCGCCCCATGCCCGCCGCCGACTGGGCGCGAGGTGCGCGGGTAGTTCCGGGCACGCGTTTCGCTACAATCCCGAGTCCGTAGGTCCGGCGCTCCAATCGAGCAGAATCGCTCGAACTGGCGATGCTTCAGCCCCGCGCCAGGGCAGCGGCGTGCACACCAGGAAGTATCTCCCCGGCTCAACGCCGTTCAGCTTGCAGTTCTCCAGAATGCAGCAACCGGCCGCTAGCAGTCTCTTGTGTGCCGGCCACTCCAGGCTGTCCGGCGCGTCAATGGACATGCACGTCGTGCCCACCAGCCGCACCTTGCGTTCGCATAGAAACCTTGCTGCGTCTTCGGTGAGCCACATGTCGGATGCGGGTTCTTCGGGCATAAAGAGCACGCGCGGCAGAGGCATGGGACATGCGCCCGCAAGGTCGGACCGCTGGACCGCTCCCCCGCCGACGCGGACCACATAGGCGTCCCCCAGCAGATCGTCCAGGCGGGCAGACAGGATGTCTCCACCCCCGGCGATGAAGTGGGCCGGCGCATCAAGATGCGTCCCGCAGTGCGCCGAGCATGCCATCGCGTGCAGCGTATATCCGTCGCCGGCGCCGATGCCGCGGAGTTGCGAGAGCATCGGCAGTGGATCGCCTGGCCACGTCGTTACCTCATCGGGGATGATCCGCGAAATGTCGTGTACAATCATCGCATGTTCCTCGTCATTCGAGCGGTTCAGAGCGCTCTGGTTCCTACACCATGAGTTTGTTCCCCCCTACCGGACGCTACCTTCGCCGGTCCACGTTGCTCTTCCTCGCTCTCATTGCATGCGGTGCGGTCGGTTCGGCCCTCGGTTGGGGCGTTCTGTCGCGCCCGTATCAGAGCCCTGGCGAGCTCGCCGCTCTGGTCGAGCGGGCTGTCAATGCGGGTGACGCCGTGACGATGGAGTCGCTGACGGCCCCGGGCATCAAGAACGACTACCGATGGGTCCGCGAATGGCGCCAGAGCGGCAACTTCAAGCGCTGGAAAGCTGGGCCGGTCTCCGTGTATGGATCGCAGCGCACCCTTCTGCACATCTCACGGCTGCAGGTGGTACAGAGCACGTATGACCATCTCTACGAGATCGCAGGCCCGAGTTCGCGACCACGGCTCGGTCGCGAGATACCGGAAGACGAGCTGGTCGGATGTCGGGTGACCGATCATCGCATCACGGTGACCTTTGATCCAGCCCGGCGCCATGTGACAGTCACCGACCGAGCGAAGGTGACAACACACGCTGACCGGTGGTCTGTCGCGCTCGTGCGCCTCAACGCGCAGTTCTCCGTGTCCCAGGTCACGCTGGATGACGCACCGACGCCGTGGCGGCAGTTCGGCGGTTTCATCATGGTTCCCAAGCCTGCAGCCCAGACGGCCACGCTTACTCTCGCGTATGAGGCTACGCTCCCGAAGACCGGCGAGACCTTCATGTCAGATAAGGAGGCGGCGCTCACCGCGTACTGGTACGCGCACACCGGCAGGCTCCCGGCGACCTCTGAGATCGAGGTTCGCGCCCCACAGGACTGGCTGGCCATCGCGCCCGGCGAACGCCAGAGCGGATCGTCCAGCGCGGTGCGGTGGAAGAACCTGCTGCCGGTCAGCTTCATCACCGTTGCTGCGGGCAAGTACAGCGTTACCCGACGGGAGGTCGGCGGCGTTACCTTGAACGCGTACCTGTTGAGACCGTCGGCGACCCGAGCGCGCGAAGTTCTCGATCAGGCCCAGTCGGCAATCGAGGTCTTCGGCCATCAGATTGCTCCTTTCCCCTACTCCGGCTACACGGTGGTCGAGTCCGATGTTTTCCCTGCTGCTCTGGAAGCCTATTCCTTCACCCTCTGCGGACGGGAAACACTGCCCGGCGTTGTGGTGCACGAGGTGTCGCACACATGGTGGGGCGGCCTTGTCCCGAACACCTACACGCGCTCCATGTGGAATGAGGCCTTCGCGACCTACTCGGAAGGACTTCACCGGAGATTAGCGGGAGCCGGCCCCGACGACCCCACTGGGCATGGCGCTCGGACAGCAGGAAACACGCTGCCTACTGCTCTGCCCCTCAGCAAAGTGACCGACGCGATGAACAGCACCCACGCGGCCATCGGCTACACGAAGGGCGCCCATGTCCTTGGGCAGCTAGAACGCATGATTGGTCCCGAGAGAATGCGCGCCACGCTCCGCGCCTTCGTGACACGGCATCGGTGCGGCGATGCCGCCGACTGGTCGGACTTCCAGGCCGCAGTCACGGCAACGAACGGAACGGAATGGGCGGAGTGCCTGGACGCGTGGCTCAACGACCCCCGAATCCCATCGTTTGGCCTCTCCGGCGTACGCGTATCGCGGTCAGGAAGCGGCTACGAGATCACCGGGACAGTAACCGTCGAGCCGGTTGGCTTCTGGGCACTCATACCCTTGACCGCCGGAGGCAACGAGCCCACAAGCACAGCGGTCCTTTGTCGCGGGAGCGCCACCCCATTCCGTTTCCAGAGCCGCGCCGCCCCCGAGGTGGTAACGCTCGATCCAGACGGCGTCGTGCTGCGAACGGGCGGTGATGTTCGAGCGGCACTGACGGACAAATAGTTTGCGCCCGACTGTAACCCGCCTATGCCGATATGACAGAAACTGCTTGACTATTCCGCCGGCTTTTGATATAGTCAGTGTGTCACAGGTGGCGTAGCGCACAGCACGTGTTGGGGCGTGTTGACGTTCGAGCGGTAGCGGACGGGCGCGCCGTACCTGCGTGAACGACATTCACCGCACCACAGGAAGGGGAGAAAGGAAGCAACGATGCGTCTCAGATCCTCACGCCGATTGGGGTTCACCCTGATCGAGCTGCTCGTGGTCATCGCGATCATCGCGATCCTGGCCGCGATTCTGTTCCCGGTTTTCGCCCGCGCTCGCGAAAACGCGCGCAAAGCCCAGTGCGTCTCCAACATGAAGCAGGTCACCCTCGCCCTGCTCATGTACTCCGAGGACAACGACGGTCGAGCTCCGCGCCATGGCTGGGGCTGGTGGGAGCAAGCCGCCTACTGCGAGGATGTCCCGGACAACAGCAACAAGTGGGACTGGTACCCGTGCGGAAGCCGCTCGATGGCGACCTGGCGCTCCATTATCTATCCGTACATCAAGAACGCCGGCATTTACAACTGCCCCACGTTCGAGCGTCCAGACGAGCCGCTATGGCTCGACATGCGAGCCCAGAACATGCTGCACATCCGACGCGGCTACGCGCTCAGCTACACCATGGTGCACGACTGCTGCGCCATGAACAAGTTCGACTCCTGCCCGCGCCCCGCCAGCACGATTCTCATGGTTGAGAGCCGCGAGTTCTACCACGACTGGAAGCAGGACATGCTGAGCTGGACGGCGTGGTTTGACTGCACGAAGGGCATCATGACCACGCACAATGGCATCAGCAACTTCGCCTTCTACGACGGTCATGTCAAGGCCATGCGTATCCAGGCGACGTTCGGCGCGCTGAACTACCCGGACAATGGCGTGCCCACCGACGACATGCTCTGGGCGTGGTTCAATGGCGGCGGCTGGGAGCAGCCTTCGTGGCTTCGCGACCGCATGACCAACGCAGACTACAACCCCGGATGCAAGACACTGAGCCCCACGGGCGGCGGACTCGCGAACGAGTACCGGTAGCAGGCTCTTGGCGTCGCGTCGGCGCTGACGCGGCAATGCCCTGGGCGGCCCCTTCGCTCCGAGCGGAGGGGCCGCTCTTTCGTGTGCGTCGTTCACGCACACGCAACGTGGCGCACGGTGGGCACCCTGTGCATGGCCTTGGTAACGCCATCGCAGTTGACACCGTATGGTCATGGGCGGTATACTGCGCCGCCTTCGGCATTGAGGGCCGGTCTTTTTGCCGTCTGATCCGAGGGCAACGAAGAGGCGACCTTGTCCGAGCTGCTCACGTCAGGAAAGGAGAGCCCTATTGACAACGGAACACACGCTCGGCCTCAGAGCCGTGACCATTACACTATCCGCGATCGTCGCGCTAGGTGCAGGCTTGTGGGCAGTCATCATGCCGGCTACGGCAGATGATCAGAAGGACCCAACCCCGGGAACAGCGACCCGCATCATCACAGCCGTTGAGGCTGTTCCATACACGACCCATCGCATCCCCTCGACCGAACTCCGCGTGGGCACCAGCAAGATAGTGAGGGCCGGCGTCGCCGGCAAACGCGAAGTTCGCTACGAGATCACTTTCAGCGGAGAGGCCGAACAGTCCCGTCGAGAGCTCTCGTCTCGCATCATCAAGGAGCCGTCTCCGGAAGTCGTTTATGTTGGGTCGGCTGACAGCGCCACCGCGCGAGGCCGCCTAAGTTCGCGCGGCTACTTCGGCGGACGACGCGTCGTCACGATGATCGCCACCGGATATGACCCGAGCCCGGCGTCCAACGGCGGCACCAACCGCACTTCCACAGGCATAAAGGTAGGCCACGGCCTCGTCGCGGTTGACCCGAAGTTCATCCCCATTGGTACCAAGCTGTACATCGAAGGCTATGGCTACGCCGTCGCGGCCGATGTAGGCGGGGCCATCAAGGGCAACCGCATTGACCTCGGTCACGACACCGCGCGCAAAGCCCGCATGGTGGGCCGGCGTGTGGTGCGGGTTCACATCCTGAACTAGCCGTCTCGCGGCAGCCCATCGATGAGGGGCGGCGACAGCGCTACACCAGCATGGATCCAGCCGCCCCATCTAGCATCCGCGCCCTTCTGCGCGAACACGGGCTTCACCCTCGCAAGCGTCTCGGTCAGCATTTCCTCGCGGACGGTAACATCCTTGAACGCATTGCCCGCCTCGCCGTCACGTCGCCTGACGACCGGGTAATCGAGATCGGCGCAGGCCTCGGGGGGCTTACGCTCCGGCTTGCTGCCCTCGCAGAGCGCGTCACGGCGATCGAGGTGGATTCTGCGATGCAGCCGGCTCTGCGCCAGACGCTCGGCGGTCGAACCAACGTAGAAACCGTCTTCGGGGATTTCCTTAATCTCGATATGCCCCATTTTCTCGATGCCGCCTTCGGCGAATCTCGAGGCGTCGTGGCAGGCAACATCCCCTACAACATCACCTCACCCATACTCGAGCGGCTTTTCGAGCACATGGACCGGATCCGCCGCATTGTGCTGCTGGTGCAAAGAGAGGTGGCAGAGCGGCTTGCCGCCAGACCGGGAACGCGCGCATGGGGCAACCTCAGCGTGTTCGCGCAATACCATGCGTCCGTGCAGCTCGAAGGCTTCGTGCCTGCGCACCTTTTCCTCCCAGCCCCAGACGTCGCCAGCGCCATCGTCGTCCTTGAGCCGCACCCCGATCCGCCGGTAGCTGTTTGCGACTTCGCGACCTTTCGCCGCGTGGTGCATGCTGCGTTCGGCTATCGCCGCAAGACGCTGGCCAATGCGCTGGTCCAAGGCGGTGTCGTCGCGGACGCAACGATGGCTACCGAAATCCTGCTCGGTCTCGGCATGGACCCCATGCGGCGTGGCGAGACGCTCGGTCTCACCGAGTTCGGGCGACTCGCGAACGCCGTGCACTCAACCGGCGGGCGCGAGCCGAACTGAGGCGTAGTGCCGCAAGCCTGCCACCTGCAGAATGAGTCCCGCACCGTCTTCGGTGCAAGTCAGACGCGTCCCTTGATCTGGACTGGACAGCGCCGCGACCGTCTTGCCTGACCACGGCGCTCGGATTCGCACCGCGATCGCCGGAGCCTCCGCGACCACATCCTTGCCCAGGTCCACGCCGATGTTGGCAAGATCAACCATCCAGCCGGTTCTCCCTGGTTGACGCCAGACAGCAACCTCAACCGTCGTCGGAGCCGTCGCCTCCGGTATGATATGCGTGCCTCCGACCACTCCTCGCAACTCGGGCAGAGCCGCCGCCCGGCGCTCAGGCTTCAGGTAGTAGACCATGCCAACAGGATCCGCCACGCTCGAGAGGCGCCCCTTCCCTACAGGATGGCTCCTCCACTCTGACGTCAGGGGTACCCCCAGAGCCGCGTGCAAGTGCTGCGGACGGTCCATATATGCGCCGTCTGTTCCGTGGCGAATGCCGCACGGACCCGTCGTTACCAGATGTCCCCCGCCTCTCACCCATGCGATCACCGAACGAAGCGCGCCGTCACTCAAACACACCACGTCCGGCAGAATGAGGGTTCGGAATGCGCTCAGGTCGCGACCAGTCAGCCGCCAGTCCGGCAGAACGACATACGGGATATGGGCATCCATCAGGGCGGTTCCCCATCCCCAGTGGCCGAACACATGCGGCTGCACGTCGATGTCGGGGAAGCCGCCGGGCGCAAGCTCATAGAGCTGGCAGTCCGGAGAGAATACGAGCGCCGTGTCGGCGACGGGGATACGATCCTCGTAGCTCGCCTGATGCGCACGCACGAAGCCATTCAGCCAAGCATGCGTCTCGACAGAGCCGACGACCCGCGACTGGCCGGGGTCACAGAGCAGGAACGCCCCGTTGGCGAGCGCTTCGGAGAGGAGAGCCTTTGCCAGCGCTTCCTTGCCGCGATGCTCGGCGTGTGGCCCGTCGAGGTAGTACCACGCAGCACAGTGCCGTCCAGATTGATGGGCAAGAGCCGCCCTATAGACAACCGCCATCTTCCCCATCGGCGGCAGCATGATTCCGCGGGTGCCCGACCCCATGTGCCAGCCCGGGGTGACTTCGGTGTGCACCATGTCGGTCCACGGCTCTCTGGCCCATCCCAGACCGTACATGGGAATGTCGTTGCAGCAGACCGCGAAGTCCCGGCACCCGCCCTCACGAGCGCCCTTATGCAGCGCCTGGTACAGCAGCCGCAAATCCTCTCGCGCGCACACCTGTCTGCCCGCCTTCACCAGCCTCCAGAGCGGGTCGGCTGGCCACCTCCGGTCAGACCATCCAGGATCGGCCAGATTCGACGGATCCTTCACGCCGTAGTGCGCTGATCGCGACTTCAGCGCCGACCTCACCTCGAGCGACGCGACGTCGCATACGGCTGCGTCCCTGACGGCACGCAGAGGCGCACGATTGGCGATGTACTTCCTCAAGCGGTGCAGCGACCAGTCGCCAAACGCGTGTTTGATCGGCGGATAGCCAAAGTTGTCCCAGGGCGACCAGTTATCGCACCATACGCCGTCCACTCCGGCGCGGGCGATCTCCCGGACCGATGCGCGCGCATACTCGCGCCAGAAAGGCGCCGAAAGGTCTTTATGGACGCTGATCACGCCACACCACACCGTAACGCCGGGCTCTACGCTTGCGCCATCAATCTCGTCACGACCTCCGACGGCAGCATACAGACCGCGGCGATAAGGCTCCGCGGGAGCCTCGCCCGGCGTGACTCCAGCCACGGGGCCGAAGATCGGACGCACATCGCCATTGATATCCTTGGATGCGCACGCATCCCATACTTCGGCGTTCAGCGGCTCGCGCGGCCCGTGGAGACGGCCGGTCGCTGGTCTGCCGTCGGGATACCGGGGAACGGGGATGCCGCGAGCTGCGAGAGTGTAGGCTGGCTGGACGTGCTTCTCGCCACCGACCGAAGCATGGATTCCCGCCCAGCTCACTTCATCGCCCAACGGGAGACCATCGGCAACCCAGCACCAGTGCGTTCGAACCGGTTTGGCAGTCAGCGGATCTTCAGGATGCTTTTCCAGGGATCCGTCCGGGCGCCGGGCGAAAGCCACCGCGTAGATCATGCAGTCGCCGACCCCCTCGATGTACGTGATCGTGCGGACATCCTTGCCACGCAGCCGCTGCACAATGGTGCGCGTCTCCAGCACCGATAGACGCTGCGCGAACGGCCCCCACGTCGGATCGGCAGCGATGTTGCACAGCAGGACGTTCGCTCCGCTCGCCTCAAGCGCATCCAGGTCGGCGGTCTGAATCACGGTCGGAACCGCGTCGATCCACCGACGGCGTAGAGTCGCGCTATGGGCCGGCAGGCGGCGGCATGCCAGGCCCGTCAGAACGAGCCCAAGAAGCTGGCGTCGAGTCACGCGGGTTACTCGGGGTCTGCTCCTTCATCGGCATCAGACGGGTTCGGCGCCTCGGGGGTCTCTTCCGCTTCTCGCTCAGCATCGAGCGCGGCTTTGGCGGCCGCACCGACCCGAAGCGCCAGCATCTCCGCATCGCGCCCCTCGCCGGCGTTCAGGTCCCCATAGTGCGTCTGGCCGTCCGTTCCCGTCCACGAGAACACAATGCGCGCGTTCTTAGCATGGGTGAGGAAGCCGTGCGCATGGCGGCATACATCTCTTGCCGCCGACTGAGATGTCACGGAGACCGCTATGCGCTTGAGGCCCTGCGCCTCCGCAATCTCGTCGGCCGGCGGGTCGGTCATCTGCCCTCGCAGACGCGGTGCAACGCGATCCATGAACAGCTGCAGGTCATGATCGCGCATGAAGCCCATCGTAATCGTAAACGCCATTGGCTTACCTCACTTCCACAGACGTTTGCCGGCTCGACCGGACAGGAGCTCGTGCGTCTCCGCGAGAAGGTCGGGAATCGGCAGGTTCAGGGGACATCGCGGCAAACACTCGCCGCATCGCGTACAGAAGTCGCCTTGCGTCCCCGGGAACCAGTGTCCTGCGCCGCCCGTGCGCTCACCCGTCTCCGCGTCATGGCGCACGAACATGCCGTACCGGTATCGCCCGAAGTCCTTCATATCATACGCGAGCGCGAGGTTGCGCAGCCGCAGAATCTCGGGAATGTGCACATCTTCCGGGCAGGGCAGGCACTCATGGCAGAAACTGCAATACGTGCTGCCAAGCTCCGCCAACGCGCCATCCAGTCGCGCAACCGCTGCGCTCTCATCAGCCGACAGAGGACCATCACGGTTGACTCCCAGGAGGTGCGCATCGAACTCCTCGGGCCGCGCGGCGCCGAGCGAGAGAGTGTGCACTTCCGGCTGTGCCAGCAGCCAGCGCTGGTTCAGCTCAATCGGGGTGAACGGCTTGCACAGGTCCTGCAGCTTCTGCGGCGGATGGAACAGCTGCCCTCCCTTGTCAGACGGCGAAATGATGAACACGCCCATGTCCTTGCCCGCGGCCCGCTCGACCGCGGGCCTGTTACGGCGGTTCAGCATATAGTAATGCAGGTTCACGGACTCGAACTCATCGGTCTCGATCGCTTCGAGGATCACCTCAAGGGGCGCATGCGTAGCGAAACCGAGATGGCCCACGATCCGCTCATCCATGGCGCGTCGGACGGCCCCCATGGTGCCATCCGCCCTGGTAGCCATCGCCAGCAGTTCGCGTGTGTTGATGCCGTGAATGTCGAGATTGTCAATCCGGTCGACGTTCATGCGCCGCAGGGAGTCGTCGAGGGCCTCACGGAACGCATCCCGTGTTTCCATGGGAGCGATCTTGGTAGTGAGGATGAACTCATCCCGGCGGATAACGCCTTCAGCAAGGGCCGCTCCGATCAACTCCTCGCTGGGGCCATATCCGCGGGCAGTCTCTATGTGGTTGATTCCGACGTCCAGAGCTCGGCGCATTGTCGCAAAGGCGCGATCGCGTGCGGCATGCGGATCCTCATCGGCCTCCGGGGGAATGCGCATCGCACCGAACGTCAGGACAGTGGGTCGTAGATCGGTCTTGCCAAACCTGCGTGTGAGCATGCTTCTCCCTTCCTCGCGCGCCCATTCTAGCAGAGCCCTGAAGCGACGTCAACGCGACTGCGAGGATTGCCCTACATGCTGGTTCAGCGCGGCGGCGTATTCGGACAGCGCGCTGATCTCGACGACCTCGATGCCGGCGCTCCGCAACGTCGCAACGCCGTCGCAACGCACAAAGTGCGGCGGTTCACGCTGGGCGAAGACGACCCTTCTGATGCCTGCATCAGCGATGTGCTGACAACACGAAGTCCGTCCCGACAGACGGACCGAACATGGCTCCATCGAGGTGTAGAGCGTGGCGTCAGCAAGGTCGGCTCTGAGCCGTGCGGCCTTGCGCAGAGCTGCCTCTTCCGCATGCACATGCTCATCGAGCTCCCGGCTGTGGCCGGAAGCGATGGGCTCGCCGTCGGGTCCGACAATCCATGCACCCACTGAATAGGCGGTCTGGCTGGCAGGACAGCGGCGGCCGAGCTCGATGGCTTCAGCCAACCACTCGGCGTCACTCCCTGGTCGGAACGCGCCCGAGCCGGCCATGACGTTGCGCGTTAGATAGAGAACCGATGTGTCGCCAAGCAGCTCTGAAGCGGCCGGCGCCAGGGAGAGCCGCTGCGCCAGGCCTGAGCGGAGCCGACCTGCTATGCGCGGAGACCTCGAGCGTCCGACAACGCACGGCGCGATGGCAACCCGAAGGACGTCTGCCAGATCCCGGCGCAACACCTCGGAGGAGATCGCCTCGCCGCCTTCGACAAGGACTCTGGCTATGCCGCGGGCGCTCAGGTCGCGCAGCGCCTCCACCATATCCCTGGACGCAACGCGCACATACTCCACGTTCCGGCCGTGAGCGCCCTCCGTGCCATAGACGAGCGTTGCACCGAGCCCGTCGCCGGTCACCTTGTACAGGTCGTCGAGACGACGATGTCCTGCAAGCACCACACGGAGCGGCTGCCTCGGCCTGCCCGCAAGTTGCCGTGCGGCCTGTCGGACCGGGGACCGAACCGTCAGTGCGGGATCATCCGTCATCACGGTGCCGACGCCCACCATGACAGCATCGGCCGCGGCTCGAAGTGCGTCTACAGCGTCACGGTCTGCCTCCGAGGAGAGCTGTAGACGCTCCGGGCTCAGGTCGTTCAGGTATCCGTCCAGAGTTATCGCGCAACTCAGCAGCACCTTCGGCAACGTCACATCTGTCGTTCGGGTGCGGTTCTCTGTCACGTGTCTCTCCATTCCAGGCGAGCCAGGCCCTCGAAATGCTCATACGGCGGATTCTGCGGGAGCATCTGGGCCATGTTGGACCATACTGTTATGTAGTCCCACATCAACGTGCCATGGGAGGCCGCCGCCATGCGTCGAGGTTTCACCCTGATCGAGCTGCTGGTCGTCATCGCTATCATCGCCATCCTTGCCTCAATCCTCTTCCCTGTGTTCGCCAGAGCTCGCGAGATGGCCCGACGAACGACCTGCACCTCGAATCTTCGCCAGCAGGGCACGGGAATCATCATGTACACACAGGATTACGATGAGACATTCCCGGTGGCCAACTTCAACGACGTAACGTTCAACTATCCGCCGCAGACGCATCGCTATGGCGACGGAACACCCATCTACATGATAGACCTCCTGCAGCCGTACTGCAAGAATCGCGCGATCTTCGTCTGCCCGACGATGCGCGGTCAGCCTGGCCGCGCACAGTCGTATCCCACGGATTACAACTACCTGTGCGCACATGGCTGGAGCCTCATACCCGGCTTCAGCAGTTTCAACAACGATCTGCACGGCGTTTGCAGCCATCCTGTGGCCTCTATCGGACGTGCGTCGCAGAAGCCCATGATCGTGTGCGATGCCATGGGCGAACACGTGGGCGAAGCGTCGTATGACGTCTACGCCAAAGGGAAGATTGGCGCTCAGAACATCATCTATGTTGACGGGCATGTCAAACTGACTCCCGGCACCTATCGCGACATCGTCGCGCTCTACATGGCGCCCAATAACTGAGGAGCCTCCATCCAGTGGACGTGCCTTCTACGATGCGCGCTCTGGTCTATACCGCGCCCCATCGAGTCGAGCTTCGGGATGTCCCGACGCCGCACACGCGCCCAGAGCAAGCTCTCATTCGGGTCGAGTGCGCCGGCATATGCGGTTCCGATCTGGCGGGCTTCGAGGGGCGGAGCACGCGTCGTCAGCCTCCGCTCATCCTCGGTCACGAGGTGGTCGGTCGGGTTGTCTCAGCGCCTGTCGGTGCATCGGTATCCCCGGGTGAGCGCGTAGTGGCCAATCCCCTCCAGACCTGCGGCGTCTGCCCCGCATGCCGACACGGCCATGACAACATCTGCTCCAACTGGCGGCTTCTTGGCATGGACGATGTACAGGGGGCCTTCGCCGACTATGTCGCTGTGGACGCTGCCAACCTTACGTCGGTACCCGACATGATGCAGCCAACCGCGGCCCTCATGGTGGAGCCGCTGGCGAACTCCGTTCATGTGCTCGGTCTCGCGGAGGCTGGCCGATTCCAGTCCCTCGCCATCATCGGGGGCGGCACGCAGGGCGTGCTGGCCCTGGCTCTCGCGCGGCTTCTGGGACATCGCGATATTGCCGTCGTTGAGAGCCATCCTGATCGTCGCACCATCGCCGCCGAACTGGGAGCATCCCTGGTGATCAATCCCGCAGAGACCGACCCCGTAACCGAGATCCGCGCATGGTCCGACGGAGGCGTCGACGTGGCGATCGAGGCCGTAGGCATCGGCATCACGCGGTCTGCCGCCGTCGCTTCTGTGCGAAAAGGCGGAACGGTCATCATGCTCGGCCTCCACGATCAGAGTTCGGAGCTCGACTTCGCGGGCATGGTCCGCAACGAGATCGCCCTCAAGGGGAGCTTCGCGTATACGTCGGCCGACTTCAGCCGGGCTCTCAGGCTTCTGGTTACCCAGGAGATCGATCCGACCCCCTATGTCAGCGTCATGCCGCTGGACGATGGTCAGGAGGCTTTCCGAAATGCCCTGCATCCAACCGGTCGAACCCTGAAGATCGCCCTCTCGCCCTGATTCCGCCGTCTCTGGGCTTCAGACGTGTATTGCCCTACCGCGCTGGCAGTTGCGTAGCAGACGAGCCCGGCAGATAGGATCTCGGTGATCCTTCTCATTGCGGACCTCAGCCGCAACCGGCCAATGCGCCCTCGTACAGGCAATCGCGGCGAACCAACTGCGTGAGACCGCACTCCTTCCCTCGTCGGTTACGCTCGACGGGTGATTCGCGCCTACGGAGGTCGCGACCCAGCCGTAGCGGCACATCGGCCGGAAAGACCACGCGTCGATTGAACCGTCTGAGGCGGCAACTGGTCGGTTGACATCCGTGCGCATGGCGGCTACAATAGGGATGTCAAGCGGGAATAGCTCAGTGGTAGAGCATCTGCTTCCCAAGCAGAGGGCCGCGGGTTCGAATCCCGTTTCCCGCTCAAATCAAACAGAAGCCAGGCTAACGTTGAGCTCAAACTGAGCTTCTGCCTGTTGTCCGGGCCGCCCCTCCCCCCGCCCAATAGGAGGGACGGAATGAAGAACTGTCAATCTGCCTCGCAGGTTCAAATCCCTGCGGCCCTTGTGCGCGACTCCCTCTTGCGGGCCGTCCAGGGATGGCTGCTCTCCGGTGAAATCGCCGGATGGTCCCGCAAAACCCTCGACGATCGCTGCATCTGGATGGGCCGACTCCGCCAGTACCTCGACGCCAACGACCTCGCCTTCGACGTCAACGGCCTCCGAGCCTACTTCGCCGCCTACCAGAAAGGCCGCGACGGAAGATCCGTCCGTCCGCCCAAACCCGCATCCGTCAAACACGTCCATTCGCTCGTATCAGCCTTCGGCTCATGGTGCGTCCAGGAAGAACTCCTCGAAGCCAACCCCATGAAGCGCATACCCGCACCCATCATCCGCGACGACGGCATCGAGCCCTACACCGACGCCGAACTGAACGCACTCCTGCGCGCCGCCGCCAACTGCCAGAAAAACGGCCTCCGCAACACCGCCATACTCCACTTCCTCGCCGACACAGCCGTCCGAGCAAGCGAACTCTGCGCCATGACCGTCGACGACGTCAACTTCACCGACCGAACCGCCCACGTCCGTTGCGGCAAAGGCGGCAAGGCACGCATCGTCGCATTCGGCAAGACCACCGCCAACGTCCTCTCTCGATACCTGCTCAACACCGCCCGCGATCCCGAAGATCCACTCTTCATGTCCGAACGCGGCGGACCCATGACCCCCGGCAGCCTCTTCCAGCTCTGCAAACGCCTCGGCAAGGCCGCCGGCGTCCGGGGCGTCCATCCCCATCGCTTCCGCCACGACGCCGCCGTCCGCCTCCTCCGCAATGGCGCTCACGCCTTCGGTGTCATGAGCCTCCTCGGACATACCCGAATACAGACCACCCAGGTCTACGTCAAACTCGCCGAAGCCGACGTCAAAGACATGCACCGCACCGCCAGCCCCATGGACAACCTCAACAAAAAGGGAAGATGAGCATCGAGACCCCGACGACAGCCGCTAGCCGGACGCGGCCCCACACGCCTTACGCGCCCGGCATTGCCGAACCCGCTCCCTGCTCTCGACCTCGCGGCACTCCTCGCAGTACGCCGCCCCGCCAGACCGGTTGGGCGCCCGTCGCCGCTCGTGGAGACGCCCGCACCGGGTGCACGGGTGCCACCGATCGGCCCCCAGCACGAACCAGATCAAACACGAGACGAGATAGCCCCACAGCGCACTCGGACGGAGCGCGCAGTAGGCTTCGGTACTCCCGTCCGGCTTCACCCGCATCTTGACCTGCCGGTAGCCCGCGTCATAGGCCCGAACCGCGTCCGCGTCAAGGCTGGGCCCGGTCCCGATTCTATATCTGTCGCCATCCCAGACGACCCACGGCTGCAGCCCGGCCTCGGCCGCTAACCGGCTCAACTGGACGCCTAGCATAACGCAACGCTCACGCCAGTCAGGCAAGGGATCGCCGTCTTCCAGACGGATCCCGACGCCCCGAAGCTCCCGAGCCGAAAGCGTCCCCCGATTTCGCAGGGACCAGGCCGCGTCACGCAACAGACGCACCTCTTCGGCGAGTCCTACGTACACCTCAACCGGCTCCCGCCAGACCTCCCCGTCCCCCTCCTCCACACGCTCCGGCCTCCGGCGCAGGGCGCCGTAGCGCCGCACGAACGCCGCTGCGTCCTCGCCCGTCTTGATCTCGACGAAGCGCCCCAGGGCATCCGTCTCCTTGGACAGGTCCCTCGAGCACAACCTCCCCCGTTTGGCCCTCATTCGCCGCTCCCCTTCCTTCCCCAGCCCTATCGCCAAGGCCCCGTCCTTCCACTCGATCCAGTCGCCCACGACCCGCACCTCCTCGGGCACTATTGAGAAAACCGAAAGCCCACCGGTCTGTAACGGCGCCATGCGCGCGCGTCGTTTTCTCATCTCATTCCCTCCCCGCCCGGTCCGCACCCGGGCTCGACCAAGTATGTAACGCCTTCTGTAACGCGTTAGCTGTTGCATGAGCATACCCCAGGCATGTACGATGGAGACCACCATGATTCCAGGAGTGATAGACATGAACGTCCGACATCCCGCACGGATGAAGCGCTTCCTGCTTCAACTGCCAGAGGCGACGCTGAAAGCAATCCGCGTGGAAGCCCGCAAACGCGGCGCACGCTCCCGGGCCGAGGCCATCAGAAGCCTCATCGCCGATGGATTCGCGTTCAGGAAGTGGGTCGAAACCCCCGATGTCGAACCCGATCCGCCGTCTGCGAACTGAACGCGGCCTCTCAGTCCGCCACATCGCCAATGCCGTCGGGTGCTCCAGCGGCCACATCTATGCCCTGGAACGCGCAGACGCGGCGCTCACGCTCCCGATGGCACGAAAGCTCGCGGCGATCCTCGACGTCCCGATCCAGAAACTCATCAACGGGCGGCCCGGACCATCCAAGCCCGGAGCCCGGCGCGGGCGGCGCCGGCGCTCCATGAAGATCGGAGATATCGTCGAGATCGCCGCGGGCGACTTCGCCGGCATCCGCGGCGTCGTCGACAAACCGCCGGACGAACGCCCCAACCCCGGCCAGATCGGCGTTCGCGCCATCGGCCCCGTCGGCTCAGGCTCCTACGAGCCCGCCTGCGTCATTCATTGGGAACCCGAACCATGACCGCCTCCGACCTCGCCCAGCGCCTCCAAGCCCGTCCCTCCGGCAACGGATGGACAGCCCGCTGCCCGGCACATCCCGACCGCGCTCCCAGCCTCTCGATCTCCCAGGCCGACAACGGACGCATCCTCCTCCACTGTCACGCCGGATGCACGCCGGAGGCCGTCTGCAGCGCCATCGGCATAGCCCTGCGCGACCTCATGCCCCCCGGAGACCCCGCAGGCCACAACGGCGCCGGCCCACGCATCGTCGCAACCTACGAGTACACCGACGAGCAAGGCCGACTGCTCTACGAGGTCGTCAGAATGGACCCCAAGGCGTTCCGCCAGCGCAGGCCCGACGGCCACGGCGGCCACGTCTGGGACATGAAGGGCGTCCGTCGCGTCCTCTACCGTCTGCCAGCCGTCCTCGACGCCGTCCGCCACCGCAAGCCCGTGTGGATCGTCGAAGGCGAGAAAGACGCCGACGCCCTCGCCACCATCGGCCTCTGCGCAACCACCAACTCCGGCGGCGCGGGAAAGTGGCTCCCCGACGCTGCCGAAACCCTCCGCCAGGCCCACGTCGTGGTCATGCCCGACAACGACGACCCGGGCCGCGCCCACGCCGACATCGTCGCCAACGCCCTTCACGGCATCGCCGCGTCCGTCCGCATCCTCGCCCTGCCAGACCTCCCGCCCAAAGGCGACGTGTCCGACTGGCTCAGCGGCAAAGACCCGCAGGCCGCCGCTGCCGAACTCCGAAAACTGGCCAGAGCGACGCCCATCTTCAGCCCGACCGCCAGACCAGCCCCCCGCGAGCGACCGATCCCGGTCTCCGAGGTACCCATCCGTCGCATCGAGTGGCTGTGGCCCGCCCGTCTCGCGCGCGGCGAAATCACCGAAATATGCGGCGACCCGGGACTCGGCAAGTCCATGCTCGGCGTGGAGATCGCGGCCCTCCTGTCCCGCGGCGCCCCATGGCCCGACGGCACACATCCGCCGGAGCCCGTGTCAACCATGCTCCTCAGCGCCGAAGACGAC
>JAAYVH010000169.1 GCA_012517255.1 Chthonomonadales bacterium
AACCGAGCCCATCTCCTTGAGCAGCGTCTGAAGAAGGCGGTACTTCTCGGCCAGCTCGGGCTCCAGCGAGCGCACCAAGGCATCGCCGGAAGTGTCGAGTTGCATGGGGGTTATGTCAAGAGTTGAGTTCATCATGTTCTCCAGTTCGGCACTATGCGAGCCGCAGATCGCTCCGCGCCGCCTCCATTATACAGTCTGGTCGCTGCGGAGGGCGATCGTCGCGCCGTCGTCGCGCCAGGGCTCACATCCGACAACGACGGCGAGGCCAGTGTCCGACGAGAGAGGGCGCAGGGCACGCTTCTTCTGGTGCGCTAAGGCGGTACACTCTCCCGAGCATCGCCCATTCACCGCCTTCAGGAGTCCGCCATGACCCGACGTGACCGCGTGCTTCAGGCCCTGTCCCATCATGAAACCGAGATCGTCCCCCGCGACCTCGGCGCCATGAAGTCCACCGGCATCAGCGCATTCGCCTACCCGAAGCTCGTTGCCGCTCTGGGACTTCCTCCGCGGCGCCCCAGGGTGCATGACACAGGCCAGATGCTGGCCCTGCCCGAGGTGGATGTGCTGGACGCCCTCGGCTGCGACGTCGTTACCCTTGACGGCGGCGTCACGAACGCGTTCGACGAGCCGGAGAAGTGGCATGACTACGATTTTGGGGGACGGCTGCCGGCGCGTGTTCAGAACCCGTCGGCCTTTGCGCAACAAGCGGACGGCACGCTGGTGCAGTGGGGATCCACCCGCATGCCTCCAACCTCCTACGTCTTCAATGCGGACCACAGCGGCCAGCCCATGCTGGAACCGGACCAGCCTCTGCCTCTCCTGGACCTGAAGGCCCATCGTGAGCACATGGAGGCCCACAGAATCACCGATGAGCAGGTCAAGGCGACGGCGGCGCTTGCCCGGCGCGTTCGTGGAGCTACCGATCGGGCCGTGTTCTTCACCGACTTCTGCGGCTCGGGGATCGGCATCGGAGCCCACCACGGCATCGGCGTCTTCCCCGTGATCTGCAAGCTGGAGCCCGATTACGTGCACGAGCTCCACGACATCGCTATCGAGCATGCCATCTTCAATGTGCGCGCTCTCTTGCCCGAAGTGCGAGGGTGCGTGGACATCATCATGACGACGGCAGACGACTGGGGCACGCAGAACTCTCTCATCGCCTCCGCTCAGACGTACCGATCGCTCTTCCGTCCCTACTATCGCCGACTGAATGACGAGATTCACCGGCTGCTGCCCGGCGTGAAGATCTTCATGCACAACTGCGGCGCCGTCTACGATATCCTCGATGACATCGTCGAGAGCGGCTTCGACATTCTGAACCCGGTCCAGTGGCCGGCCGGCGGGCACAGCTACCGCGAGTGGAAAGACCGCGTTCGCGGTCGTATGGCCCTGTGGGGCGGCGGTCTCGACACCCAGCACACACTGCCCCATGGGTCCATAGAGGATGTGGAGCGGGAGGTGCGCGAGGTCGTGTCCTACCTGAGCGCCGGAGGCGGATACATGTTCAGCAACATTCACAACCTGCTTGCCGAGGTGGCTCCGGAGAAGGTGATCGCCATGTACCGCGCGGCAGGCTCCATCAGGAGGCAGGTCGCATGACGTCGCGAGAGCGTGTGCAGGCAGTCATTGACGGCAGGAAACCGGATCGTGTGCCGATATACGGCTGGGTGCGGGCCAATCTCGACGGTCCCGTAAGCGCCGCGTTCGGATCATGCGACGCATTCGAGGATCACTATGAGTTCGATCTTGCGCATCTCTTCGGCGGACCCAACCCGTATCCCGAGGACTCGCTCGCCGCGGTTCGGTCCCGGGGCGAGATCGAGCCGGCCGACGTGCTCGACATCACCATGGCCGATCCCGACGAGATGGGCGCCTATGCCGACGTAGTCGCGGGCATCGAGCATCACAAGACCAGGCGCGGGCGGTTCGTCTATGTCCAGACACCCGGCATCTTCGAATGTCTCAACGGCGTGTTTGGCATCGAGAACCACCTCACCTATCTGGGTCTGTACCCGGATGTCCTTGCTCAGGTCTATGCTCGACAGGCTGAATGGAACCGCTCCTTCGCCATGAACTGCCTCGACCTTGGCGTGGACATGGTGCATGTGTCCGACGACTGGGGCGCCCAAACCGGCCTGCTCTTCTCGCCCCGAACGTGGTGGCGGCTCATCTATCCGGCGCACAACGTCACCTGTGAAGCCGTCAAGGCCCGCGGCGCCAACATAAGCCTCCACACTGACGGCAACAACATGGCAGTCGTCGACGGAATCATCAAGCTCGGCTACGATGTGGTGCATCCGTGGCAGGAGTCCGCGGGTATGAGTCTGCAGGAGCATCACGAGAAGTATCGGCAGCACTTCGCGGTCATGGGCGGTCTCGATGTGCAGACGACCATCGGGTTCGGCAAGCTGGACTACCTCCGTGCCGAGATCGAGCGGGTACTGCGAATCGGCGCCGACGGCGGACTGATCTTCTGCACGTCCCACTTCGTACAGGAT
>JAAYVH010000004.1 GCA_012517255.1 Chthonomonadales bacterium
GGAGGCGATCGGGTCGATGGCAGCCACTTCGACCCGGCCATCGTTGGCCTCGCGCACGATGACGTTGCAGGGAAGCATGGTGCCGATCTTGTCCTCGGCGCACAGCGCCTCGTAGGCGGACTGCGGATGGCACGCGCCCAGTATCCTGTAGGGGCGCATGTCGGCGCCGATCTTGCTCTTCAAGGTCGCGGCCACGTCTATGGTGGTGAGCACGCCGAAACCCTCGGCCTTGAGCGCCTGCTCGACCTTCTGAACGGCCTCGTCGAACGATCCTTCCACATATGTGGCGAAGTAGTAAGCCATCACACCCTCCTTCACTTGGCAACCAACCAGCTCGCGCCGGCCCATCGGCGCTGCTGCACGACCTGTTGTACGCACAGCCCGCCCGTCCTGTTAGCGCACGGGCGATCGAAGGGCCACAGTGGCGCCGTCTATTCGCGAATCGTGATCAGCAGAGGACTCAGCGGGCGCAGAGTCAGGACAGGACCGACTGGCGTACCATCCATGTTCGTACCGCGCACGGGCTTGCCGTTGCGCATGAGCATGACCTTGCGGTCGGCGTGGCCGAAGTTGCACAGACTTGCAACGCCATGGAGGTATGGGCGAAGAGGGCCTGGGGAGGGAAGTGAGGGAGAGGCGCCCGTCCGAATGGCGTGATTGGTCCGACGCATCGGTCGGACCGAACACCCAACGAGGATACGATGCGATCGAAACCTCCCGATGGAGAGTGTGAACGCCAATGTGGCCGCCCTCGATCAGCCGATGAGCGACGACGCCTACACACTCACCGGCGCGTGCCTGTAAGCTGAAGGAGACGGCGCTTCAGCGGAGTCGGCGCCCTGGCCGGGGACGCTCTGATCGCTAGGGGGACTCCTGTGGCCGCAGCACCAGGCGGTGCCAGAGCAGCTGGCGGCCATCTTCAGCTAGCGCGCGCAGGTTGACAGCAGTCAGGCGCTCCTCCCCGTCGAGCTCTTCGACTCTGGTGATTTGGACCGAGGACGTCCCCTCCGGCAGTATCGACCGGGCAGAGCGATCTGCCGCCAGACGGTCAGAAGCCAGCCTGACGCGCACTTCGCCCTTGTTAACCAGCGTGTGCCGGAGATCGGCATCCCTGTGCACCGTAGCCAAAGGCGTTTGGAATACGGCAAGCGACCCCGCCGCGTGCCAATCCGCTTCGAGAACGCGCAGTTGCTGAAGCGTCATGACACTGGCAGCGCGGAGCAGAGCTTCGATCATCGCCGTGCGGTCGTTGGCCTTCACTGCTTCGCGAATGGCCTTGACCTGAGACCAGGGCGGACGGGCGACCTCCTCAGGCTGACAGAACCACGATGAGTAGGTTACCAGCAGAATCCCGTGTCGCCACTTGTGCGCGGCCTGGTAGGTGTCCCTTAGGTCGGAAAGATACGGTCCGAGCACGCGTCCAACTGGCCCGCTGCCGGCATCTAGAAAGGAGCGTACTCGGGGGACCCGAGCGATCAGTGGTATGTCTCCATGTTCGCTGATCTCAGCACAGCGTCGGGCGAGGCCGGTGAGAGATCGCGTCACGTAGTTTGGCTTGCGCTCCGGAATGATGCGAGCCTCAGCGCCTTTGTGGGATCGTGCATCCCCGTCGAGCAGCCACATGTCGAGATGGAGTTCGTTGAAGCGTCTCTGAAGCGGGACGCCACCCGAGTACGCGTACCCGCCAAGCCCATCCACATCAATGTAGAGGCTTCGTGTGGCTTTGTTCCCGAGCCGGTCGGCGGCGAACCGTATCCACTCAGGCCGCGGCACCGGTTCGAAGGAGCCGTCGGGAAGCTTGCGCTTGGCATCGTGCCCCCGGTACATGTCCTCGACGAACCTGCGTCCCCAGCCGGGCAGGTCGGTAACCTTGATCGTGGGTCGAGAATGGCCCCTGATCACCGCGAGCCGGTCTTCTTGCGTCAGGCATTCGGCAAACAGCTGCAGCCCCCATGTCGCTCTCTCCTGGACCGTCATGGGATCCTGCATGCTCATGCGTCGCTCTCGCTCCTCGAGCGTCCACGGTGAGGAGGCAATCGCCTCCTCGGTCATCCGTTCGAACTCGTCTTGCGCAGCGCGCTCGAGACGGGATGGAAGCTCCTGCGCACTTCGGGACTGCACCAACCTGTAGGCCGGGACGGTCCCCATCTTGACCTCCCACTGCCACGGTGCATGCTTGTAACTGAAGACCGATGATAAGGCTTCCATCACCTGCCACGCCGGTAGTTGCGTCACGCGAATGAGCAGCCGGGCGTCCGACGCGCCCGAGGACTCATCTGCAACGACGGAGACACCCGTCTGACGACTGAGCGCTGACGCTACTTCCGCGAGGTATAGGCCCTCACCAGTCAGGGTGACATGCCGATGCAGACGGATGTCACGCGACAGATCGGGTGGATCTCCAAGCGCGGACGAGGCTGTTCCGCAGAGAATGCCAAGCGTGGCTACACATATTCGGCCTAGCCGTGACGACACCATCAGTTCGCGGGCGATCCATTTGAGCATAGCTCAGGTGTCTCCTCCGCCTCCTCCGCCCTGCTGTCCAACCACACTGAACTGGTGTACATGATCCGCATACGCCCTGTTCTGCGTCCCGGTGACCCAGACCTCCGCAAGAGCCCGTGCATGGCGCACGCCAACTGTGACGGTGCCATCGCCCACGAGCGTGGCTTCCTGCCTCCACTCTCCCCGTTCATCGAACTGCACGACTCTGGAGCCCTCGTCAACAGCAACCCCTTGGTTGCCCTCATCCCACCCGATCATCATGCTCCATGAGATGTCGACATAACCGCAGGTCTCTCCCCCTGTCGCCATCACCCACGTGTTCGCGGCCTCGAACGTCGCGTCTGCATAGCCGCCCGAGTTGGCTTGATAGGCTGCGTTGGCCGTCGGCTGCACGATGTCGGCACTGGCCTGCAGGGTGATGGTCCCCGCTGCCTGTCCTGGCCAGATGATCGCCGCACCCAGGATGGCACAGGTGACACCGGTCCATACGTGTGTTCGCACTTCACGTTACCTCCCCGTTGTTGACGTGAGAATCGTATCTCGCGGATTCCGCAGGACCATTCTATCACGTCACCCCCCCCATGATAGCCGTCATCAGTCTACTATATGGCTGTGCAGATGCATCGCCCCGGTCGTCTGCCGACCGATCGCGCCGCTACACCACTCGCAAAGGCGCATGCCGTGGGCTCCGAACGGCGTCCCGTTGGTGATGCGCAGCGAACGCTTGCCCGATCGAGCCACGCGTTCGTCGGGCTCGCAGGTGGCGTCGGTGTTGCGGCGATCCCAGAGCCATCCCGCAGCCGGAGAGCTCGGCGCAGGCTCCTCGAACCCGCCGTTGGTGATCAGGTTGGCTCCCCACACAATGGGCTGCGCTGCGATGCCTGTGATGACCGGCTCACTGTCGGGGATTGATGCCAGTCCCATGGCGCAGACCGCTGCAAGCGCGCATCCAATCATGGTCTCTCGACTCCCTTGGGGCGGACGGATGTTCCGGCGCGCTCTCGGTTCGGCGCGCCGCCATGATGGTTCACCGGGCGCGGGCGGACTTCCTGCGTCGCCGCCGTGTCAGAAGCGCACAAGCCGATCCGCCTGCCCCGGCACGCCAACCAGATAGACGGGCGAACCCGACAGGCGAACCGAGGAGCCGGACAGCGTCCTTCCCATGAGGTCGAAGCACCGCACGCCCTTCGGAATGTGCGCTCGCCGGCCCGGGGCGGTGGCCCAGAGCATCGCGACGGACCGTTGCGCCGTCTCGAACGCGCCGGCAAACACTCCCTCCGGCGTCCTGGGTACGGGCGCCGGTCTGGGGCTGGGTCCGAGCATGGATGCCATGACACCCAGAGCCGATGCCGCTTTGCGTGGAGCTCCGCCTTGATCGAAGAGGCAGCACTCGAATGCGGGCGCGTTGATGGCTCCGCTCGAACCTGAGTGGATGAAGACCTTCTCGCAGCCGCGAGCGAGCATGATGGCGCAAAAGCGCACGGTGTAGTCGGCACATTCCTGCTCGCTTGCCAGCAGGCGCTCCTCGGCCCAGTCGTTACTCGCGGGCACGAACGGCTCACGCGGCAGGTTGTCGGTGCCGTAGTAGCTGAACTCCGTGATCCAGATCGGCTTCCGTTCGCCGCGGCGATCCATCTCCCGCAGCAGGCGGTCCATCTCGGCGATGTAGCCCTCGGGCGCCCGTGAGCCCGGGTACATGTGGAGGTTGAGCACATCAACAACATCGAGCAGGCCCGCTTCGATCATCTCCTGCGTCACGCCCGATGCCCCAGCGCCGGCTCCTCCCACCACGCGCGCTCTGGAATCGGATCGGCGGATGGCGGCCGCAACGGGACGGAGAAGAGCGACGTAGTCGGCGGGCTTGTAAAGACGGCGCGGCAACGAGTAGTCGGTGTAGATCGGCTCATTGAGGAACTCCCATACGCGGACACGATCCCTGTACCGCGCTACGGCGCGCCCGGCAAAGTCGGCGAGCTTCGCTGGATCGGCGGGAGCAAAGGCCTGACGCAGGCGTTCACCAGGGTAGCCCGGAGTGCGCAGCGACGCAGGCGCCGTCGAGGACCACTCGGCGGACGGAAACGGAGGCAGCAGCGCCATCACGCTTGCGCCTGCGGCAAGCACGCGGTCAATCTGGGCATCGGCCAGTTGCCACCGATACTCGCCAGGGCGCGGCTCGATGTGCTCCCACTTGAGCGACCAGTCGCGGTATTCGCTGATGCCCGCCATCCGCGCGATGGGAATGAGCCAGGAGTCGGGAAATGCGTGGTTGATCCCGAGGACCGTCGGACCCTTCGGCTCCGGCACGATCGAGATCCGGACCAGCGGAGTAACCAGAGAGCAAGGCGCCGCTCCATCCGATGAAGCGCCGACGCGGATGCTGTACCAGCCGCGCAACGACGCCGGCAACGTAACCCGGGTCTCAGCCTCCGACTTGGCCGGCACTCGGAACGTAACAGGCCGCAAGGCTGTCGTGGCCCCAAAGTAGTCTTCAGCTGACAGCGTGATGCGTACCGATCGGGGGGCATCGTCGGGATTCGAGCCTCGCACCACCAGAACGACAGGTCGTCCCGCGACATAGGCGCCTCCGGGAGCTGCGGGCTCCACAGCCACTTCGGCATGGGTGAACATCGCCGGTAACATGGGCGCGACCTGGCCGGTAAGCGCGACGTTGTCAACGTCAACATCTACGCTCCGCTCATCCTGCAGGTCGGGGCCGACCGTGACAAACACGTAGCGTGCAGGCGGGCTTAGCGAGACGGAATAGGTCTCCCAGCGTCTTGTAAGCGTCACCTTCTTCCACTCGTGGCGGTAGTCCCAGCCAGGTCGGTCGGGGTCCAGCCCGTACCAGCCGATGAGCGCGGGCACTCCGTCCTCCGAGGCGCGCATGTCGGCTTGTATGCAATACGCCTTGCCCCGATCCACCGGTATCCAGCCGCGGCTTGCCGCCAGCGCTCGAGTCTGGAGGCGTGTCACGGGCTCGAAGTAGTCGAAGCCGAGGACGGGAGCCCTCCCCCGCCCCATGGGAACGCGCAGGAAGTGGGGATGCTCCGGGTCCGCGCCGCGCACGATCGTCCCGTGAAGGTGCGCAAGGTTGCCCCACCCGACATTCGTGCCGAGAGTCGACCAGCCTGCGCCGCCTACCTCGAAGGAACCGTTACGCAGCATGTTGGGCCCCGATCGCGACGGCACAACGTCGGTGAACTCGACCTGATCCATGGCCGCCGGCCGGATCGAGACATCGCTCAGAAAGAGCGTGCCTGTCTCGAGGAACCAGAACTGCAGGCGACTCGCGCTTTCGACCGAGCGCGATGCGCGGAAATGGAACCTGAAGGTGCGCCACTGCTCGTCGAGGCCGAGGCTCCTGTAGAGGCCGCAGTTCGCCCAGGTCGAAGTGTCGGAAACGGCGACCGAAACGCTGCGGCCGCGCATTCCCTCCTGGCGGGCTCGGCAGGCGAACTCGTAGAGCGCGCCCTCCCGGAGCCGGACGGTTCCCACCTGAGCGATCATGGCGTGGATGGCGCCGCCCTCGCCGTCTATGCGCGTGCAGGTCAGCCTGGCGCACGTCCGCCCGCCGTCGCGGACGGCGGAGAGCGTCTGCTGGACGCGCTGCGGATCGCCGGACGCCTCCCATCCGACCGGTCGCCCGTCGCTGATCCGGGTGAAGTCGCCATTGACGACGAGGTTGTTATCCTCCTGCCCATATCGCAGCGGCGCGAGGAGCGCCACCGCTGCGCCTGCGAAGAACAGAACCCTCATGGACAACACTCCCTTCCTGACGGGCGGAATGAAGGCTGCTGCGTGGCGCGGGACCGCCAGAGTCTCAGGGTCTGCGCGGCGCCTCTCGGGGCCGGCTGCGCAGAATGCGCGCCAGGGCTGGCGCCAACGCCTCGGCCTGCCGCATCATGCCCAGATCGGTGGGATGGACGCCGTCCACGGTGCCTTCGCCGTCGTCTCCCAGCAGTCGCGCGCCGGGAACGAGATGGAGACCGGTGAAGCCTTTGCGCCGCAGCTCGGCGACGGCCTGTTCTTGCAGCCGCGTGAACCGCGTGGGATGCTGCCCCGTCACGATGTGCGACTGGCCGACGAACACGATGGGTACATCGGGGTGGAGCTTCCGAATGGCTGCGGCAAGCTCGACGACCCGCGTTACGATGCTGCCCTCATCCATGTTCCACAGGCAGTCTATGACGAACATGGCGGCTGGCAACTCGGCGATGAGGGCCGCAACCTCCGGCTCCATGCGGCCAGAACCAGAGAAGCCTAGATTGACCATCTCGCGATTCAGCAGCCGACCGAGGATGGCCACGTGGGCGGTGCCGGGCCGCGAGGCGCAGCCGCCCTGCGCAATGGAAGTGCCGTAGTAGACGATGCGGCTCCTGGGCTCAGCCACGGGTCCGGGGCGCAACATGCTCCCCTCGGGGACGCCGATCTCGACCTTGGTGACGCCGTTGTAGAGCGGCAGATACAGACGCAGATCGTGAGCGCCCTTGCCTCCCAGTGCGAACCGGGCTGTGTTGCCATCCTTGACGCGTGGACGACCGTTGCCGACGAACACCCAGCGCTTGCCGATGAGCTCATAGAGGTCCACGCCGCTCACGCCTGTCGCTGCCATGTGCGGCATGGCGAGGTTGTCGCTCGTGAGAGACCAACGCACCTCAACCTCCGATGCGTCCGTCTGGAAGCGGATCGCCATGCCGGCCGAGTCCTTGCTGAGGCCCCACACCGAAGGCGGCACCTGGCCCCTGGCGCGGGCTGGCAGCCGATCATAGCGCGCCTCCGTGTCCGTCCAGCCGCGCCCCTCCACGGTCAGCGCGGAGGCGTCGTGCCAGGCTATGTCCGCACGGATGCCCGAACCGATGAGGGCAAGCGCCATAAGGCCGATGTACCGCATGGTTTGCTCCGATCCTTCAGGCGCGCAGGGCGCCGCTGGTCACTCCCTTGACAAAGGCCTTCATCCCGAAAGCGAACAGCACAATCAACGGGATGCTGCCCACCACGTAGCCGGCCAGGGTCGGGCCGTACTCCATGTTGAACTCCCCCGAGAAACGCGTCACGCCGACCGTAAAGGTCTGGAGGGCGTTGTCGCTGATGGCCACGAGCGGCCAGATGTAGTCGTTGTAGACGCCGAGGCTGGTCATGATGGCCACGGTCGCGAGCGTCGGAATGGTCAGAGGCAGGGCAAGGTGGCGATAGATGCCCAGTTCGTCGGCTCCGTCGAGACGCATGGCCTCGAAGAGCTCCTCGGGCAGGCCGCCGATGAATGTACGGCACAGCACGATGCCGAGCACCTGACCTCCTGCAACGTAGGGCAGGATCAATGCCCAGCGCGTGTTCATGAGGCCCATGCTCTGCACGAGCGCATAGGTCGGGATGAGCGTGAGTATGCCGGGGATCATGAGGAGAGCGAGCACGCCGGCATAGACCGCCTCGCGCCCCCGGAAGCGGAGCCGAGCGAGCGCATAGCCCGCCATCGAAGCGAACCAGAGCACCGCAGGCACAACGATGAGCGTGACAATGGCCGTGTTCAGCAGATAGGGCCAGAGCGACCTGGCCGCGCGGGTGTAGTGCGACCATTGGGGCGGGCTCGGAAGGCCCCAGAAGTCGGTGAAGATAGCGGCGTTCGTCTTCAGCGACAGACCGAGCATCATCGCCAGCGGCGCCAGCGAGAGGGCAAGGAGCGCCAGCAGCACGAGCACCGAGGCGACGGCGGAAAGGCGCGGGAGGCGTCTAGGCGCGTTCACCGGCGTCTCACCGGCCGACTGGACCGCGCATCGTGGAAGACTGGCAGCACACTATTCGATTGCCTTTCCCTGGGTCCCGAACGACTACTGGCACGCACATGCAGGCTCTTGCCATAACCTGGAGCAGCCAGGGCGTCGTTCGCGGGCGCATGCCCCATTGCAGGCATGGATTCGCCATCACCGTTATACCGCACGCTGCGCACCGGCATGTCGCCGCCAGCGGTATACTCCTCTGCACCACTGTCCGTAAGGCGGAGCGATACAGAATGAGCGACAACACGGCGACGGGCGCCGAAGCGGCGGCAGGCCGCGAGGTTCCCACCGACTTCATTCGCGAGGCGATCAAGGAAGACCTTCGTTCGGGGCGTTTCGACCGGGTGCACACGCGCTTCCCGCCCGAGCCCAATGCCTATTTGCATATCGGGCACGCCAAGGCGGTCTGGATTGACTATGGCATCGCCCTCGAGTTCGGCGGACTCTTCAACCTCCGGTTCGACGATACGAACCCTCTGAAAGAAGAGCAGGAGTTCGTGGATGCGATCATCGAGGATGTCCGCTGGCTCGGAGCCGACTGGGGCGACCGGCTCTTCTTCGCGTCCGACTACTTCGAGCAGATGTACGACTGGGCGGTGGACCTCATCAAGAAGGGCAAAGCCTACGTGTGCGACCTCTCCGCCGAGGAGGTCAGCGCCACCCGCGGAACGCTGACGGAACCGGGCATCGAGAGCCCGTACCGCAACAGAAGCGTGGAGGAGAACCTCGATCTATTCGCGCGCATGCGAGCCGGCGAGTTCGCCGACGGATCGCGCACGCTCCGCGCGAAGATCGACATGGCGTCGCCCAACGTGCTGATGCGTGACCCCATCATGTACCGCATTCTGCACACGTCGCACCATCGTCAAGGCGACAAGTGGTGCATCTACCCGACCTACGACTGGGCGCACGGTCTCGAGGACTCCATCGAGGGAGTGACCCACTCGCTCTGCTCGCAGGAGTACGAGATCCATCGTCCGCTCTACGATTGGTTTCTGGATGAGCTGGGCATCTACCATCCTCGCCAGATCGAGTTCGCGCGCCTGAACATGACCTACACCGTCATGAGCAAGCGGCGCTTCATCGAGCTCGTCAACGGCGGCCACGTGAGCGGCTATGACGATCCACGGCTCCCGACGCTGGCGGGTCTGCGTCGGCGCGGCGTTACGCCCGAGGCCATCCGCGACTTCTGTCAGAAGATCGGCGTGGCCAAGCGGGACAGCCTCGTGGATGTGGCCATTTTCGAGGACTGCGTCCGCGAGGATCTGAACCGGCGCGCCCCGCGAGCCATGGCGGTGCTGGACCCGATCAAGGTGGTTCTGACCAACTATCCCGAGGGCCAGACCGAGGAGATGGATCTGGTCAACAATCCCGAGGATCCGTCGACCGGCACACGCAGGGTGCCCTTTGGCAGAGAGCTCTACATCGAGCGTGAGGACTTCCGCGAAGAGCCGCCGCCGAAGTACTATCGCCTGGCGCCCGGTCGGGAAGTCCGCCTGCGCAGCGCCTACTTCATCCGGTGCGACGAGGTGGTCAAGGACGCCGAAGGCAACGTCGTCGAGCTGCGCTGCACCTACGACCCCGCCACGCGGGGCGGCAATGCCCCGGACGGGCGTAAGGTCAAGGCGACGATCCACTGGCTCAACGTGCCGACGGCCGTTCCTGCCGAGATCCGGCTGTACGACCATCTGTTCCTCAAGCCCGATCCCGATGATGTCGCGCCCGGACAGGACTTCACCGCGAACCTCAACCCCGAATCGCTGCGGGTGGTGCGGGGCTTCGTCGAGCCGGGCCTGTCCCACGCGCCTGCCGGAGCTCGCTACCAGTTCGAGCGTGTCGGCTACTTCTGTGCCGACCCTGATACGGAGCCGGGCACGCCGGTGTTCAACCGAACCGCGACCCTGCGCGATACCTGGGCGAAGATCGAGAAGCGAGGCGCCGGCTAGCTGTCGTTTGCCAACACGTTAGGCAAGCGTGGGACGCGCGCGGACGGTGAAGCTATGGAATTCATGACGAGAGCGCGAGCGATGGTTGCCGTTGCCCGTTGGCGGTCTGAGTGAACGTGGTTATGCGGAAACGTCATTGCGCTGATGCAGACGATGCGTTGAACTGCACCTTCAACCATGGAGGAGCGAACGTCATGCCGGACAGAGAGACTGAGCACAAGAACGAGCACGGACCTGCACATCATCAAGCAGGCCGCCATCATCGCCGTTCGACACGAAGCATTGCAGGCCTACTGGGCCTGTTGGCTGCCGGCAGCGCTATGGCGTTGGCAGCCCTCCCATCGAGAGCCAGAGATGAAGGGCCAGGATCCGGGGCGACTGTGAGGCTGGTCTCCCACCAAGGGGGGAGACCTGAGCCTGCGATGGCGGCAGGGGATGAGCCCGCTGCCAGAGTCGCTTCACGCGGCAAGAGCCCCTTCAGTCTGGA
>JAAYVH010000170.1 GCA_012517255.1 Chthonomonadales bacterium
CCTGCGCTCAACATGGAGGATCGCCCGCACCGGGCCGTTCTCGACGAGCGCAACGCGTGAACGTGTGTGGGTCCTCACCGAAAGATTGGCCTGCGGGCCATTCTGATTGATGAGCGCCGAACCCTCGCCGCCGACGACGTACAGGAACTGGTTCAGACCGAAGCCGCCCGACATTGCCACCCACTCGCGGCGGGTACGCTGATCCTGGAGGCTCGTAATCGCTCCGGAGGCGGGGTCGATTCGCAGGCGCACAATCGGTGTCACCCACTCGCCGGACTCAGCCCCTAGCCTCAGTATGCTCTCGCTTTGCGTGCCACCCGGCGCTATCGTGAAGTCGGCACAGCTCAGCGCTGGTACCTGGCGTGCGACGAACACCAGGCGATGGCCGCCCGTCGTCTCGACTTGCGAAGCCATGTCGGAACCAGTCGTCACGCTCGTCACGCGGACCGGCGCCATGGGGGAATCGGTCAGGGGCACCGTGACAGTGATGTCCCGCGGCCAGCCGAACGTGTTCCAGACGCGAACCGTCTTCGGGAGACCGTGAGCCCGGGTTGCGCCCAGACGCCCAACAAGCGCCTCCGACCGAGCGTGCGCACCGTAGGCAAACGCGGCCTTGCGGGCCCACTGCTCGCGTGTCTGGTCGGAATCTGGAGCGCTGACGCTGCACCACGCGCCCCAGGTGTGCTCGTTGTAGAACAGCACCTGCTGCCACGCCCGGTTGATCTCGGAGCGCAGATAGGATCTATGAGGCGACAGGGCAAGGATGCGCTGGACGCCAGAGAGGCGGGCCCGAGCATGCCGCGTCAGGGCTGTCTCAAACGCCGATGATCCGGCTCCATCCTCCCAGTAGACGCCGAAGTCCCCCTTGAAGACGGGCAGACGCTCTCCATGGGTCCGCTCGACGCGCTCGAAGAACTGGCGGGCAGAGCCAAGGACAATCTTAGGATAGGCATACGCACGGTTCCATGCGCGCACGACTTTTTCGAAGTTCGGCGTCATGTGGTTGTTGTCGCTGACGCCTCCATAGGCCAGCACGGCAGCGCCGGGATAGTCGGGGCGATCGAAGCCGCGGAGCCACGCCGGAAGGCGCTGAGCGACATAGGAGGGGCTGTCCATGAACCCGAGGCTGGAAGCCTGAGCGTAACCATGGGTCAATATCGCCAGTACGCGCGAGCCATCGGGTCCCTCCCACCAGAATGGCGACTGACGCATACGCGGATCGGCGTCTCGGAACACAGGACCTCGGTACTCGTTCACGGCGTCGGTGAAGTACCGGTAGCCTGCGTGTCGCAAGATCGTCGGCATGGTTCCGATGGCGGTCGGCACATCATTGAGCGACGCTGTGGCGGCAACGTCTCGGCCAAGCCTGCGGTAGGCCGCCGCCGGCGACAGCACACGGACCATCTCTTCTGAGCTGCACAGGCCGGTGAGCATGTTCAGATAGAACCCCTGCAGCCCGATACTGCCTTTCCTGATCGCGCGCTCCAACGCCGCAACGAGGTCAGGTCGCTCTGCCCGCAGCAAATTAGCATGATAGGCCACCTCGAGGTTCCAGCGGAAGTCTGGAGACGTGCGGAGGGCGTTCAGAGCCTCCACAGTGTTGTTGAGATGGACGGCAACGGCCCGCTCCTGAAGATCGGTGTAGCCGATATCCGTGTGCGACGATGGCGCGACGAACACGGTCCAACGTCGCTGGGGCATCAAGCGGACCGTCGCTCGATAGGTGTTCTGCCCGACCATGAGCTCGACTGTGGCGTCTCGAGGGGCCGCAATCGGATCGACCGGTAGCTCGATGCGGTTCACTCCGGGAGCGATATGGACTCTCCGAGCAGTCCTCGGGTCGCCTGAAAGGCTCGCAACCGCTTCTCCCTCGATGCCGTCATTGCGGACCTGTGCTTGAACGATCTGCCGCAATCCGCCACCCGTGCGCCGGAACAGCATGGTGCATTCCGCTCTCAGGTCCATGAGGACGGGACCTGATGGGGCATCGAGGCCGCCTTCAAGGGTCACCGAATCGTAGAGGAGCCAGCTGCCGGCAACAACCGATAGATCCAGTGCATTGGTCCCTCGACGAAGCAGGGACGATGGGAAGAGAACTGTCAGCGTCGTCGGACTGCCCTTCGATGGGTCCGCCAACGATGCATCGGGACCGCCCGCTGGCAGATCGTACCGGTACTGCGTGCGACCGTTGATGCCGACGGCCAGCGTAGGCGGAGCGCTGTAGTGAGTGTTAACCATTCTGACCGTCAGCCGGCACACAGGCCCCGGCACAGCGCTGAGGTCAAACCTGACCCGGAACCGGTGCACGCGGCTGCCGGCCCAGGCGTCAACCGGTCCAGGGTGGATGTACGGCCACGCAGACGTCACGGACGAGCCCGCCCGCAGATCGGGATCGTGCCGAAATGCCTGAGCGTAGGCGCCGTAGTTTCCGGCTATCGCGAACTCGGTATAGCCGCCGTCGGGCGCTCCGATCTGCCACACAACCGTCGGTGCGGCGACGACGCCCGAACAGCCGAACAGAACGCCGGCGAGACAAGCAATGGCACGGGTCGAAAGCATCAGAGCGCTCCTTCCAGGATCGTTACGATCGGCTTGCTCAGGATCCGCTCCCGATCACTCGCCGCAAAGCGCTCGGGCATCGACGCCGCATGGAACCGGTAGGCGACCGATTCGGCCTCGGCGGCAGGGCTGACGAACCCGATGCCGCCCCATTCAGAGGAGTCCCAGTACGTGACTCCACCGAACGGTGTGATCGCATTGCAGGAGTGTGCCCAGCCGTCTCCTCGAACCTCATGCCATTCGACGCGCGGCCCTCGATTGGTCACGCCCTCGGCATCGCCTGAGCCGTCAATGGTTGCGAGGTTGCCCTGAGAGTCACGGTATTGCCCGGGTGCAACGTAGTATGCCCGGCTGGTGACAGAGACGTGAGGGACGACTCGCGCGTGAACGTCAAATCCGTCCTCATAGAAGTGAAAACGCTTCGTATAGGACACGCCCCTCTGCAAGTCCTTCACGACCTCGATGATAGTCCGCACCGGACCGTCTGCGAGCACCGATCTACGCCGTACTGTCCCGGGCTCTTCCGACCAGCCGGTCTCAGCAGACGAGACCATGATCTTCGAGACGACGGTGCGGCCTCGGAGCGGTGGCGAACCAACCATGAGATCGCGAATCACTCCGTCGGACACACGGCAAGAATAGGTCCGCCCGACGATCGCATGGGCCCGGTCGTCATACCGCGAGGAAAGCATGGACAGCGCTGTCTTGCCCTTCTCGCGTCGACCTTGCCACATGACCCGGAACCGCCGCGTTTCGCCGGTCGGGATGGGAGACCTGGGCACGAAGCACAGTTCGGCGCCTTCCGGCAGGATGTCCACCTGAGCCCGACAGGCCTTCCTCGACGCGCCGGTGATCTCCCATACCCGGACAGATGCCGGAAGCGCATCGGCGGCGCGAACCGGTACCACGATAGGTTCACGGGCATCAAGCGATGCGCCGGCTTTCACTTCCAAGATCGCGCTGTGTTGCCAGCGCCGCAGGTCCGGCGCAATGGACACGGGCAGCGAAGCCGTGTTGCTCCGTTCGCACAGGTCGCCCTCGCTCGCCTCCGCCACGATCACGAGGGTCCTGCTGCCGTCCAGTCTGGCCGTGGGCACTCTCATCGAGACTGCGAGCGTGGTTCCCGCCGGCACGGGGGCTGTTCGCCGTGCAAGCAGCCTCTCGGGTCGAGGGGCATCAGCATAGACAGCAACGGTTGCCATCTTCGCGGCGCGACCGCCACGGTTTCCCAGAGCAACACGCAAGTCGAGAGGCTGTCCCTGAGCGACGCTCCTTCTGGCCAGCCGCGTCGAACCCGCGTGCACTACAAGATCCGGTCTTGCCAGCGCTGTTCCCAACAGGATCTCGTACTGCCCCGCAGACAGGTGCAGACTGCGGCTCGAGCTCGCCCCGCTATACACAAGCGCTTCGCGGTCTCCGTCCCGGTCGCGGCGATAAACAGCCACACGAGGCACGCCGCCAGACGACGCCAGCCTAACCGCATCCGCAAGTGAGACACTCGCCGATCCAGGTGCACGCACAACCAGGCGTATGGTGTCGCGCTGATGCAGCCAGGCGGCCACCACGGTCTCGCCCTCTTCCCGGTAGGCGTAGTCGGGGCGCTCAACGGACGTGACAATCCGTCCTCCGACGACGCATCGAAACTGGCGTAAGCCGGGCCCGATGACCGCGAACCCGTTCTTCGGCAGCACATGCGGCTTGCCGCCAAGGGTCACTCTCTGCTCGAGGTCGCCGAAGTTGACGATGCTGGTGGTGCCGTTGGCAAAGCGCGTGCGCTGCAGGGACCGGTCGGGCGTCAGGTAGGCATGCTCCAGCAGTTCGCACTCCGCTGTGACAGCGTGGACCTGCGTAGCGGTGTGAGCGGTCCGCAGGAATGCCCCTCGATCGGCGTGCCAGGCGCCGTCCCGAGTTGCCCAGAGCATCGGCATGGTGCCATACAGCACGTTGTAGGCATCCTTCTTGGGGCTCAGCTCCGGGGCCGCGCGCAGCAGGAAGTCGTTGGAGTCGCCCCAGTACCATGTTGAGACCACGCAGTCGTGGAACACGAGCTGCCAGAGCGGCGCCCTGTACTCATGCCCGATCCCCCAGAGCTCGTAGTTCTCCCACGTGTCGGTTCCGTACGGTCCCTCGAACTTCTGTTGGCGGTCCTTGGGCCGGATAAGATGCCCTGCCGGCCATGCGAACTGATAGCTGCTCATCATGCCCTCGATGTAGGATAGGTGAGGCACACCCCACCAGATCCCGTGCTCGCCACCGACGACGAGGCCGAGTTTGCTCACCTCCGCCAGCAATCTCTCGCCGCACCGGCGCTTGTCCGACCGCGTCAGGGGATGGGAAGCGTCATAGCACTCATACAGTCCTTCTGCGGTTGTGACATCGATGAATCTCCCCGGGAAGGGTAGTCTCCGCAGCACGTCGGTGATGACGGCCCTGGCTCGTGTCTCCCACAACGACGGGCAGCGTTTCATGTACTGTGTCTTCTTGTCGTAGGTCAGCCATGCGGCCATGCGCGTGCCGTCGGCGTTCAGCACCGCCGCATCGGGAAGGTGATCGTGGGAGCTGTCAGGCTCCTTGCCAGCCTCCACCGGCAAGATGTCCGTGTAGTTGTCGTATTCGGAGGTCAGGTAGCCCAGTGCGTTGATCGCACGCATATCGTCAGCGCTTGACTGCCCGTGAATGAGCATCCGGCGGACACCGGACTCTCGGGCTTCCCGAGCAAAGGATGCCGAGGCGTCCCCCCACACATCCACGGCTCCGTACAGCCTGCGCACATTCGGGTTCTTCGACGCCTTCTGAGCAAGCGTGCGAAGCAGCCCGGTCCGCCGCGCATACGCTCGGTACGCCTTGGCAAGCGCGACATAGCCGCCGCGATCGGCAAAGTGATAGAGTGCGCGTCGAGGATAGGTGAACCCCTTCTTGGACGGCAGCCAGCCGATGCGCGGCGCTCTGGCAGGACCCCCCGCGATCGTCACGCGCTGCATATCCACGCAAGCATCGTCGGAGGTCTCGATGATGGCAGCGTAGCCGGGACCCGTCAGAGTGTCCGCAACGCCGAACCATGGCATGTCGAGCCGATCAGCAGCCATCCAGGTCTTGGGAAATGGATCATACGTCAGCGGGTAGAGGTGACCGTCGCAGTAGTCGGCGATCGCCATGTAGGCTTCGCGAGTGCGGGGGAGGAACGGGTCGAGGGACAGGGCGCCGCCGAAAGGTGCAGACCGATCTGACACGTCCGTCTCCACGGTCAGCTCGGGGCGATCGTTTGATAGCCGCAGCGTGACCCGCAGCTCGGCTCCGCCAGCCAATGTCACGAGTTGGACGCTGTTGCCCGTGCTCCGTATGTCCCGGAACGGGTGACGATCCTGGCGACCTGAGGGTGAGGGCTGGGCCCATGTGATGGAAGCCCGCTTGTCGGTTACTGTGATCGATCCTGTGTCAGCAGTCACCGTTACCTTGAGGAACGTGGACTCCAGAATGGCGTCGGCGGCGCTCACCGTCGTGCCGGGCTGCGCACTGGCTTGTGCGCAAAGAATCGCGCTTATCCACGCTGATTGCCAGAGAGTCGCGGCGAAAAGACGCATTATGAGACCTCCCGTCCATACATGGGCTCGCCATCGAGCCTGCGAGCCAGGTTCAGCGGCGGGATCATGAACGACAACAGCAGCCCCGCAAGCGCGCAGAGCGATGCTATGGCGAAGACCGGTCGGTAACCGATCGCTCCCGCCAGCATGCCCCCGATGGGACCGTAGAGAGCGGCTGGCGTCTGACACACGCTCGCAACGCCAACAACTAACGGCCGCTCCCGCTCGTCGGCGGTCTCGAGCAAGGCCGTTGACATCACCATCCACACACCGTCCATGATGGCTCCCATCATCGCGAACACCGCGAGCATCATCCACATGCGGTCGGGCGATGACGCCAGAGCCGCCAATGGCGCCATCGCGATTCCGACCGCAATCGCCCTGACGCTGACCGTCGTCCCCAATCGATCGCTGAGCCAGCCCCAGAGCGGCCCGGCAGCAATCCGTCCGATGCTCTGAGCGACGGTGTAGATACCAACCATCTGCAGCGACACGCCGAGATCCCGCTGGGCGTAGAGCACGTAGAAGGGCGCAGCAATGCCTGCGCCGTCCAGGCATACGCGTGTCGCGATGAGTCTGCGGAGACGAGGTGATCGGCGGAGCATGGGACCGGCTTCTCGGAGGTAGGCGCCGAAAGTCGGACGGACGTCGGACTGCTCGCTCGCCCCCGGCGGCTCAACCAGCAGGCTGAGCCCCAGTTGA
>JAAYVH010000171.1 GCA_012517255.1 Chthonomonadales bacterium
GTCATCCCTGTTCGGCGACGACGTGCGCAAGCTGATCCCGCTGGTGAACGAAATAGGGAGCGACTCGGCCACTCTCGACAACGCGCTCGAGCTGCTCGTGATGGGAGGGCGCCATCTCGCCCATGCGCTCATGATGCTCGTACCCGAGGCATGGGGCGCCAATGAGCATATGGATCCGGAGCGCCGAGCGTTCTACGAGTACCACGCATGCATCATGGAACCCTGGGACGGCCCCGCCGCCATTGCGTTCTGCGACGGCGTGCGGATCGGAGCGATCCTCGACCGCAACGGCCTGCGACCGGCACGCTACCTGGTCACCCATGACGATCTCGTGGTCATGGCCTCCGAAACCGGCGTTCTCGACATCGAACCCGCTCGCGTGCGCGAAAAGTGGCGTCTCCAGCCGGGGCGCATCTTCATGGTCGACACCGATGAGGGCCGCATCATCGCCGACGAGGAACTCAAAGACCGCATCGTGCGCCGCCGTCCCTACGGGCAGTGGCTCTCGGAGAACAAGATCGACCTGCGGGATCTGCCCGATCCTCCCCATGTCCATATGCCCGACCACGATACGATCGTGGATCGCCAGCAGGCGTTCGGCTATACGCTGGAGGACCTGAAGATTCTCATCGCGCCCATGGCCGCCAACGGCGAACAGCCGCTCGGCTCCATGGGCAACGACACGCCGCTGGCGGTGCTGTCTCGGCGCCCGCAGCTCCTGTACAACTATTTCAAGCAGCTCTTCGCACAGGTCACCAACCCGCCCATTGACCCGATCCGCGAAGAGCTCGTCATGTCGCTCATCCACTACATCGGTTCGAATGGCAGTCTGCTGGAGGAGACGCCGGAAAACTGCCGGCAGGTGCGTCTCGAGTCCGCGGTGCTGAACAACGTCGAACTGGAGAAGATCCGCAATCTGGAGGGCGTCGGCTATCAATGCCGCACGCTCAGCACCCTCTTCGATCCGACGGCAGGCGCCCCCGGCATGGTTGCCGCACTCAACCGCCTGTGCCGCGCCGCCAGCCACGCGCTTGACCACGGCGTGCGGATCATCATTCTTTCTGACCGTGGCGTGGACCGCAACAACGCGCCGATACCGGCTCTGCTCGCAGTCAGCGCCGTCCACCACCACCTCATACGAGAGGGAACGCGAACCAACGTTGCTCTCATCGTGGAATCCGGCGAACCGCGCGAGGTGCATCATTTCGCCCTGCTTGTTGGCTATGGCGCAAGCGCGGTCAACCCCTACCTCGCACTCGAGACCCTGGCGGACATGATTCGTCTGGGCGAGTATCTGCCTCCGGGCATGACCTACGAGCAGGCGGAATACGGCTACATCAAGGCGGTCAACAAGGGTCTGCTCAAGACGATGTCCAAGATGGGCATTTCTACGCTCCAGTCGTATCGGGGTGCGCAGATATTCGAGGCTGTGGGTCTCGACAAGGAGCTCATAGACCTCCACTTTACGCACACGCCGTCGCGCATCGGCGGAGCGACTCTCGAGACCATCGCCCAGGAGACACTCGCTCGCCACCGCTTCGCCTATCCGCCGCAACACATCCCCAACAGCCTCGATCTGGATCAGGGCGGCCACTACAAGTGGCGACTCGATGGCGAGATGCACCAGATCAATCCGGACACCATCGCGGCGCTGCAGCAGGCGGTCCGGTCCGATAGCTACGAGCGGTTCAAGCAGTTCTCTGCGCTGGTCAACCGTCAGTCGGAAGAGCTGGCCACGCTGCGCGGTCTGTTCAGGTTCAGGCAGGGCACGCCCATCCCGATCGAAGAGGTCGAGCCGGTCGAGAGCATCGTCAAGCGGTTCGCGACGGGCGCCATGTCGCTGGGTTCGATCAGCCGCGAGGCCCATGAGACGCTCGCCATCGCCATGAACCGGCTCGGAGGCAAGAGCAACACCGGCGAGGGCGGCGAGGACCCGGCCCGCTACAAGCCGGACGGCAACGGCAACAATCGGCGCAGCGCCATCAAGCAGGTGGCCTCAGGCCGATTCGGCGTAACGGCCGAGTATCTCGTCAATGCTGACGAGCTCCAGATCAAGATGGCCCAGGGAGCCAAACCCGGCGAAGGCGGAGAGCTGCCCGGGCGCAAGGTGAGCGACTATATCGGGCGCGTCCGGCATACCACGCCGGGCGTCACGCTGATCTCTCCGCCGCCGCATCACGACATCTACTCGATCGAGGACCTGGCCCAGCTCATCTTCGACCTCAAGAACGTGAACCCGGAGGCGCGAATCTCCGTGAAGTTGGTGTCCGAGGTGGGCGTCGGAACGGTGGCGGCGGGCGTTGCCAAGGCCCATGCCGACCACATCCTGATCAGCGGCTATGAAGGAGGGACAGGAGCGTCGCCTCTCAGTTCCATCAAGCACGCAGGCATCCCGTGGGAGCTTGGCCTGGCCGAGACGCAGCAGACGCTCGTGCGCAACGATCTCCGCGGGCGTGTGGTGATTCAGACAGACGGCCAGCTTAAGTCGGGAAGAGACGTGGTCATAGCGGCGCTGCTGGGAGCCGAGGAGTTCGGATTCTCCACGGCGCCGCTCGTCGCCCTGGGCTGCATGATGATGCGCGTCTGCCATCTCAACACATGTCCGGTGGGCATCGCAACGCAGGACCCCGTCCTGCGCGAGCGCTTCGAGGGTAAGCCCGAGTATGTGGAGCGGTTCTTCCGCTACGTCGCCCAGGAAGTGCGCGAGATCATGGCCAGCCTCGGATTCCGGCGCTTCGAAGAGATGATCGGTCGCGTTGACATGCTGGACACCGTCAGCGCGGTTGATCACTGGAAAGCGCAAGGGCTCGATCTCTCGGCCATCCTTGAACAACCCCTAGCGCCCGGCGACACGTCGGTTGCCATACGATGCGTCCAGCCTCAGGACCACGGCCTCGACGAGGCCATAGACTATCACCTCATCAACGCCTGCCGCGCCGCGCTCGAAGAGGGCAGCGCCGTGGAGATCGAAGGCCCCATCCGCAACTCCAATCGCACGGTCGGTACCATGCTGAGCGGCGAGGTTGCCAAGCGATACGGTCATGCCGGCCTGCCGGACGACACGATCACCATTCGTTTCCAGGGCTCGGCCGGGCAGTCGCTGGGAGCGTTCCTGGCCCACGGCATTACCATCGAGCTTGAAGGCGATGCCAGCGATTACCTGGGCAAGGGTCTCTCCGGCGGCAAGATCGTCGCCTATCCTCCGCGAGGCTCCACGTTCGCCGCCGAGGAGAACATCATCGCAGGCAACACGCTGCTGTATGGCGCGACAAGCGGCGAAGTCTATCTGCGGGGCGTAGTCGGCGAGCGTTTCGCCGTGCGCAACAGCGGCGCGCTGGCCGTCGTGGAAGGCGCCGGCGACCACTGCTGCGAGTACATGACCGGCGGCGTGGTTGTGGTTCTGGGCAAGACCGGGCGCAACTTCGCGGCGGGCATGAGCGGCGGCATCGCCTTCGTGTATGACTGCGACGGACGCTTCGAGACGCGCGTCAATCGCGGCCACGGATCCATCCTCCTGGAGCCCGTCGAAGAGGAGCATGACCGCGACCTGCTCTTCCGGCTTGTCGAAGACCACTACATGCGCACCGGCAGCAAGCGAGCGCGCGAGATACTGGACGCCTGGCCCCAGTGCCTTGCGAGCTTCCGCAAGGTCTGGTCGGTTGAGTACAAGACTCTGCTGGCAGAGAGGCAGGACGCACAGACCGAGGAGCAGGTTGTCCATGGCTGATCCGCGCGGATTCCTCAAGTACGACCGCAGGCTGGCTCCGCTGCGTCCGGTCGAAGAGCGCATACACGACTGGCGCGAAGTGCTGGGCGAGCCCGATGCCGGCTTGCTGCACGAACAGTCGGCGCGATGCATGGATTGCGGCGTTCCGTTCTGCCATCAGGGATGCCCTCTTGGCAACATCATCCCCGACTTCAACGACCTCGTCTACCGTGATCGGATGCGCGATGCGCTCGATCGGCTTCATGCGACGAACAACTTCCCCGAGTTCACGGGACGGCTGTGTCCTGCCCCGTGTGAGTACTCGTGCGTGCTCGGCTACAATCAGCCCGCCGTGACCATCAAGCAGATAGAGCAGTACATCATTGACACGGGTTTCGCGCGCGGATGGGTGGTGCCGCAGCCTCCCGAACGACGAACCGGCTGTACGGTCGCTGTGGTGGGATCCGGTCCTGCCGGGCTCGCGGCGGCCCAACAGCTCAATCGTGCGGGGCATGACGTCACGGTCTTCGAACGCGCCGACCGCATCGGCGGCCTCCTGCGCTACGGCATACCGGACTTCAAGCTTGACAAGCGGGTGCTCGACCGCCGTCTGCGACGGATGGCCGAGGAGGGCGTTGTCTTCCGGAGCTCGGTCAACGTCGGCGTGGATATCACCGCGGCGGAGCTCCGAGCGCAGTTCGACGCGGTGTGTCTCGCGGGCGGGTCTACCGTCCCGCGCGATCTGAAGGTCCCGGGCCGTGAGCTGAACGGCATTCACTTCGCCATGGAGTACCTGACGCTGCAGAACCGCGCCAATGCCGGCGATTCCGTCGAGCCGATCAGCGCTCGCGGCAAACGGGTGGTGATCATCGGAGGCGGCGATACGGGAGCCGACTGTCTCGGCACCGCCATTCGTCAGGGCGCCGCTCGCGTGGTCCAGATCGAGCTGCTGCCGAAACCGCCGGCGCAACGGGACGCAACCATGCCGTGGCCGTCCTACCCGATGATCCTGCGGACGTCCTCGGCCCACGAAGAGGGCGGCATCCGCGACTGGGCCGTCAACACCGTTGCATTCGAGGGAAGCGCCGGGCATGTCGAGAAACTGCACTGTGTTCGGCTGGAGTCCGGCGAGCCCGGCCCCGACGGACGCCGACCGATGAGCCCGATCGCTGGTTCCGACTTCACCATCGAAGCCGATCTTGTGTTGCTGGCCATGGGCTTCGTCTCACCCCAGCATGACGGCCTCCTCGATGGTCTCGGCGTCGTCTACGATCCGCGAGGCAACGTTCGGACGGGAAACGACCGGATGACCAATGTGCGCGCCGTATTCGCCGCTGGCGACATGCGTCGAGGCCAATCGCTCATCGTCTGGGCCATTGCCGAGGGCCGGCAGACGGCACGCGAGATGGATCGCTTCCTGATGGGAGAAGCCCGACTGCCCTGACCGCGCACGAAGCGCGTATCCTGCGCTAGCAGCTAGGGGTACTATCATGCAGAGGCCGTCGTCAACGCCAGTGCACGATGGGCAGCGGCGGAGCAGGAGTTTTTCGCCATGGGCAGAATCGTAGGACGCAAGCGCATACGCGAAGGTAGGAGCCTCGGTGAGCGTCTCACCGAGAGCATCGTCTACATCGTCCTTATCGCCGGAGCCATCTATGGCGTGCGCTGGTATGTGACGGTCTACCTCCAGTCGCCGAAGGTTGCGCTGGGCAAATACCTTGGCTATCTGAAGTCGGGCGATGTCAAGGCGCAGTACGACATGCTGTCGGCATCGTCGCGCGGTTTCTTCTCTTCGGTCGCGCAATATGAAGACAAGTGGGCTCCCGCGAGGGGGTTTGCAGGCCGTCTGGCAGGATGGGAGATTGAGCCCGCCACCGAAAAGGGTGACCGCGCCGAAGTTAAGGCCGTCCTGAAGATTCGCAAGCCCGGGCAGGCGCTCTATCAGGCTGCCAGCGACCCCTATACCGATCGGTATGTGCTGATCAAAGAGAAAGACGGCTGGAAAGTGGCGCTCGACCAGAGCGATCTGAACTCGTTACAGGCCGGCAAGGATACGCGCCGCTAGTCCCGGAACGAGCCGGGACGGGCCTTTGAAAGGAACAATGACATGCAGCAATGCCCGAAGTGCGCCTCGAGCGTCCCCGACGGCCGCACAACGTGCCAGATTTGCTCGGCCGAGCTTGACCCGGCGCAATCCAAGGCAGTCGGTCCGACGGGGCTGCAAACTCCCGTGGTCGCTCGTCCTCTGGCGGAGGAGGAGCCGACGATCAAGCCAGGCATCCCCGGCATCGACAGGCCGTCGGAGGATGATGACGTGCTGGCCAAGCAGATCGGCGGCGCCCAGCCCGCCGCTTCGGGCGGCGTCGAGCTCCGTCGCACGCTTGCCGGCGATGTGATCGAAGTGCCAGTCGCGGCCCCGTCACGGCCCGGCGGACCTCTTGCCGGCGACGCGGCGCATGGCCCGGGCCCGCGCCCATTGCCGCGGCAAGGCGGCCCCGGAGGCGGCTCCATCCCGCCGCTGCGCAGCGGAAAGGGTCCCGTGCGAGCGGTAGAGAGCGACAGCGGAGGTTCGGGCAGCAAGCTGGGGGTGGTCCTGCTGGTTCTCCTCCTGCTCATCGGCGGCGGCGGCGCAGGAGGCTACTGGTACTGGCAGCAGACGCGGCCTGCGGCGGCGGCGACACTGTTCTTTGAGACCTTCCAGCAGAAGAAATGGGGCGAGCTCTACGACCAGGTGATCCTTCCGGATCAGGTTCGCAGCATGGTGAGCCGAGACATGTTCGAGCGCGTGATGGGCGCTGTCGGCGCCGGCATCACCGTCAAGAGCTTCAAGGTCGAGAGCACGAAGATCGAGGGCGACACCGCGACGGTCAAGGTGAGCGTCTCGGCCACGATTGGCGGCAAGGACTCCAACGATACGTCCGATGTCATGATGAAGAAGGTGGACGGCGTATGGAAGGTGGACGGCACAGCGGCCGCCAGATCGGTGCCAGGCCTGAAGCTCGGCCCATGATCGTGGTGGGCACTGGCGGCCCATCACTCCAGAGCAGTTCCATCAGATAACCGACGCGCCCACCCCGCTGCCGAAGGAGCCGGGGATCTGCGCCCTGTACGGGCACGGGGCTCGGCAGTGACGCCCGTATGCCAGCGCCGCCGTTGGAGACGCGCTCGGTTCCACGCATGCCACAGAAGGCACATAGGGAGATTGGGCGTCAGGCCGAACACCTACGTGGTCATACGCCCTATACCCGGGCCGCCTTCAGCCTTCGCCCTTCAGCCTTCGCCCTTCAGCCTTCAGCCTTCGCCCTTCAGCCTTCAGCCTTCGCCCTTCAGCCTTCAGCCTTCGGCTTCATCAGCGGCCACCCGGCCTCTTCGCGCTGCTTCAGGTACTCGAGACAGCACCGGCGCGAGAGCGTTCGGACGCGATTGATGAACGAGGCGCGCTCGGTCACAGAGATGCTGCCGCGGGCATCGAGCAGGTTGAAGATATGCGAGCACTTGAGCGCGAGGTCGAAAGCCGGATAGACGAGCCCCTTGGCTGCCATGCGCGCGCTCTCCGCTTCGTGCATATCGAACATCGTGAACAGTCCCTGAACGTCGGCTTCCTCGAAGTTATACACGCAGTGCTGACGCTCGAAGTCCTTCTCGCAGAGGCCGTAGGTAATGCCGTGCCCCCACTCCATGTCCCAGACGTTGTCCACGCCCTGCAGCATGCAGGCGAGGCGTTCGCAGCCGTAGGTGAGCTCGCCCGAAACCGACTTGAGCTCGATGCCGCCCATCTGCTGGAAGTAGGTGAACTGGGTGATCTCGGTGCCGTCGAGCCATACCTCCCAGCCGACGCCCTGAGCTCCAAGGGTCGGCGCCTCCCAGTCATCCTCCACGAAACGTATGTCATGCTCCTCGGGCCTGATGCCAAGCTCTCGCAAGCTGTCCAGATAGAGATCCACAATGTTGTCCGGCGAGGGCTTCAGGATCACCTGGTACTGCATGAACCGCTGCATGCGGATTGGGTTCATGGCGTAGCGGCCATCGGCAGGGCGGCGTGAAGGCTGGGCATAGGCCACGTTCCAGGGCTCCGGCCCCAGAGCTCGCAGCGTTGTCATGGGCGCATTGGTGCCGGCGCCCACCTCGACATCGTAGGGCTGCAGAATGAGACATCCGCGCTCGGCCCAGAACCGCTCCAGCGTCATCAGAAGATCCTGAAATGTCATGTGGCGAACTTCCCCTCCTCCGACCTCACTCTGGCTTCCATGCTCGGGCTGACACACCAGGCCGAGCGGCTGTGATCGGAGTGATGGTACCCGCTTCGTGTCGGACCTCCGCACACAGGCGCTCGCCCTCACGAAGCGTCCTGTGCGAACAGTCCGATGTTGAGGGACACGCAGGCCCATGGAACATCGTATGCTGATTATTAGTCATGCTAAACGCCTCTCTACCGGGCATGAACCATGCTGATGGGGTCGCAGATCACAAGCGGCGTTCCCGCGACCCGCTGGAGCTATGACTCACATGGATCAGAGGGACCGTCCCTTACGATCCGACCAAAGGAGAGAAACGAACCGATGTCTCTGCGATACCCTGGTCTGCTTGCAGGCCTCGCCGCGCTCGCGATGGCGCTACCCGGCATCGCGCGCGCTCAGGCGAACCCTTCCATTCCGTTCTACGGCTACGGCGCCATCGTCGCCAACCCATCGTTCCCGATTGCGGGCGAGAACGCGGTCATCAACGTCACCGTGAGCAACACCGGCGATGAGGCCGTCACGAATGTGCAGGTGAAGCTCTCGTTCAATGACTGGGGGGTGACCTTCTTCGGCTGGCAGGAGATCGGGACCCAGACGATTCCCTCCATCCCCGCTGGCGGAACCGCAACCGTCACGTACAACTACGTGTTCCAGAACCGCGCGCACACGTGCCTGGAAGCCCTCATCGTCGGGGCGGAC
>JAAYVH010000172.1 GCA_012517255.1 Chthonomonadales bacterium
TCGGCGTCAACCAGGCCGAGCGAGTGGAGCAAGTGGCGCTCCCAATGGTGGGACGAGGCTCGATCGGTCACCGTGAAGGTTCGACCGGGCCAGCGCCAGTGGATCACCGTCAAGCTGGCCGGACGCCCGGGGTATGAGGGAGGCCTTACGGGACTGGCGATAGAGATTCCGGATGGCGCAAGCCTGCATGACGTGGGCCTTCTTGCGAGGTAGTTGGACCGTCCTGGTACAGGAGGGTGCATCGTGGCCAAACGAGGTGACATCCCGGCGGCGCCGCGTCGCGTCGAGATCATTCTGGAGGAGCTGCTCGTCCGATGCGCCGTCGGCATCGGCACGGGCTTGCTCTTCATCTTCCTGACGCCCCTGTTCCTCGGAATGCTGAGCGGATGGTGGTTCGTCGCGGCTGCTGGAGTGGGATTCCTGCTCGGATTTGTCGGCGGCGATGTAGGCGGCGCCGTGGAGCGTCGCCGGCAACGACGGCGGAGATGATGCCACGTGCCGCAATGTGAGCGCCACCGCGTCGAGACGCTCCTTTCGTGCGGTCGGTGCGGCAAGCCCATCTGCCCGGACTGTGCTGTGTATGGACCGGTAGGCGCGCGCTGCCGCGATTGCGCTTCACTGCGCTCATCGCACATCTATCAGGTGTCGGCGGCGAAACTCGCTCCGGCCGCTGCAGCGGGCTTCCTTGCGGGCATCGTCGGCGCGGTGATCATGGCCCGATTGCCCATCGGCCTGCTGGCAACGTTCTGGATCGCCTTCGTGTTCGGCACGGTCGCGGGCGAGGCTGTCCTGCGTGCCTGCGGCCGCAAGCGGGGACCGGCCGTCGAGAGCACCGCCGGTCTCTCGGTCACAGCAGGTTATCTGCTGGGAGCGATGCTGTCGGCGCTTTGGTCGGGCGGTCCGATCATTCCCATGCTCATCGGCAACGCGACGCCGCTGCTGATCGGCCTGGCCATCATGGTGGGCGTTGCCGTGAGCAGGGTTCGATTCCTGTAGTGTGCCGCCTGGCGAGGCTGCAGGCGTGCGAGCTAGGGTCGCTTCGTTTCCCTCGCATACACAAGATTCACCGCGCCGGGTCGGTCGCTGCACGTAACGAGCAGCCCGGTCTCTGCTAGAGCGCGCCCTGAGATGGTCTGCTGCGCTCCGGTGTCAAGGTTCTTGACAACGTACCGGGCCTTCCGGTCGATGCCGCGTAGCCGCAGACGGAGGCTGTCCTCGGCGCAGTCCTGCCGACGGAATGCCTGCACAGCGCCCTCGCCGACCTCGGGACGATCGAACTGCCAGGCGATCCATGCATTCGCCTCCTGTGTGTAGGGCGTGAGCGGATAGAAGTCGCCGGCATAGTGGCGGCTCAACTCCCTCCAGGCGTTGACCAGCTTGCGCAGCGCGTCAAAGTCGAGGTCCTCGCGCACATCAATGCCCGATCCCAGACTCGGCGCGGTATTGCTCCAGAAAGCGTAGGGCTGGATCGGGGTCTTGCCGCCCCCATAGTACGGAGCGTTGTCGCAGGCCACGGTGCCCGTGCCGTGATAGGGGAGCCAGAGCGAGATGCCGTAGGTCATGCACTGGTGGCCAATGGCCTCGTAGGCGTAGTCGCTGCGCCAGAGGGGCACAGCGCGGCGCATGGTCTCGAGATCGTTGCGCCGACCGCCTGAAGCGCAGGAATCGATGAGCATGTTGGGATGCCGTTTGCGGAGCTCGTCCCAGTAGGCGAGGTAACCCATTACGTGCTTGATCTCGGTGATGCCCTGACGGTCGGGGGCATCGTTCGCGCGCCAGTGGCCCAGCGGGTCCATGTTGAAATCCTGGCGGTAGAGGTCGATGCCGTTATCCGTGATCAGCCGGTCTATGTGCTCGACCAGCCACTTCCAGGCATCGGGGTTGCCCAGATTGAGGAGCTTATGGCTGTCGTCGGCGCCACGGGCCTTCTGGGCGTACAGGCGGAAGCCTGCCGCATCGGGCTTCGGCGCCGGAGGCAGATAGCCGTAGGTCCAGACGCCATTGGGGTTGCGCTCGAAGGAGAAGTCCTTCGCAGGGTCATACACCCTTCCATCGGCGCCGGTGATGGAGACTTCGAGGCCCGTGGAGTCGCAGATATGCGCTCCGTTGCCCCACCCTACGACGAAGTCCAGCGTGTCACCCTGAGCTACCGACAACGACTGCTCATGCAAGACGAATGGGCCGGATCCCTCGAGCCGTACAAAGCCGTCGAAGAGCGGCTGGCCGTTGTGAAGGATGTGTACATCGGTCGTGGTCTGCTGGTCAATGGCCCGGAAGCCTGCCTTGAGCGCATACTCGCCATCGGCAGGAGCCGTCCATCGGACCACGCTGAACTCGCCGTTGGGTCCGGGATGGAATGACAGGCGGCCAGGCTCCCATCGAATGCCGGCCATTGTGATGTCGGCGTCCGACGTGTTGAAGGCTACGCTCGGATCCGGTCCGCCGAGATCCGACCGCCATGCGACGAGCCCGGCCATGGCCTTCGAGCGGGCCGGATCCGTCGAGAGCAGCCATTCGGGACGGTTCTCGGCCAGCCAGGTCCCGGGGGCGACGCGCTCGGGCTCGAACCAGACCAGTATCTTCACGCCCTTCCGATGGGCGTGCTCGCTGATGCGCTTGAACCCATTCGGGAAGCGCGATCGGTCCACTTCCCATGTGCCTACCTGGGGCCACCCCTGCTGCTGGACGTACCATCCGGCATCCATCCACCAGTAGTCGAGCTTCAGGCCGAGATCGAGGTAGCGGTCAATGTGCATGATCTGGTTGGCTTCGTTGGCGTGCTTCATCTCCTCATAGGCACGCGAGCTGCTCGCCACGAACTGGGGAGGCGGGAGCTTGCCGCCCGGCATGGGCATCGAGTGGGCCATCATCCATCGCCGCCACAGGTTCTGGCCTCGGATCCAGTCTTCGCCTCTGCCCGCCTTCCACCAGAGCAGGGCGATGAGGGGAGAGCGGACCTCCTCGCCGGGGTGCAGCTTGAACCGCGTGAGTTCCTGCCCTGCGACGAAGCGCACCGAGCCGGGGCCCGTGCGCGTGAACTCTGCGGCCCACTGACCGGGCCATCCCACGGAAGCGATGAGTCCTGCGCCGCCCCATTCGAGGTTGAAGTAGGACATGTCGGTGTTCGTGGGACGCCCTCCGGCAGCCGAGATTCTCTTCGACGCTCCTGCCGGCACCGGCGTGACGAGGGGACCGTAGTCCGAACGGTTGGCCGGCGAACCGACATTGTGGTGCAGGATCGGATCGCCAGACTGCCCCGTCGTCTCCATGACTACCGCCTGGATATTCTCGATGATCGGCGTGTCGGCTTCTCCGATGCTGCGGAACCAGAGGGTCCACTCAACCACGGGGTAGTCGTCATAGGTCACTGCGACACATCGGACCTCCAGCCCAGCGCCGCGTGACTGCCACGTTGTCGTTGTACAGGTGCGCTTGCCGTCCAGTTTCTCGACCTTCACCGAACGCATGGAGCCTGCGAGGAACTCGGCTGCGGTTCGGCCGCCCACCAGGAACGAGAAGGGATGCCGCGTAGCGCTTGCGCCCAGGTTCGCCCGGGCCCACGCGCGGGCTGCATTCATCTCGGATCGAGTGGGCACAATGCCATGAGCCGCAAGGGCAACTGTCGCCAGCAACGCTACGACGAGAATGGTGAGTGGGTTCATGGACTCTCTCCTCCCGGAGTCTGACAGAGGGACGGAACTGCATGTTCGGCTCGTATAGCTTCGCGCGCCGACCCTGCGCATTGAGCGGCCGCCCGTTGATGCATGTTCGCCCCGTGCGCCGCATCTCCTTCACAATGCTCCGGGCATCCTCCGAGCCAGCCCGACGATCGGGTTTCGGCCTGCATGGACGAGTCGGCTCTGCCCGGGGCTCCCGGCAACCGGCGCAGGTCGATCTTGTGTGTCGGGGCCGAGCTCATACTCAAAGGGCGGCAGGAAGCCGTAGTGGATCGGGATGTACTCGCGCCGGTCCAATCCCAGGGCATCCTCGCCCTCGAACCAGTTCCATGTCCATCCGGCCACGGCCTCAGGAGCCTCGACGCGCCATCGCTCGGCGGTCTGCGGCCAGACACCCAGCTCATGGTTCGGTCGGCGGTCCGAGGAGCGATACTCCATACAGTCGCAAAAGCGCTCCAGGTCTGAACGCACGGGCATAGCTCTCCTCCGCCCGCAGTGTTCGGGCGCGGGGCCACGAATCCCTGCAACATTGGCAATCCAATCCGCGCCGGCAGCCTGACAGCGCTCACGGGTGCCCCCTCTGTAACCCGTGCGGTGGCGGCCACGGTGTGAAAAAAAGCGTGTATTACCGATAACTCGCGTGCTATCGCTTGCCAAATCTCCATGTAAGCTGTTAGACTTAGCTTGTGAAAGCTTTCCCGTGCCCGGCAGGTGGGGCGTTGTGCGATTCACGGCGGGGGTAACGCGGCCCTGCCGTGCCTACCGGATGGGGCCAGACGGCTGATGAGGTGCGTATGTCGCAACGGAGCACAAGAGCAGGCGTGTTTCTGCCCGCACTAATCCTGGTGACCTCGACGGTCTGCCTTCTCGGAGCAGCCGTCTGGGTGGAAGCCGACCGAAAGCCGCCACCGCGATTCCCTCTCACACTCTTCGCCCTGGCCAGGTCGGAAGACTATCTCGACGACGAAGTCTGCGCTGGATGCCATCCCTCCATCGCGGCAGAGTTTCCCCGGACGTATCACGCAGCGCATGTCAGGGACACGAAGCTGCCGGCGGAGAAGCGGGGCTGTCAGGCATGCCATGGTCCCGGCCAAAACCATATTTCCAATCTCGAAGATCCGGCCAAGATAGGCCAGCACATCGTCCGCTACGGTAAGATCAAGCCCGCCGAGGCCAGCTCAGCCTGTATGCGCTGTCACGAGACGGTCATGCATTCGGCGCGCTGGGCGCGAACCGCGCACGCTCGCAATGGCGTGGGATGCACCGATTGTCACACCGTCCACCACGTGAGACGCTCCAGCCTCGTTGCCGAAGAGAAGCCGGCCTCGGCCGACCTCCGCGGAGCCCTCTCGCCTATGTATTCGTGAGCTGAAACGACAAGCTGCCTGCTCCTAATGGGTTTTTCACTGCGTATCGCCGAAGCAATTGTCATCAGTAGCTTATTCTTCATACCCTATACCAGTTATTTCTTGAGCGACTAATTCACATTGGCTAGCCTTGGCTCGCGATATAACATTGTTTGGAAGTAAAAGCTGTTAGGAATATGTCATGGACCACATAAGCCCAATAACTCGAAGAGCTGTCTTAGCTAAATTGATGTTTGGAGCGGCTTTATTTTGTTTGCCACCACTACCAGGGTGCGGCGCACAGCGACAGACCGCGAGCAGCACTTCTGGGGCTGCATCAGAAAAACCTTCGCAATTAGAATCCTGGGGCGTCCCCACGGGACATGAAAGGACCTTAACACTAGATGCTACACTCCGTACTTGTCTAGTTGAAAGATTTTGGCCGCGGCATCATTACTTGCCATATTTGCGGGGATATTTCTTAAGTAACCATAAGGGTAAATCTCTAGCACTACTACCTCAAGATTGTCCACTTCAAATGACGAAGGGCTTATACTTAGACAATGTAAATTCTGCTCTAATTGTAAGGATTGAGGGTGAGAAGGTAATAGGAATAACTCCACTTAGGAGACTCGTTGAAGCTGGAAGGTACGGAATCGAATTCAATGATTCGAATTCTGGGAACGATAGAGAATCGCGGGTTTTGCTATACGATCCAAAAGAAGGGGGTGCTAAATTACATCTCGATCTTTTAAAGTGCGAATACAAATGGCCTGGCATCGAAAATTCTAGAATATCTGATGTTCCTGAAAGTATGAAGCGTTACTTGGGACCTGCAATGCCGGAGGATTGGAAATGGGATCCTAAGGCCAAAATGCTAGTGCCAGCAATGTGGAGCATAGATCCAGCCAACCCTGAAATTCAGAGAGCTTCACAATCGCTCAGAGGAGATGGGTATACGTTAGAAACTCTCAGACGGGCTTTCGGGTGGGCAGAAGAGCGCCTTAATCATCCCGTTCCTCCTCATACTAACCTAGCTGGTGTAGCTAATACTTTAAAAGCTGGAGGAGGACCCTGTTACTCCCATAGTATTGTGAAAACCAGCCTGGCGCGTGCCTTGGGAATTCCCGCTCGAGCTATTAGCGGTTTCGCAGTTTCCGACATAAGGGGGCAAGATATTAGTCGCCACAGTCATGGCAAGGACATATATTTCTTTCAAGGGGTAGGGTGGGTACCATTTGATTCTTTTGCAGGAGCTAATGCTGAACCTGATTCGTTATATGGTGATTTCGTTATTTGGACGTTTGATGATGGTAGGGCATCTTCGGTTCTTTGGGATCTCGTTGCGTCGCCATTTGGAAGTCAGCCTATGATGCTCAAGGAAGTATCCTCGAGATAATCTGCTTAGTTTTAAGGAGCTTTGTTAATGGCCGTTAGAACGAAAGGTCTAATTACGCAGAACCACTTGGCTATATTACTACTCATTTTCCTATTTCCCTTCTGCTTTTTGTCGCGGTGTTTTCTTATTAAAGTTTAAAGAATATGAAGGCCTTAAACTGTCGGGGCAAGTATTAGCAATAAGTAACGATAAATCTCTTGAGTCTTTAGAGACCAGGAAAGGTCTTTACTCTATAAAGCATAGCGATGGGCATTGCAGTCTTCAGTGTCTTGAACCAGCCACTAAGCCGGGTTATGCATGGCGAAAATGTTAAGACCTCCATGAATGAGGACGTTGAGAATTTCATCAACTGTTCAAATGGAGAAGCGGATTGGAGCTTAGGTCAATTATGTCGAGCGTTTCTAATAAGCGGAGATATTAAATATCTTAGGGCTTTTCAGGTTCTTGCAAATCAAGTTCTATTCAGGCTTACGCACGGATATACTGATAAGCATATAGAACAAGAAGGAGTGATGTTAGCGTCTATCGTTCCCAAGGAGCGGGCAATATCGCATGAGGTTGGCTCAGACGCGCGATGATCTTCACTTCTTAGAACGCATGGTGCCCTTCCAGGCGAAAGCGAAACACAAGAGTGGTCCGAGGAATACATATCTCAGGATAATCCCGGGCCTGCCATTGCTGAGAATGAATAATGAAATGAGGATGGAGGACTTGTTGCTTTAGCAGCATGCGGTGTGGGTTGGCGCGATAAGCTTGAGTTTACATCAGATGCTGCATGGGCGATATGGCGTCTTATCCGGACTAGCAAGGAGTATGAGCTGGCATAAATGAAGAGATCCAGAAGTTGCGAAATAGTTATTCGTGTGATGTTAGTCTGCAAAGGTGACTGGGCTTCTTGCGGATCATGCGAAGGGTGTTGAATTGTGGATGACGGCGCTAAGGACAATGGTTGTGCTGGACTCCAACCGGGGCGGGGGCGAAGACCGCGAAGGGCTGGCGCATTCTGGCGATAGACACGGAAGGGTCCAAGCCCACGCTGGCCGGCAAGCCCATGCAAGGAACCATTCAGGCACGGCCGACCGTCCCGGCGAAGCCTGCTGTGCCGAAGAAATAGCGTTCGCCACTGGCGGCACGCCCCCCGGCGTAACTGGCGGCCTGGCGCCGGCGCAGGCGGTGCTTGTGGTCTGGGGGCCGTCTCGCGCCGGGAGCGAGCGCTGCATGACGTTGCGAAGGGACGAGGCAGGGCTACGGCGGCCTGCGCGGGCCGGTCGCGTGACGGAGGGCGTGCCCGATCCCGGTGGTGTCAACTCCTGAGTGTAGCTTTGCCATTGTGAGCGCTCTCCGGTCGGTGTTCACTGAGTGTCTTCAGGGCGTGTCGAAGATGTGCAGGTCAATGCTGCGTGACACGCGCGCAGCGGCCTGCGACTGGGAGCAGCGACAAGCGTCCTGTCGGGCGGCCTGGCGTCGTTTGGGATGGTCCCAGAGGTCCCTTGCTGCTCCGCCGATCGTTCAGGAGCATGGAGACCCTGTAGAAGAGACGGTCGCAAGCATTGGGGTTGGCCAGCGCTCCGCAACCTCTGCGCGACCGCCGGACCTCGCGGAAGGTTCGCTCGACCGGGTTGGTGGTGTGCAGGTACTCTCGGCGCTCGGGCGCGCGAGGGACGGCGTGAGCCCGCCGGTGATTGAGCCGAGGCTCGCGCGGGATGTACCGCAGTAAGGCCGATGGGATGGAATTGCTCGGTTGACGGGGTCTTCCGCGAGCCTCGTGTCGAAATCCAGGCGGGCGTCGTTATGGCTGTTCGATTCCGTCGGCTCCGGGGTTTCGATACGGTCGGCGCTTCTCGCGCCGCCCTACTCAACCGCCGGAGCGTTCCCCGCGCCGCCCTGCTCAGCCGCCGGAGCGCTCCCCGCGCCGCCGTACTCAACCGCCGGAGCGTTCCCCGCGCCGCCCTGCTCAACCGCCGGGACGGCACCCGGCCGCGCGAGGGACGGCGTGAGCCCGCCGGTGATTGAGCCGAGGCTCGCGCGGGATGTACCGCAGTAAGGCCGATGGGATGGGGCTGCTCGGTTGACGGGGTCTTCCGCGAGCCTCGTGTCGAAATCCAGGCGGGCGTCGTTATGGCTGTTCGAGTCCGTCGGCCCCGGGGTTTCGATACGGTCGGCGCTCCTCGCGCCGCCCTACTCAACCGCCGGGGCAATGCCCGCGCCGCCCTGCTCAACCACCGGGACGGCGCCCGGCCGCGCGAGGGACGGCGTGAGCCCGCCGGTGATTGAGCCGAGGCTCGCGCGGGATGTACCGCAGTAAGGCCGATGGGACGGGGCTGCTCGGTTGACGGGGTCTTCCGCGAGCCTCGTGTCGAAATCCAGGCGGGCGTCGTTATGGCTGTCCCGTTCCGCTGGTCCCGGGGTTTCGATACGGTCGGCGCTCCTCGCGCCGCCCTACTCAACCGCCGGGGCAATGCCCGCGCCGCCCTACTCAACCGCCGGGGGCGCGGATCCAGATTACCTCTCCTCCGTGCCGCGAGCATGCAGCAAACGACCCGTACGATGCTCGGTCTCGTTCTCGGCTGCGGCCTCAAGTATCACCGTCATCGCCTTACCCATGATCGGCGTAGGGTCGCCGTAGAGATCATCCTCCGGGTCCGCAATCCGGCTCACCATGCGACCAACTGCCTCACTCAGTGATCTGCTTCCCATCGAGCGCTTCTCCTCTTGAGATGGTTGATTGTCTGATCACCTTCACCATACTCGGAGAAGCACTCACATATGAAGTTACACACTAAAAGGATGCACTACCCGGTGCCGGGCCGTGGCTTGACACCGCCCGAGTCGTGCGGTATACTATTCTGTTCTCCTGCCAACCGGTCCTTCGACTGTCCAGGCGCATGCGCCTGATGTGAGAAGCTGAAAGGAGACCATACGATGAGTTCCGTTGTCTGCCGTGGTGCCGGTTCGCGCGGGACCGCCCCCCCTCAACGCGATGGCGCCTGTCCGGCATCCTGACTCCTCTCCGTAGATGGGCGTTTCGAGCCGTTCTCATGCCGACGGCCCTGTGCCTCGCCGCCGTAGCACACTCGCAGACTAGCGGAAGGTGGCTGGTCACCTCATGGACCTACAGCGGCACGACGACGTCGATTAAGAATGGACAGGGAGGCCAGCAGCAGTGGCCTCCGAACGGACCGCCCCTCCCGCCGCCGACGCAGACCTTCGGCACCGGTGACGAGGTCACGGTCGCCATGTCCGGAACGATCACCGCGGTCGTCCAGTGGGTAGACGCGAACGGCAACCCCACTACCAGTCCGCCGTCTCCAGCGGAGGTCTACCTCCTTCAACGGACTGCGGTCCATTGGAGCTACGGCGGCGAAGATGTGTCGGCCGAACCGGGCACGGTGGCCGAGAGCCTGAACGCCGGTCTGCCCGATGCCCAGTACCAGAGCAGTCCCGAGCCGAACTGCTCCAGAACCCTCACCGCTCGCAAGCTCGTTAAGGTGGACGGCTCCAGCGGGACGATCACGCTGCCTGTGACCCTGCTGGCCAGCCTGCGCTTCACGTGCGCCTCCGGCGTATCGGGCAACGCAACGGCGACGGTGACATATGGCGTGACCGAGGTCGCCCCGGCCGACTGCTACGACTTCAGCGGATACCCCAACTCGCCGCCGGGTCCTCCCGGAAGCACGCCCTGCGCGCAGGATGCCGCAGCGAAACTCCAGGGCCCATTGCTGGACGGAACGGGATACTACACCGAGGGTCGGGCCTACACCAATCAGACGGCGCAGCATGCCCTCGAGCAACTCAAGAAGACGGCGATCTTCTACGTCTTCGGGCATGGGGGCTCAGCCTTTCAGAGCTGCCAGACCTTCTGGAACAACGACCAGTGGGGCTATATGGTCGAGACGGAGTATGCCAAGCGGCAGATCGTCAACAGCGGAGTGCCCGAGGAGCGGGTGGTGGCGCTGGCGACGTTGCCGGCAGGAGCGCTGAACAAGGTGCTCCTCGCCGTGTTTCAAGGGTGCTACACGGGGTACTACAACGCGTCGTGGGGGTCGCCTGTGCACGGGGCGGTCGCAAAGGGAGCGGATTGCGCTCTCGGGTTCACCGGCCCGATCACGGACCCGGGAGCCCACACGTGGGCAACGCGCTTCTGGGACAACCTGAAGAACGGAGACACGGTGTACAGGGCGTGGCAGAGAGCCGCCTCGGGACTCTTTGCGTACGGCGTGTCCGCCAGGAAGTTTGAGGGTGAAGTTGAGCAGTATCTGCGAGTCCGCCCTGCTCGCTATGGCAACTGAGGAGGCCGCCACAATGCTCGCTCATACAGCAACTCAGTGCAGATGGGTGACGTGCGCCGTAGGCGCGGTCATCCTGATTGGCGGGATCACGGCCTCGCGTGCCAGTCAGAAGCAGCTGATCACATCAGCCGAGGCAGCCGCGCTCGCGAAGGCCTGGATTGGTGACGCATCCGCCGATCAGATTGAGCCGTTCGGCAGCAGTCCGAGCCGGACTCTCTATGCCCGCGACTTCCTTGCCTGGGACATAACGCTGCTGACTCATGATGGAGCGCGCCATTACCTTCAAGTTGACGCGACGACGGGGCAGGTGATCTCCTGGTCCAGGCCTCTCGTGGGCTCGCTTGGGTCGGGAATGGAGCCTCCGCCGGCGCTTCAGATCGAGGACGCACGCCTTGTGGCGGAGGCGTTTGCGGGGAAGGTGTACTCGCCGTTTCGAAATGGACGATGCATACCAGCGCTGGGGTCGCCCGCGAAGGGCCAGATGTCGTACCTGTGGGCCTGGAATGAGGTCGTGGACAGTGTCTCCGGAGCCCTGGCGTCAGGCGAACTACTGGTCGAGGTCTGGGACCAGCGGGGGGAGGCGATCTGGTTCTATGCGCCAGCTCAGGCGCCGGTCCTGGTCAGCACGCGACCGACCATTTCGAGATCCCGGATTCTCCCCAACGCGCGTCGGTTTGCGCTTCTCGACCCGTTGCGTTACCCCATCAACCACGTGTCGTTGCGCGTGCAGATGGACGACTACGGTTCTCAGCGTCTGGTATGGGAGTGCCTCCAGGTGCTGGATGTGAACGTGGAGACGGGCGTGCTGATGTACGGCGTTGTGTTCGATGCGCATACGGGCGAGCCGCTGTACCCGATTGCGCCCATCGGCGGAGGCAAGTACCCCGCGAGATCGGTACGGCTTCCGCGGCACGCTTCCGTTATGCTGGAGCCGGGCCGTCGTGCACTCAGCACGCAGCTTTGCCCGCCGGTTCTGGGCCGAGAGGGTCTGTGGCTCCGCGCCGAGCATCTAAGGGCGGTTGATGGCGTGGAGGTTGATGTGACGCGCGAGGGTGTAACCGTTCACCATTCCGGACGTACCA
>JAAYVH010000173.1 GCA_012517255.1 Chthonomonadales bacterium
GGGAAGACGGGCAAGAGCCGCCTTCCCATTCTAGCCGGCGCACGCTTTGGCAAGGGTCGGGTCGTGCTTACCGGCCATGAAGGGATGCTCGGAACGACCGATCGTCCAGAGCAGCGCAGACTGATCGGCAACATGGCGACATGGCTGTGCGGACCGAAGAGGACCCGGCGAGCGCTCATCCTGGATCATGCCCCGGTCGTGCCGGTCCTGCGCGAGGCCGGCTTCGAAGTTCGAGAGGGCAGTCTGCGCGACATCCCGCAGGCGCTGAAGGATACCGACGTGCTGTTCGTCAGCGGCGGACGGCTGACCGGCAATCAGGCCGCCATCGAGGCGATCGCTCGATTCGTGGAGCAGGGCGGCGGATGCTGCAGCGGAACGCCCGGCTGGGGATGGCTCCAGCTCAACCCCGGCAAGTCCCTGGCCACCGACTTTGGCGGCAACCTGCTGACGGCGCGCATGGGACTTGTCATCGCCGACGGCATGCTTGAGGGTACAGGGCGCGAGGGCTTCCTTGCCGACCGTAGCGGCCTCGATCTCAGTCACGCGGCTCGGGCGGTGCAGGCTCTGAAGGAACACGCATCGGGCATGCGCAAGCTGGACGCATCGGACCTGGCACAGGTTGGAATCACGCTCGGCAACGCCGCAGGGGCGCTGCCTCCGAACGACGCCATGATCCTGCCGCAACTCCGGCAGCTCGTGGCTCAAGCGGGCTCGATGGCGGTGCCTGCGGAAAAGCGGCCCCTCGGACCCGACAATCCTGTGGGCCGCATCGCCTGCGTGATCCAGAACATCGAGATGCGCCGCGCCCCCATCGAGCAGCTCCGGCCCCATCCCGCGGCTGCGGAGTTCCCCGGCGCGGTACCGGCCGATGCGACGCGCGTCCGTGCGACGTTCACCGTGGACACGCGCATTCCCGATTGGGCGAGCACGGGCCTCTATGCTCCGCCCGGCGAAGCAATCACGGTCACGCTGCCCGACGGCGCCGAAACCGCGGGTCTCTGGCTGCGCATCGGTCCTCACACCGACACCAACTGGCATCACGATCGGTGGACCCGCTTCCCCGATATCAGCTATGCCGCGCCGCTCGCCCAGAAGGTCACTCGCTTCGGCAACCCCTTCGGCGGTCTCGTCTACATCGTGGTGCCCCACGGCTGCAAGCTCGGGAGCGTCGCGGTGGAGGTTGCGGGCGCCGTCGAGGCTCCGCTCTTTGTCCAGGGGGTGACGCCTCTGCACATATGGCGCTCGAGCATTCGGAACCGCCCCGCTCCCTGGGCCGAGCTGGCCACCCGCAAGGTGATTCTGACGATCCCTTCCGCGGTTGTCCGCGAACTCGATGACCCCGAGGCGCTCCTTGCGGTGTGGGACCATGCACTCGACAGCATCGCCGATCTCGCCGCCATACCGCGAGATCGGGCGCGTCCGGAGCGCATCTGCTCGGACATGCAGATCAGCGCCGGCTACATGCATTCCGGCTATCCGATCATGACGTGGCTCGACGTCCCGCCGGTAATGGTGGACCGCGACAGGCTCGTGCAGGGAGGATCGAAAACCTGCTGGGGCTTCTGGCACGAGCTCGGCCACAACCATCAGAGCGGCGACTGGACCTTCGAAGGCACCGGCGAAACGACGGTGAATCTCTTCAGCCTGTACTGCTGCGAGCGGATCAGCAATGAGCCGGTGGCGCGCAACGGCTGGCTGAACGTGGCGCAACGCAACGCCCGCGTCCGCAAGTACTTCGAAGACGGATCGAAGTACGACGAGTGGAAGGCCGATCCGGCTCTGTCGCTGATGCTCTACGCTCAGCTTCAGCAGGCGTTTGGATGGGGAGCGTTCCAGCGGCTCTTCGCCGAGTACCGAGCGCTGCCCGAGTCCGAGCGGCCCCGCAGCGACGAGGAAAAGCGCGATCAGTTCATGGTGCGCCTGTCGCAACAGGTCGGACTGAACCTGGGCCCATTCTTCGCCGCGTGGGGCGTTCCCACATCCGAGGCGGCCCGCAAGAGCATCGGCGACTTGCCCGAGTGGAAGCCGGCGGGTTTCCGAGAGGGGATACCGGCTCCATCAACGCCGTAGGGGCAATGGGTCCCATCGCCCCCACCGGTCTGATCGCCTCTACTGCGGCGGAGCGCCGCCCTGCGGACGTCCGCCCCGGTTGCCGCCCGGTCCGCCGGGTCCGCCAGGGCCGCCGAAGGGCATGCCGAACATGCCGCCCATTCCGCCGCCCATATTGATGCCGACGGCAGTGGCTGTGAGCACGCCCTCGCTGTCGGTCGTTCCGCCGGCCA
>JAAYVH010000174.1 GCA_012517255.1 Chthonomonadales bacterium
CTTGCGTCGCGAATGACGCACCAGTGCACGACCGCAGCTCGGGCATGCGTACGTCGTCGGCGCAGCAGCCGCCGAGTCCGACAAACCCGCGGACATCAGCAGCGGACGAATCGCCTTGATTGCCCTGTTGGCCGCCGCCTCTAGTGCGCTTCATCGCCGCCGATTCACCGGCTGTTGCGCGTCATGACGGCGGCGGCTACAATGGACAGGGGAGGATGCCATGCAAAGAACTATGGTGCTTGTCGCCTTGGCGGCGGCAGTCTGCGGCACGTGCCTTGCGGCGCCAACCGACACACCGCCAGTAACGCCGCAAGAGGCCGCCGAGGGTTGGATCGCTTTGTTTGACGGGACGACGGCGTATGGCTGGACGCCGCGGGGCGATGCGCGCTGGGGCGTTGCGGGGGACCAGATCCAGGTTTCCGACGGAGGAGTCGGAGCTCTTGCCACGACCACTCACTTCGCCAACTTCGTGCTGACGTTCGAATGCCTGACAGACGACAGCGTATCGGCTGGCGTTGCAGTCCGAGCTCCTGCCAATGGTCCCGTAATGGACACGAACAGCTATCTTGTACGCATCGGCGACAAGCACGAGCGCTGGCCCACCGGCAGCATATCCGGTCAGGTTGCCAGCCGCAACCGCAGGCCGATCGCGGGGCGATGGACGCGGTTCGAAATCGAGTGCGCCGGCAGCCAGGTATCGGTCAGGATTGACGGTCGCCAGGTTGCCCGTCTGAACAACAAAGCGCTGGTTCGCGGTCCGGTCGCGCTCTGGTATGGCGGGACAGGATCGGCCAAGTTCCGGCGAATACTGCTGAAGCCCCTCGGCACGGTGCCGCTCTTTAACGGCAAGGATCTGACCGGATGGAAGGCCGTGGAGGGTGCGCAGGCGACGGTGTCCGTAACGCGCGAAGGCTGGCTTTCGGTTCGGAACGGACGCGGCGATCTCCAGACGACCGGAGCATATGGCGACTTCATGCTCCAGATGGAGATCAAGACCAACGGTACACATCTGAACAGCGGCATCTTCTTCCGCGCCAATGCGGGAGGGTTCTGGAGCGGATACGAGGCGCAGATTCGCAACCAGTGGAACGGCGACAATCGCGCCGACCCGATAGACTTCGGAACCGGCGGCATCTACAATCGGCAACCTGCCCGACGAGTCGTCTCAAACGACGGGCAGTGGTTCACACTCACGGTGATCGCACATGGCCGCCATATGGCAACGTGGGTGGACGGCATTCAGGTCACGGACTTTTTGGATACGCGGCCACCCGACGAGACGAACGCGAGGCGCGGTTCGCGTACCAGCGCAGGCGTGATCAGCATCCAGGGCCACGACCCGACAACTGACTTGCTCTTCCGCAACATTCGGATCAGTCCCTATCCGGAGCTGCAGTCTGAGCGGCAGTAGGCTTCGCCCATTGGCCGTCTGCGGCAGAGGGCGGTCTCGCCTCATGCCGCTTGCGGTGGCTGCGCTCCTGTGCGCCGCGGCGAGGACAGAGGCCGGCCAGGCAGGCGGTCCCGGTGTACGACGAACCGTGTCGCTCGCGGGCGAGTGGCGCTTCCTGCTGGACCCGCGTGACACCGGTCTGCGAGACCGGATATGGACGACTACCCTGCCTGACAGGATCCGACTTCCCGGCTCGACCGACGAGGCTCGCGCAGGAGTGCCGAACACACGACCGGCCACCCTCCAGCGCCTCAGCCGCCTCGTGGAGTACGCCGGACCCGCATGGTACCAGCGCAGTATCACGCTGCCCTACGAATGGCGGCGTCGCAGAATCACCCTCTTCCTTGAGCGCTGCCACTGGGAGACGCGTGTCTGGCTCGACAACCATGAGATAGGGTCGTGCGACAGCCTGTCCACGCCTCATGTGTACGATCTAACCCCCTATGCGTCACCCGGCGTGCATCGGCTCACCATTCGAGTTGATAACCGGACGAAGTACAGCATTGGCCCATGGACAAGCGCCATCTCCGAAGAGTCCCAGACGAACTGGAACGGCATCATCGGTCGGATCGAGCTCCGCGCTACCGCTCGCGTCTGGATCGAGGAACTCCGCGCATATCCGGACCTGCTGTCGCGGACGGCGAAGGTGCGAGTTCGTGTCGGCAACATAACGGGTCGTCGGGTCAGTGTGACGCTCACCCATACATTCCGGCGCGACGGCGACACAGTCGGACCCAGCGAAGGGTTCCGCGCCCAGTCTGCCGACTGCCCACCGGGATTCACATCGCTGGAGCAGACCGTACGCGTTCCGCCAGAGGCAGGGACGTGGGATGAGTTCTCGCCGAGGACTCTTGAACTCGGCACAGGACTCAGGGCGACAGACGGCTCCACGACGTGGTTACACGGCGCCTACGCTCCGATCGGTATGCGCTCGATCGGACACGATGAGACCCATCTCACTCTGAATGGCCGGCGCGTCTTCCTGCGTGGTACCGTCGAGCGCTGCGTATTCCCGCTCACAGGCTACCCACCGATGACCGTTGAGGCATGGGCGAGTATCTTTGCCACCGCCCGCTCCTACGGTCTGAACCACATGCGGTTTCACACGTGGTGTCCCCCCGAAGCGGCATTCATAGCCGCCGACCGCGCCGGCTTTCTGCTTCAGATCGAGGCGCCCCTGTGGGTTGGCGATGTCGGCCAGAATGCTCCGCGCGATCGCTTCATCCGCGACGAGATGGTGCGCATCCTCGACACGTTCGGCAACCACCCATCCTTCGCCCTGTTCTGCATCGGCAACGAGTTGGCCGGCGATGCAACCGTGCTTCAGGAGATGGTACGGATTGGCCGGTCCCACGACCCGCGCCATTTGTACGCATCGTCAACGGCTTTGCCGTCGGGCGCTGCAGACGACTTCTGCGTGGCCTCGATTCGCGGCGTGCCAGGCCCAGCGACAGATCACGATCCGCGGACCACCACAGCTTCGCGGGGCATACCGATGATCGCACACGAAGTCGGTCAGTGGGCTATGTTCCCGGACATCCTGGAAATGGGGCGGTACACCGGCGTTCTGCGCGCGGATGGCCTCGTTAAGGTTCAGACGTCCCTCGAAGCGGCCGGTCTTCTGCCCCGCGCCCGTGCTCTCGTGCACACGACCGGACGCGCAGCCCTTGAGCTGTATAAGGAGGAGATTGAGCGGCACACCCGCAATCCGAATGGCGCCGGTTACCAACTGCTGGGCATCACCGACTTTCCGGGACACGGCATGGCAACAGTCGGCTGGCTCAGCGCATTCTGGGACACCAAGGGGCTGGTCGAGCCTGAGGAAGTGCGTCGGTTCTGTGGGCCTACGGTGCCCCTCCTTCGTCTGGCGAGTCGCGTCTACGAGACAAGCGATGAGCTGACGGGCAGGATCGAGATTGCCCACTACGGTCCCCGTGACCTTGATGGCGCGGTGGTGACCTGGAGCGTGTCCAGCGCTGCAGGGACATCTATCGCCGCAGGGGAGCTCGCGGCGGCGAGCATTCCTACCGGGCGCCTGACCGCGGTCGGCAGCCTGTCCTGCTCTCTCCGCGACGTGGCTGCGCCTGAACGCCTCACCATCACCGTCGGCATTCGAGACTCTGCCATTCGGAACAGCTGGCGCGTATGGGTCTATCCCGCTGAGGAGGCGCCCGCGACTGCGTCGGGCGTTCTGATCGCGGACGCAGTCACGGAACCCGTGCTGCAGGCTTTGCGCGACGGCAAGCGCGTGGTTCTTATGGATGGAGCGAGAGCAGCGCGAAGGAGCATCCAGGGCAGCCCCACGCCCGTGTTCTGGAGCCCGATTTCGTACGCGTACGGTCCGGGAACGATGGGCATTCTCTGCGATCCCTATCATCCCGCATTGCGCCGGTTCCCGACAGATGCGTGGACGGACTGGCAATGGTGGGACATCCTTGAACGATCCCGCAGTATGGTGATCGGCGACGGACAGCCGGCGCTGGAGCCGGTGATTCGCATCCTCGACAACTTCGTCCGGAACCTGCCGCTGGCATTGGTCGCCCAATGCACGGTTGGATCGGGGCGACTCCTCGTTGTGGGAGCCGACCTGCAAAGCGACCTGAGCGCACGTCCCGCTGCGAGACAACTGCGCCGGAGCCTGATGGCCTACGCTGCTTCGGACGACTTCGCGCCCTCCGCGACACTGACTGAAGCCGAGCTGCTCGCGCTGTATCCCCATAGCGAACGCGACGCCATCCGATCGCGGCAAATGCATCTCGGCAGCGAAATCGTCCTGCACGTGCGCGCAGGAACTGCGGCAGATCCGGGAAAGGCCGCCGTGCAGAGTCCGGCAACTGACGCGATCCTCGTTCGGTCCGCGGGATACGACTACAAGGTAGAGGGAGCTCACAAGGATCAAGAAGGCGCAGGGTGGCGCACTTCGAGCGACATGCGCGTGACGATCAGGCTTCCCAGGGGCTTCGCCGGGACATTACAGGCACGAGTTCACCATTGGCAGGGCACTGCAGGCGCTGTACAGATGGAGTACGAGGGTCGCTTCATCGAGACACTGACCAGATGCGGGCCCGACGGGCTGTGGCTCCGCATACCCGTCAGCGAAACGGACACCGCGGACGGTGAGATTTCCGTTGTTGCGAGGCCAGAAAGCGGCATCGCCGCGGTCTCGGAGATTGCGATCTCAAGAGCCGCGGATGCGCCCGACGGCCGTTAGGCTTCGACCTCGTAGTCCAGGGCCAGGGAATCCTCACGGATCGGATTGATCACCTCGTCCACGACACGACGGTGCGCAGGGTGGGGGAGATAGGCTTCCAGCGCCTTTCGGTTGACAAAGCGCACGACGAGACCGGTCTCAAACCCCTTGGCGCGGTCCGTGAAGTTCGGGCCACAGGTCAGGTCCACAATGCCGGGTATGGCAGTTGCGAGCCCACGCAATGCCGCATGGGCAGCATCGCGCTGGGCCGCCGATGTGCCAGGCTTCCATCGGAACAGCACGATATGCACGACTTCACGATCCAAGGATGATGTCCTCCACCCTGCAGAGCGGGGGGCGCGTATCGCGGACCAGCTCGTGCAGCGTCGTGGCTCTGAAGATATCCTCGACGTGCTGAATGGCGCCTTCGATCCGCTCGTGCAACGGACACAGCCGCAGTTCGTCTTTGACGTGGCCGAGCGGACAGCGCCGGACGTGCTCGATCGGGTCGACGGCATTGACGATGTCGTAGACTGTGATGCGGTCGGCCGGCTCCGCCAGAGCGACTCCGCCGCCTGGTCCGCGCTTGGCTGACACGAGACGAGCACGCACCAACTGCTTGAGCACCTTGCCAAGGTAGGCTGTGGGGATGCCTGCGGCCTCCGCAATCTCACGCACGGACCTCCGTTGGTCCGCAAGAGCCAGATGCACCATGGCGCGCAAGGCGTACTCGCTGGTCTGCGAGACGAGCGTCATACGGCGTGTCCTCCAATCGTGCGGTCAGTCATGCGCCGAACTGCCTGCGGAAGCGCCTGCTATCCGCTTCCCAGCGCATAGCCCGTCTCGTACATGGCCACGATGTTCTCGGGCGGGCTCACTGCCTGTATGTTATGGCACGGAGCGAGGATATAACCGCCACCCTCGCCAAGAATCCTGATGTTTTCCTCCACTTCTCGTCGCACCTCGTCCTGCGAGCCACGAGCCAGCGTGTACTGGTTGTCCACGCCGCCGTGAAAGACGAGCTGATCTCCGAAGTCCCTCTTCAGCCCCTCACGCTCCATTCCCTTGCACCGCCACTGGATCGGATTGAGCACGTCAATCCCGGCTTCGATCATGGTGGGAATGATGGACCTGATCGCGCCGTCGCTATGGTGAAAAACGAACGCTCCGGCTTCGTGCGCCAGGTCTATCATCCGCTTCATGCCGGGCAAAAGGAACCGCTTGATCTGTGCCGGCGAGAAAAGCAGGCTCTCCTGCGAACCCATGTCCTCGGCGACATACGTGATCATGACCTTGCCGGGCGCCTGTTCGTAGGTGCGGGCGGTCATCTCATACGCAAGGTCGAAAAGCTTCCCGAGACAGTACTCGACGATCTCAGGACGCTCGATGAGATCCATCATCCCTTGTTCGAGGCCGCGCAATACGCAGTACTGCAGAAACGGCTCCGAGCCACCCCCTCGAATGGGACGCTCGCCTGCGGCACGAACCTGATCAGGTATCACAGAGTAGTCCCACCAGTCTGGACTGGGCCAGGTGTATGCCGCCGCTATCTCCTCGACACTCGTATATGCCGCGAGCGGGTGGTTGATCGGCTCAGAGTACACGCCGGTCTCATACTCGATCTGACGGTACCGGACTCCCCAGATGTCCTCGCCGTCCGGCGGCGTTGGGCCGACGTACCGGGGACCGACGCTGGCAACTGCGTCTATGTGCAGCCGATCGTAGACCTCTTCCATCGTGTCGCACCCCAGATGCTGCATCAGGTTGCGCGAGGCCTCGGGCGTGGCCCAGTAGTCCATGGGCAGTCGGTCGGGTTTCTGTCTCGTCAGAACGGCGAGCCATCGCTCGCGTGGGGTCATAGCGTCGCGGGGCATAGAGTAGCGCTCCTTGTGGACGGGCTCGGTCGGCAGCCGCAAGGCCCCATCTCCATATGGAACATGCGGTCGCGCGGCAGATAGTGCGTCGTTGCATGAAACCGTTCGCGTGAGTTCATCGGCTCCTCCTGAGCGGCGACGATGATGCTGCACGCATCACTACCGCGCTGGGCGCACAGAATCCTTCTCGGCGGCCAGCCCGGAAGCCGTGCTTTATGGAAGCCGCGGCAGAGGTACTATCAGCTTTGCCTGGCCGAAGCGGCCTAGAGGAGCTTAGCCTTGAGTATCTCATTTCGAGCCTACGATCACGTCACCGACTTCGATGCTGCCGTGCGGCTGTGGAAGGAAGTCGGATGGCTCGCCAAAGGCGAGGAGGAGCGGCTGCGCTGGTTTGTCGAGGAGAGCCGCGGTATTGTCGCCGAAGTTGACGGAACGGTCGAGTGCCTGACGCTGATGAGCGACGGCCGCATGCGCTATCTGGACGACGATCTGTCGCTGGCTGCATGCACGGGCGTCACCACCGGGAGAGCGGCTCGGAAACTCGGACTGGCAAGGCGAGCGCTCGCGCGCAGCCTTGCTGCAGAGGCGCGACGGGGTATGGCAGTCTCGGCGCTTGGCGTGTTTGAGCAGGGCTTCTACGACGCCCTGGGCTACGGAACAGGGTCGTATGCTCATCGTGCCCGCTTCGATCCCAGCCGGTTGCGCACCACAGCGTCGCTGCGTCGCCCTGTGCGCCTTACCTCGGATGATTGGCGGGAGATGCACAGCGCACGGCTTGCGCGCCGCCACATGCACGGCACCTGCGACGTGCTGTCAGCAGGCGTGACACGCATGGAGGTCGCCGACGAGGAGAAGCAGTTCGGGCTGGGATATCGGGATGGTCTCGACGGCGAACTCACGCATTTCGTGTGGATCCATGCCGAGGAGATGGAGCAAGGCCCGTACCGAGCGGAGCTGGTCTTTCAGACCGGGGAGCAACTGCACGAGCTCATCGCCCTGCTCAAGAGCCTGGGTGATCAGGTTCTCTCGGTGTCCATGCGGGAGCCTCCGGGCATGATGGTGCAGGATTGGCTCGACCGGCCATTCCGGCTCATGAACGTGACCGAGGATGGCAAGCACGAGGCGAATATCACCGCTTCGGCATACTGGCAGGTGCGCATCCTGGATCTGCATGCATGCATAGCAGCGTTCCGTGGAGAGCGGCCGGGCGTACGGTTCAATCTCGTGCTGCATGATCCCGTGGCCGACTATGCCGGCGAGACAGGCTGGCAGGGGATCGGTGGCCGCTATGTGGTGAGTCTGGGGCGCAAGTCGAACTGCAGGCCAGGGAACGATCCTGGTCTGCCGACGATGCAGGCATCGGTCAACGCCTTCTCGCGCCTCTGGCTCGGCGTCTGCCCGGCCACAGGGCTGGCGATCACGGACGATCTACACGCCCCCAACGAGCTGCTGGAGTGTTTGGATGTTGCGTTCAGGTTGCCCGTTCCTCAGCCGGACTGGGACTTCTGAGAGCGACGCGTGGCTGCTTGCAGGTGTGCCTCCACGGAACGCCGGGGATGAAGACGGCCCCGAGAGCCATGACGAACGTGCCGCCCGTATCGTAGAGCCATACCGCCGCCCCCATCCACCGAGCGGCGCTTGACGAGACTCAGGGCTGTATTTCGATGTACACTCATGGCCGAGGGGCTCCGTCGGCTGTCTTGGCTGGCCACTACAGCATATGCAGGGGCAATCTATGGCTCCCCAACCTGTTGGTTCAACACGTCTAGACACCGTCGGGCGACGCCAGTTTATCATCGGCGTGGCCGCCGCCGCTGTTGGCGGTCTCGTTCAGGAGGTGACCGGCATGGAAGCTCCGTCCGTACGCAGCCACTTTGCGACACGCGGCATCGTCCTGACCCCAGAAGACCTCTCGTGGACGGACTGGACGGAAGCCGCCTCGCGCGCAGGCTTAACCACCATCGCGCTCCATCCGACGCCCTCGAGTGTCGCGGCATACATCCAGACCGACGCAGGGGAGCGCTTCCTCCGGCGCTGCTCCGAACTCGGTCTCGAGGTCGAGTACGAGCTCCATGCTATGAGCGACCTGCTGCCCCGGGCGCTCTTCGATTCTGAGCCCGAAATGTTCCGCATGGATGACACGGGAGAGCGCGTGCGGGACTACAACCTGTGCTGCTCGTCGGTGCGCGCCCTGGAGGTCGCGGCCGAGAATGCCATCCGGTACGCGCGGCTGCTGAAGCCCACCACGGGGCGCTATTTCCTCTGGGGCGATGATGGGACGCCGTGGTGCCGGTGTCCGCTCTGCAGGCATCTCTCGGACAGCGATCAAGCGCTAATCCTGTCCAACCACCTCGCGAAAGCGCTGCGGAAGGTGGACCGGCGGGCCAGGGTCGCGCATCTGGCCTATCACAATACGCTCTCGCCGCCGACGCAGGTCAAACCGGAGCGCAACGTATTCCTCGAGTTCGCCCCCATCCATCGGCGCTACGATGTCCCCTACGAGCAGCAGCAGGATCCGCAGCAGATTGACAAGCTTGGTGCGCTCGACGCCAATCTCGCGGTGTTCGATGCCGCACAGGCTCAGGTGCTCGAGTACTGGATGGATGCGTCGCGCTTCGCCGGATGGAAACGTCCGTCGCCGCGTTTGCCATGGAGCGCTCCGCTGGTCGCCGCCGATCTTGATGCCTATGGAGCGCGCGGCATCCGGCATGTGACGAGCTTTGGCGTGTACCTCGATGCGGCGTATGTGCGCGATCACGGCACGCCGCCCGTGGAGGAATACGGACGGCTGCTCAGCGGCTGGACGCCGCGGGCGCGCCAGCGGAGACGATCGGCTCCGAGCGCAACAGCGCCTGTGCTGGACCCTGCGACGTCGTTCACCGATCCATACAGGGGACGGCTGCTCCACGCAGGGGCGCGCCTGCCCGAGCTGTTGGAGGCGTGCGCCGAGCCGCTGCACGGCGAGCCCGCCTTCGATCCTGCCATGATATGGCGGATTGCGTCGTCACTCGAGATCCCCGGGCTGCCCGCCGATCCGGTGCCGGCCAATGCACGCTATGCGACTCGTCACCTGCAATGGGTGGTCCGGGTCGGTCTCGCCCACATCGAAGCGACGTTCAAGGGCGACCATCCCAAGTACGGCGTCGGCGCGTATGCCGATGAGATGCACGACGGCTTCCCTCCGACGGTCATCGCCGCGGTCGACGCTCTGGTGCAGTGGGGCCAGCAATCTCGCGCTCAGGCTTTGCTCGGCTACTGGCTGCGAACGTTCGTGAAGGACGACGGCTCCATCGCGTACTACGCACCATCGCTGAGCGAGTACGGGCAGCTACTCACTGCGGTCAGGCGCGTTCTGGAAGCCGGAAGGGACCTGGAGTGGCTGAGCCGCCACTTGAACCCGATCCTACGGTTGGCGCACAGAATCGCCGAGATCACCGGTCCCGCCTCGCGCCCCTCGATGCCCCGGGGCGTGCCCGAGGCGGATACGGCGTCGGACGCCGCCGCCTACTTCCACAACAGCGCCTGGCTCTGGCGCGGGCTGATGGACTGGTCGTGGATACTCGACAGGCGATTGCGCATGGATCGCGAGGCCGAGGCCATGCGCATGAAGGCCGTCCGGCTGCAGGTCGTACTCCTCTCTGCCATCCGAGACACCTGGCCCCGCGACCGCGACGACTGGTGGCTGCGTCCCATGGTTGAACCTGAGGGAGAGGGCAGCATGGCACGGCCCGTCGGCCGTATTACGGGATCGCGTCTGGGGTCGTACACCAACTACCGGTACTGGCCCGAGCTGTTGTCGAGCGGCGTGCTTCCCGACGATCTAGCGCGCCGCGTCGTGGATGCGCGCCTGAACGGCGGCGGCCAATGGCTTGGCATGACCCGATTCGAGGGGCACGCCGACGACTGGCCCCTCATGCACTGGCTCGACGGCCTCTGGTCGCTCCGCATGCGGTCCGAGTATGCCTACGTTCTCTGGGGCCACGTGCTGTTCCATCAGGCGCGCGGACACCTGACGGCCTACGAGCAGGTCTCGCTCCCGCCCGGCAAGCGTGTGGCCGACTACTGCCTGCCGTCTCAGTTGGTGGCGGTTCGCGCGGCGCGGAGGGCGTAGTCTGCGCCTTCGCCAGGTGGCTCAACTCCGCACGTCGAAGGCCGCATAGTCCAACTCAGCAGCTCTGCGTCGACCGGCGAGACCGCGGTCAGCTTCATCTTGGGGCTGCAACTACGCCCGCGCTGCCGGGCAAGTCGACGCCACCGAGAGCCCCGCACCGAACTGCTTCCTCGATCACCGCGCGTTCCGCGTCGGACAGGCGCTCAACGTGTCCATCACATTGGTCAACAAGGTCGCAGGCGCGGTGTACGAGCTCGCGGCCTCGAGCGAGCTGCTCGCGGGACATGTTGCGGAGGCCGGTTTGCTGCCGGATCAGCCGCACCGAGGCGACCAGACGAGCATCCGCCGTCCGAACGCGATAGACCAGGACCGAGCCGGTCAGAAGCGTTGTGGCGCCGATCGCCAAAGCCACTCCGGCCAGAGCCTGCTTCCGGGCAACTCGCCGCGGCATCCCTGGTCTCGGACGGCCTTCATACCGAAGTCCGGACGCCGGACGCTGGACCCGACTAGCGGGCATGCGCATCAACCGCCGGCGTCCCCGAGTGCAGAGGGGCCGGAACAGAATAGATGATCCGGAGGGCGCGCCGGAGCGCCGCCGTATACACGCACGCCGCGAGGACAGGCTTGCCAGCCGAGCCGTTCCTGTGGATGTTACTGGCCGGGCACCCACCTGCACAGAGCGCGGCATGGGCGCAACGAAGGCACCGCTTGCGCGCGATGCGAGCATCGGCGACCGCGCGAAACCACTCGTCCCTTCGGGCGAGGCCGGTGTCCACCGTGCCCATGCAGAACGCCGGCATGCCTGCGAACGGGCGGACGAATCGGGCACAGGGGTATAGTCCGCCTGCTGTAGAGACGGCGACACGGCTCACTCCAGCGTCGCATCCCCACATGGGGCGCATCCGTCGGGAACGGTCTTCCAGCGGGGACTCGAACTCCACAATCCGCAGTGGCGCCCCTGCGGCGATTGCATCGGCGTAGAACCGGGCCACGGCGATCATCTGCGCGAACAAGGCACGCAGCTCGGCAGGCGCCCAGTCGGCGTCATAGTCAGGTCCGATGAGGAACTGGTTGACACCCAGCGCAAAGAGCGTCTGGACGCCCCGGCACAGATCGCGGGCCGTGTCCGGCAGTACGGTCATGCGCGTCCCGATCCAGCCCTGGTGACGTCTGAGCAGCGGAAGAGCCCGGTCAACGACCCTCCTCCACGAGCCGTCGCCGCCATGCGTCCGCCTGTGGCGGTCGTGGGTGTCTTGGTCGCCGTCCAGTGAAAGCAGGTAGTTGAAACCGAACGCTCTGCCGAAGCGGATGATCTCCTCGGTCAGCAGAGTCCCATTCGTAGTCACAGCAAACTGGACTGCCTTGCCCATCTCCTGGGAGCAACGCGCGGCGTATTGGGTGGTCCTGGCGAGCAGCGGAAACTCGAGCAGGGGCTCACCGCCCATGAAGTGCAACGCAATCCCGGTGAGATCGCCGGATGCCATGACGAGGAACTCAACGGCTCTGCGAGCGGTGTCCCAACTCATACGATGCGACGGGGTCTTGCGGGCGACAAAGCAGTAGTCGCAGGCTAGCGTGCAATCCTCGGTGAGAAACAGGTCGATCTTGGAAATAGGCTGCGCCCGCGTCGCGGCGATCCGTTCCGTGATGCGCGCAGAGAGACCGGCGAGGCGATCCGGCGTCCACGTTGTCTTGCTGGGAGTCCCGCGAGGTGGCGGCGCGGTATCCGTGCCCACTACCGGCACCGGTTCGCCCACTTCACGTGGCCGTCCAGGTAGGCGACGTTCACGCCACCGAAGTGGTTGCCCCCCTCGGACGGGCAACCGTTCGCGGGATCTCCGTTAGGGTCGAGGATCAGCTTGTATCCGGCCGGGCTCAGTGTGTCACGGCGCGCCGGACTCGGAGAGGACAGGTAGGTCTGGTCGCCTTCGGTGGTGAGCAACGGCCACCGCTTGAAGTTGAACGCGTAGCTGGAGTAGCGATGGTTGACCCTCCATACCTCCTCGTCGCGTCCAGCGAGTGGGTCGCTCGGGCAGAACCACACGGCGCGGTCTCGCAGGAACGGCTGGAGCGCGGCGTGCAACAGGTCCGGGCGCGGCTGACCCACGGAGTCCGGCACGGGCTCTGGGTGGACCCACCGGTTCCAGTACGGAGGCAGGTGACCGTCGTAGTCCTCGGCGTATGCGAGTGATGCCTTGGCCAACTGGGCCAGGCGCGAGGCGCAGTCGACCTGTCTCGCCTTCTCACGAGACCGGGCCATGACAGGTAACAGCAGGGCTGCCAGGACGATGATCACTGCCACAACGACCAGAAGTTCGACCACGGTGTATCCGGGGGTTCCGGCATGATCGCGCCCTGCGGCCGCGCCCGTCCTGGATCGCGCTGTCTTCGACTGAGCCATTGCCGGATGCCTCGCCCCTGCGGAAGCGCGCCTCAGTAGCCGCCCCCCCGGCACTCGTAGGTGCCGGTGCACCGGAAGGTCGCTTGGCAGTCTACGACATCCAGGCAGCAGTAGTCGTGTCCCGACCCCGCACTGCAAGTGAAGCTTGTCCGGCAAGTGAACTTCAGGTTACAATCAAAGTCCCCCGGCCCGCAAGTGAACGAGGTACATGAGTAGCCCAACTCGCTGGAGCACTCTTTGCCATTCGGGCAGATGAGGGCTTGAGGCAACAGACCGCTCAGCCCGTCTGCGGCGGCAGCCCCGGCGCCCCGGAGCGCGCGCTTCTCTTCAACGCGGGCAGCGACCTGCGCCGCCACTGCGTCCAGGGCCGCCCCGCCGAACAGGGCGCCCAAGGCTGCCTTGACCGCGGAGGTTCGCAGAAACTCCCGACGGCATACCGGCTCTTTGTACGGTGTGAGAGACCCGGTGCCGCGTGCTTCGTTGTCCATGTCCATCAGATAGCCTCCTTCGAGACAGCTCTGTGCTCTCGCACCTCGGGGCGATGCGTACCGACTAGCTCAGACGAGGGCAACTTCAGGCCAGTTTCGACTAGCCGTTCCAGCACCGCGTCGGCCAGGATCGCGATTCTCTCCCGTTCGTCCAGCTTGCGCACTACCGCCTCGGCGATCAACTCGACAAGGGGATCGGCGATCTCCGGTCCGGACACGGATAGCGGCTCGGAGTCGTTGCGAGCCCCGCGTTCACGCTCGCCGCTCGGCAAGTCCTCGTCCATGTGGTCTCCCTCTACGCCCCGGTGGGGCACCCGTCAGGTCCCAACTGCCACCGCTATCTCGTACACGGTATACAACGATGCACACCCACCTTTCCTTACGCCGTCCTCGCGCCTTGACGGGGCACTCCGGCGGTCCACGAGCGCAGGACCGGTACGGTGACATTCCGACCAGGGGGCTACGGGCCTTCGATGCCGTCCGTAGCGGTCCAGCCCTCTGCTACCAAGGCTCGCCGCATGGCCAAGCGGGCCCGGTGGAGTGCTTGTTCGACCGCAGCGGTAGAGGTGCCCTCCGCCGTCGCGATATCGCATGCCGTCCTTCCCATCACGTAGTGCAGTCGTAGAATGTGCCGCTGGCGGTCAGTCAGGCGTGCCGCGGCTCGCCCAATGGCTGCCCGCGTTTCGGAGACCAGGGCACCGCGCCCTGGATCGCTGTCACTGCCGTGCGCCCAGCCACACTCCGGCTGTGCTTCGCTCGACCACGGCGATTCGCGGGCGCTGCGCCGCCGATACGCGCGCAGATGGTCGGTCACGCGGTGCAGTGCCGTTGTGTAGATGACAGGGCGGCAATCCTGGCATGCCTCCGGTGGGGCTCGTCGGACGATCTCGCGCTCCAGAAGGTGGGCCACGGCCGCGCTGACCGCGTCGTCGATCTCGCTGGCAGGCACGCGTAGCCGCAGGGCGCATCGTCGTGCCACCGCCACCATGCAGCTCGCGCAGACGTCGGCGCGTTGCCGTGCTGCATTCACAGCGATGCCTTTCGATCGGGGTGCACGCCTCCGTCAGTGCTTGACTCGGCCGCCTTCCCCGCTCGGCGGCGCCGAGTGAGCGCCCTGACTCCCAGTGCACCAGCGACCGTGATGGCGCCGATGATGCTCCAGCCCATCAGCATCCTTGCCGGGGTCCGGCCGCCGACGTGCATCAGGAACTCCATTCGCCCGTTGGTGTAGCGATACATCTTGCCTTCAGGAACGTTGACGATCTGCGACCCTTCGGGCCAGGCCGGGCTGAACGCACGCTGACTCGGCGGAATCGCCTTCAGGTCAGATACGGTTAGGCGCCTGTTGAACCAGACTTGCGAGGTAAGCGACGGCCCCGACCTCATGCGCTGCTCCATCGCGACCGGGATGTGCATTCCTCCCGTTCGGGCCCACGCTGTCACCACCTGCTCGTACGCGTAGAGACCGCCCTCGCTGGTGCATCGTGCAACGGCGTACCCGCGAGACGGGTCGAACTCGAGTCGGTACTTCTTGCCCTGGGCCGAGCCGCTACACTCGATCATAGGGCGCCCCGCCGCATCGCGGATAGCTCGCAGTGCCTGCAGCCTCATGCCGGTCAACAGGTCCTCGGCCCATACCGCGTTTGGCATGTACGCGAACGTAGCCGGCGTCGTTGGGGCCCCACGGGGTCGGTCCACATGCCCGCGCGCCGCGTGCGGGTTTGCCTGCGGATAGTTCACGTGGAACCAGTTCGTGCCGTCGCAGCGCGAGTCCTGAAGGCGCGAGTCACCAGCCACCTGGAACGTCTCACGCACCCTCCAGCGTCGGTCGTGCCACAACCATTCGTACTGACGATCGCCTGAGGAGACCCCACCGCGCCCGACCGCCTTGCCCTTAAGACCTCCGTCGTTGTTGCTTGGCAAGTCGGGGTAGGGATCGCTTCCGACAACATCGGTTGTCTCAATCACGCGACCCGCGATCGCGACCGGCATGGGTCGGAGCCTCCTGAGCCCGTCGCGAAGCTCGCGCTGCGCGGGATCTTCCACCTGCGCCCAGGCCGAAGCCTGCGCGACGGACAGCAGTGAGAGGAGTGCCGCCCTCCGCGCGATGCGCCCGGAGGCGGATGGCGGGCGGCGTATGCGAGGTGGCGCCAACCGCATTACTGCGCCACGCAGTCGGGCGTGTAGTGGTGGTACGGATCGCCTATCTGTGCACCGGTGCAATCCGCGTTCTCGTACCGCCACTGGGAGTAGCACAGGACCTGACTCTGCGAGTCTATACACGTGATCGTTCCGACCGTGATCCGACACTCAACGTGGGGGTTCCAGACCGTGTACTTGCCGAAGGGCCACGAACACCCATTGGCGTTGTTGCAGCCCTGTTGGCAGGCGTATCCGAGGACGGGCGGCTGCGTGTCTGTGGCGGCGGTCCGAGGCAGTACGATGGCGCAGGCCGTGCCTACGAGGGCGAGCCATGCGGCGACGAACGAGCGATTACGCATTACCTTCTCCTTGGTGTGATGCACTGCAGCGGGCGCGGAGCCCGAGGATCGTCGGAACTAAGAGGACCAGGCACACGGCGGCGGATGCGCCGGGCGTGCTGCGCAGAAGGGGACCGAAGCACTGGCAGGGCGCATCTATGCCGGCGACGGCGCGCCAGACAGCAAAGCCCAGATAGGCGAGGAGGGTCATCGCCGTGGCCCAGAGGGCGGCGCGCCGTACGATGGGGATAAGGAGACCCAGTGCCACAGCCGCCTCCCAAGCCACGAGGGCCACCGCGAGGGGCGACGCCAGCCAGGGAGGAAACAGCATTGCCGCATCGAGAACGGCCGCCAACTGATCGAGGGCGCCTACCTTGAGCGCCGCGACCGTGCCCCACGCTGCGGCGAGGAGCAACGAGACCTGCACCGGCAGCGAACGAGCCGGAACACTTCGAGCTGCTTCAGCGTTCATGGGAGTCCTATGAGACTGTGTGCCCGCTTAGACGTATGCTATCAACCCCCCGGGTCAATACAAGTAGACAGATGTATCATTTTGGGGGCGGCCATGTGCATGTGGGCGGGTTGGGCGTGCGCCGGGGTCCGCTCGCGCCGGGAGGTGTGACGACTCTGGACGTGGAATCCTCCCCATTGGGAGCGGGGAGCCGCTTCGATGGGAGGCGCGGCATGGTGGAACGTTCGGCAGTCCTGCTGATCGCGTTGGCCGTGGTCCGGCCGCCCCGGTCGGGGGCGGACGCGTCGGTGGCTTTGCAGGCCGCCATTGACCAAGTTGCCGATGGCAGCGGAGGCACGATCTTCCTGCCGTGCGGACGCTATCGCCGTGAGACGCCCGTCACGCTCAAGGAAGGTGTGGCCCTCCGGGGAGACCGGCCCAAAGTCGGCCCGGATGCAAGCGGCGTATGGAGGCCCCTGAAGGGCCCGGCCACCATTCTCATGCCCGTACACGGCCGATGGTCGGCCGACGGGCCTGCCGGCATTACTGTGGAACGGGGGACGGGCCTGTGCGACCTCGTCGTTTGCTACCCGGACCAGAAGCCTGGTGTGCTACGGGGCGGGTGCGGCCTGCGCCCCAGTTCCTGCGGGGGACCACCGGACCGGCGATACCCACTGGCGAAGCGAGACGCCAGCGCGTGCGATAACCTTCTTGCTTCTTCCGATGGTTCCGTTTCGGGCGTCGTAGTCCCAGAGATCGGTTCGGCCATCCTTCAGCGTGATCCCCAGCCGGTGCGTGGCCCGAAGTGGAGGCGCCGGCCTGCCGGGTGGCCAGGGCGTCAGATCGGCAAGAGCGCCGTAGAACGGCAGAGGGCACTTCTCCGGGCTGAGGCTCCGTGTCGCCGTGACGGCACCGGATGATCCCTTCGAACTCCCGACTGAGGCGAGCGTCAGCCTCCGACACGAGGCGAACGCGGCCTTGAGCGCCGCAAACTCGGCAGGGGGCTCGGCGCGGCCCATGGACACCTTGATGGCGCCGCCGAGGATGCTGCCGTCCACCGTGTCGACCCACACCTCCACCCTGGCGCCGGGGTTCCTGGTCGGCGTCTCGACGACCCAGGCGAGTCGGGCCTGCAGAGTGGTGGGCATCTCCGACCGTGAGCGCGGGCTCTTCCAGTCCGGCCAGATGCCGTTGGGGAGCACAACCTGAAGCTGCACATTGGACGGACCAGCGGGCTGCATGACGCTTTCGAGCGAGGACAGCATGTCGCGGGCGATCGAGACGGCTGTCTCGGGCGAGACGCTCAAGCCGGTCTGAGCGGGCGTGACCGCCGCCAACACCGCCCCGAAGCCGATCAGAAGCCCGTGGCGGGCATCCATCAGCACAGTAACACGTTGGTCTTCATACCTGAACGGCACTCCCGACCAGACACGTTTGAAGATGACAGTATATTGCCTGGATGTCCCGTCGGCGCGGTCCGTAGTGTCGGAAACTGCGACATACCACGGCACCAGATCGTCGAGCGCCACGCCGGCAAGATGTAGGTACCTGACCGCTCGGCCGATTGCGGTGTCGGGTGAGATCTGTTCCGGTGGCTCCGGCGCTCGCAACCTACCTAGGAAGTCCAGCACGCGGGTGTCGAGGTAGGCAACCACGGTCTGTGTGCCGCTCCCAACGCGCACGGTCACGCTTGCGGGACCGTAGTCGGCCTCCCATACAGGTCCCCAGCGGGGATCGTCGTTAGTTGGCGCGACGCGGACCGAGATGCACTCAGATGTGGCGGCCGCTGGCGGCGACACCCGAATGGCGGCCCACACTGCCGCAACACCACGGAGGAAGCGGTCGGCACGCTCAACTACGGCTGTTCGGGTGGGTTCCGGGCATTCGGGCCGGTCCTCGGGCGGAACCTGCGCCGCTCCTCTCGTTGCCAGGAAGGCAGCAAGTATGATCATGGCGGACCAAAGATGCTTGCCCGCCAGTATGCGTTGGGTTGCGGATTGCATCGCGTACCCCCTCCGGCCTATGGGTCCACCTGCCGGCTGAACTGGCCCGGGGCGCCCGTGGACACATTTTATACGTCTTGAACCGTGCGTCACGGTACAGCTTCACGTCTGCAGGGTTGTCGAAGTCATCCAGCGGCTTGCCAGCCTGATTCGCGCTGCCGATGGAGTTTTCAAGCCGCTGACCGGCTAACAGGTACTGGTAGAGCCTCCTCGGCCACATCTGCAGGGACGTGTTATCCTGCATGTACGTGGCCCACCCGACGAACGCTCGGTCGGGGCTTGGCGGTCGCACAAACACATCAACGCCGAACGCGACAGCGATGTCGAATGTGCTCGTCGTGCTCGACGTCGGCGCGCATGCCGTCAGCGCCGGCGTCGCCGACAACACCGCTGCACTCCAGCGCGCTCTGAACGCAGCAGGCAAGGTCGGTGGGACGGCCCATTTGGCCGCAAGACCGGGCGGCGGGCCAGTAGCGGTGTTGGTAGATGATGTGGAGGTAGGGGGCCACACGCCGCCTGATTGACGACGATTACGGCCAGCCCCCGTTGCCGGAGAGGCTCCACAGATCCGCAGAAGACGCCAGAGCCCCGACCTTCACGGCCCGCGTGTGACCGTCGCAGAACACGCTGACGTTAAGCGCCATGGGATCGGCAGGGGTCGCGATCCCCTGCTTGCGATGGGATGCCGCGTGACGGCCTGCCAGCGTTGCAGTTGCGCCATCAACCCCGGAGGGCAGGTGATCCAGAGGGCTCAGGGCCAGGGCGGCTCCGGGAAGGGTGCGAGTGGTAGACATCCAGTCGTAGGTTTCCGTCAGGAGCACGCACCTGGCTGGCGCGACGACTTCGGGCATGGATCGTGGTATGAAGCCACCGCAGTAGGATGGGGTCCACCAGTTGACAATGTGGTCGCTGATCCCGTATGACGAGATGTTGCCCAGCCTCCAGTCTCCAGCGCGCATGTCGCCGCTCCACTCCGGGCAGACGAACACCGGCGATAACTCATGGATCAACGCCTGGCCGTGTTCGCCGGAGTGGCCGCTTGGCGGGGCAATGTACGGAGAAACAAGCTCGGGCCAGTACTTCTGGGCCCCATCCAGCACCACCGTACCATCGCATCGGCTACCTGAAGCGTGGTCGAAATAGGGAGGGAATGCGTCGTCGAAGTCCGTGGCGTAGAGCAGAATGGCGTGGCCAATCTGGCGACAGTTGTTCAGGCACGCCGTGCGACGACCCGCGGCGCGCACCTGCGACAGCACCGGCAGCAGCAGTGCGGCCAGGACGGCCAGAATGGCCACGACCGTTAGCAGCTCGATTAACGTGAAGCCCGACTCGACGACCCGCGGCGTACATGCCGAACCGCGCGGTCTCAAGACTGTGGCGGAGTTCCTGCTCATGGCGATACTCCTAGCCTTTGCGCATTCGCACGCTCCATGATGGCCCGTATGTCGGCCTCGTCCGCGGGCAGCTCCACATGGAAGTGGTCCTGATGACGGATCGGCTCGTTGCCCCACCAGAGCACGCGGGGGAAATGCTTCTGCGCGAGTCGGCGGACCTGGTCCAGCTTGGCGGCCGCGACGGGGTCGGCATTCGGACGAGCCTCGATGACCTGTCCGCCATCGAAGACAAAGGCCTTCATGTCGAGGGCGCGTCCCAGAGCATGGGAGGAGAGCTTCTCCGAGCTTCCTCGCTCCAACCGGTCGACGTACGCGCCCAGATGGACGATGCGCCTCAAGCCCGTCTGGGACCGGGCATCGCGGGCAAACCGCTCGACACGTCTAGCGAACTCCGGGTTCAAGTGATGCAGTGGCCGGGCGGTCGCAGGATCGAAGTAGGGGCAGAACGACACTCCGCTGATGACCGCGGGAAGATCGGCAGTGGCGCCCCGGTCCCGAGCGGTGACGTAGGGCCGCACCCAGCCCTCGATCGGGCGCATGGCGGCTTCCTGGAGGGTTTCCGAAGTGTAGCGGTCAGGGAAGAAATGGGCGATCCGCCCCAGTGCGCGCCGCCGTCCCTCGTTGATCGCCTCGGCGGTCAGGAACTGCTGCGGCGGGGACGGCACAAGCCCCACCAAAACCGCCGAGTCGGCAAGATCGAGCAGTTCGGGCCGCTTTCCGAAGTACAGGTGGGCCGCCTGTTCGATCCCTCGGCATCCCAGCCCGTAGTCCACCGACGAAACGTACAGGCTGAGTATCTGGCGTTTGGTGAGCCGCCGCTCCAGCGCCAGAGCAAGGATCGCCTCCAGTATCTTCCGGCGCATCGTGCGTTCGGGCCCGAGGAAGGCGTTCTTGGCAACCTGCTGAGTAATGGTACTGCCGCCCTGGACGACGCGCCGTGCCTGCACGTTGCGGCGGAGCGCGCGATGTATGGCTTCGAGATCAAGCCCTCGGTGCCTGTAGAAGTGGCCGTCCTCCATGGCAACCGTGGCATCGAGGAACGCCCGCGAGCAGCTCACGGAGCGGATGGGTTTCGTGACGAGCCGGGCGACCCGTACCTCGGCCCAAACGTAGGTTCCGACAGCTCCGAGCACGCCGAGGCCGGCCGCGGCAATACCAATCCGCGAGCCGATCCGCCAGGTGTGCGTCGGGCATCGCGTTCGTAGCCGGCTCAGGAGACGCAGCAGGCCGTCGCCAACAAGCAGCAGGCCGGCGATCAACCATGGCGCATGCTCCAGATACGGGAACGGGCGATCCCACGGGTAGAGGAGCCACACGTGTGTCTGCCAGGCGAGAAGGCCCATACCGGCCGCCGCGACGGGCCAGTAGCTGGTTCCGAGACGTCGAAGCGACCGCAATCCCATGGCAAGCAAGCCCGGGGGCGCCGAGCGGACAGCGGCCTCAGGGGATGGCGGCGATAGCCTTGCTCGTCTCATGACCGAGTGCCCCGAGTCTGATGGTAAGGCCGAGAAGTGACCCGATCAGCATGTTACCGCACCCGAAGCCGCTCAGGCCGAAGAGGGTGTTGAACATCCCGGCGATCAGGACAGAGACCCACACGGCGGCAACTCCGTCCCTCCATGGTGATCCCGCATCCCGCAGCGTTCGATACACAAACCATGCCAGGGCGACGGCCAGTACTGCTCCGACGATACCCATCTCGGCAGCCCAGAACAGAATCTGGTTGTGCGGGTCTATCAGGGAGACCCTCGCCGGTCGGCCGGCTATCTCGATCTGCACGGGCAGCGACAGCCGCCCTACGCCGACACCGTCGAACCAGTGATGGCGGAACGCGAGCGCACTGGCCTGCATGGTTTCAACGCGCCCCTGTACCGACCGGGCCGAAGAGTCGGCGTTGATGGGGCCGCTGCTCCGAACGTAGAAGACGACAAACAGCAGGCAAAGGGCTGCGGCAAGGATCGCGAACTGAAGCCGCGCGGGCACGGTCTTGCGCACGAGCAACAGGACGGCCACGAGGCAGGCCACCACTGCGGAGCGTTCCCAGGTCAGGATTAACGCCGCCAACAAGCACGCGCTGGCGAACATGAAGTACGTCCTCTCTACGGTCGAGGACGACCCTAAGACACCACAGACCGCGAGGGGAACGATGAACACGGCGACCACGGAGAGCTCCGTTGGCGAGCCAAAGGACCCCCCGGACCGAATCACCGTGCCGGAAACGAAGGTGTCCAACCCCTGCACTCGGTAGGCAATGGCCAACGTGCTCTGGAGGGCTCCGAGACCGACGAGGGAAGCGATGTAGGTCTCGATCCGGGGCAGGAGACGCGCCGCGGCGAGGCCGCCGACGTAACCGAGGAGGAGACCGCTTTCGCGCAGCACGATCGCGTCCGGCGACCACGGCGCCAGAATGACGACAGTGGTCAGACTGAGCCATGCGCCGGTGATAAGCCAGAGGCCGAAGGAACTGTCTCGTCTGGAGGCGATGGGGTAGTAGGAGCCAAAGACGACGGTTGCCAGGGCGACGGCCGCCGCGCCGACTCCGCGTGCGCCGCCGAGGCCGAGGTAGTGCACGTTGACGTTGCGCCACTGGTCGAACCACACGGGCCACGTGTTCGGCAAGAGATAGGCGCGCAGAACCAGTAGCGCGATGAGCAGGCCGAGAGCCCAGCCGACGGATTGGAGGCACGCCGACATCCTGATCCGTACGGACACGCCCGGCGGTCCGCTTGCAGCCGTGCCGACAGCAGCATTGGCCGGTCTCGGGGCGTGGGGCATGGCGGCACCTACCGGATCCGCCTCGTCCGCCAGATAATCCAGACAGCCGCGACAACCGCGAGCACGCCGAGGCCAACGAAGCCGGTATTGACAGGGGAACGGGCCGCCCTGGCGGCCTGCTCCGAGACATCCATGCCTCTCCGGCGCTGCTCTTCCAGCGATCCCTGGCCCGGCTCATACAGGAACGTCCGGACAGAACGCCCTGCCGTATCGGTCACGTTCGCGTGCCGCGACAGATAGGTGGTCGGCTCGTATGCGCCGGGCTCGAGCGGTCGTTCGACGGCCTCCTCGAGGTTGTAGGTCACATCGCGGTAGAGGGTGTTCGGCCCTCCCTCCCTGTCAATGCCGTACATGCGGCACCGGATTCTTGTAGCGAGCCAGACGCCGGCGAACCGCTTATGGCTGAAGTACTCCCAGAGGTGCCCGGGGGCGGGCGCAGGATTGTGGAGCCACACATACCACAGCACCTTTGGCGCCCCGGCCGATGGGATCACTGCGGCCAGGACGGGGTGATTCAACGACGTTGCGCGCGCCGCCCGTCCGTCATAGTAATACATGCCGAACTCGCGCTCCAGGTTCGGCGCGTTGTACAGGGATCGGGAGATATACCTGGGCAACGAGGCGAGCTTCGGCGCGAGCGACCTCTCAACGTCCGCCAGGAACCGTGTTGGGATGCCGAACGTGAACATGGGCACGTGCGGGATTCCGACCCCCGGCAGCGGGCAAAGCCACAGGCGCTGGAAATCGAAGCCGGGCCGGATCATCGCCATCCGCTAGCCCGTTTCGGCTTCGTAGGTTTCCTTCCCGTCGTACAACTCCGTGATGGTCTGTCCGTCGGGCAGGTCCTTGCTGCGGTAGAGCAGCCTCTTGCCGTCATAGGAGAGCGTCATCCGAACGTTGTACGGCTGTCTGGAGCCGTTGTGGAGCACGCCACGGACATGCGCACGATAGGTCAACGTGAAGGGCTTGCGAAGCTGAAGCTTCTGAGCTCTTGGGGAGGGAGGTATTGCCATGCTACGGTGTTGCCCATATCCCGGCGTGGGGAGTAGCGCACCAATAGCGGACACTACGGCTGCCACGGCCCATCTCATGTGCCCTGTACCTCCTGGTCTGCCTGGTGAGCGCTTCCCGAGTCGCCGTCGTCCTCGTTCAGGAAGCTGGCTGTGATTGTCGCGACGTCCGGCACCCGCCGGTAGCATCCCAGGCTTGATGGACGGGCGGGCCGCCTCAAGGCGCCGTAGGCGCGGTTCGCATCCCGCCCGATTGGCCTACCGGCGCCCGCGGGGGACATCAATAGTCGCAACTGGTACCCGGGTTGTTGTACCAGGTCGTGTAGCAGTAGGAGGTCTGAGTACCGGTCTCGACGCACCTCCGGTCGTCAACAACGTACGGCGGGCTGAGCTGACATTCTCCGAGGAATATCTGGTAGCATTGGAACTGGATGGGCTGACGCTCCCAGAGATGCTGCGTCCACGGCGACTGGTCGCCGGTGCACCAAAGCGGAGTGGCTGGCTCATCGCACCGTCCCGGTTCGCACGAGTCGTTCTGGCAATCGACATTGTGTGTATAGTACTTGACGGCGCAGCCGGGATCCCAGTAGCAGCCCGGCGGCCACGTCCCAAGGCCGCCGCGATCGCCCCCCGGCTTCCTCTGGGAGCTGTAGGCCGTTAAGCACCCGTCTGCCCAGGCGGCGATCGAGACGGCGAGAATGAGTACGGCGCAGAGCGCTGCGAGTGGTGTGTTCTTCATGTACGGGTTCCTCCCTAGGGGTGTCGTGTATCGAACTAGCGGCGTCCGACTGCGTCGTTGGCGGCGCAAGCGCGAGCCGCCGCATTGAGTAGTTCCTCGACGTCTTCCAGCGTCCGGACACGACGCACGATGCCGCCCGGGCACACGAGCGCGAATGTCGGCGTCCCGCCGATCCCCAGCCTCGTCGCGACACGAATCGACTCATGGACCCGGCTCATGGCGGTTTGCTCGCCCAGAGGCTGGGTGGTGCACTGTGCCAGAGCTTCCGTTGCTCGCCGCAGCGATGACGAGTCAATCTTGGCCGAGTACAGCAAGTCGTGGATCGCCCAGTAGTCGGCGGCGGTTGCGGCGCGGTTTGCCAGCGTCGCCGCGTGCATGGCCCGGGGATGAATGGTCGTGAGCGGCAGGTCCCGGAAGACCAAGGCCAGGTTGCGCTCGTGCTTCTTCAGCAGCGCCTTCACCCTTGGCTCCATCGCCCGGCACGGGCCGCACTCGTAGTCGCCGAACTCGACCAGAACATACGGGGCGTCGCTGGGTCCGCGGACGTGGGACGCCTTGCCGATCACCTCTTCCGGGCGCGCGTTGTACCGCCCTAAGGCGGCAAGCCGCCTTGTCTCTTGCGACCCGCGGTGTTGGATGATAGCTGCAGCCGAAAACCCTGTCGCAAGACAGAGGAAGAGGGCCACGATCGCGTAGTCCGCTTTCGATACGGCTCCTGTCTGACACTTCAGCACTGCCTGCTCTCCAAGAACCTCGGTGACCACTGTAGTTGACAGGCGTCCATGCGGTCCATATACACCTTATCGCTCTGGCGCACCAAAGTGTGACGCTGAGAAGCGCCGACCTCGGGATGGCTTCGGGCTGGGCAACCGGACGTGCGTTAGCCGCCACAGACTTCGCGCGCGGGGGGGGGGGGCGGCTTCATGGAGGGCGGCTCGAAGCGCGACGATGGCGCGGTGAAGCGCCTGTCGCACGGCGTCCGCACTGGCGCCGGTCGTTCTCGCAATGCCTGCAGCGCTGAGGCCATCGCGAAAGCGGAGCAGAATGACCGTCTGCTGCCACGACGTCAACCTCGTCAGGTGCTGCTTGATCGAGGATGTCAGTAGCCGCTGCATGGCCTCCTCGGCGACATCCACCTCCGGCGCTACATGCGCCGGGAGTGCGTCGGCGTCGCCGACGGCGCAGAGCGGGACTTCTCGCGCCAGCGTCCGAGTCCTGCGTCGCTGCCATGAAATGGCTTGCCGCCGCGCGACCACACGGACAAATCGGAGGCATTCCTGGCATCCGCGTTCAGTGGGCACAGCCCACATCCCTGCGCGCCAGAGGTGCGCAAGCATATCCTGCACGCAGTCATCCACATCGAGGACGCCGCGATTGCGCGCCTCGCGCCATCCGGTCAGCCTCAGGCACGCTGTGCAGCGAGCCTGAGTCCA
>JAAYVH010000175.1 GCA_012517255.1 Chthonomonadales bacterium
GGCACCTGATCGCGATCAACGGACCCAGTTACAGAACACCGGATCTCACCGTCATGGCAGATCCACTACAACAATCCGTGGCTCAGATTCGCTGAGAAAACTGGCTCACTTTTCGCTGAGATTCTGCAGACGGCGGATCGTAGCCGGGCGGCGTAAGTCCCCGGACGACGGCGACCGCCCCATCACCCTAACCCGTCGCGTAGCGACGATGGATAATAGCCGGGCGGCGTAAGCCCCCGGACGACGGCGTCACCCCATCACCCACCCTTCGTCGCTACCCGTCGCGTCTGAAATCTATCAGCTCCACCCGCAGGTTGGCATCGGGGTGTCGGGGCGACGGTCCCGCCGTTAGCATGAAGAGATCGCCCTTGACGAGCCTGCCCCGGACCCTCTCCCGCACGAAGGCGGTCCAATCGTCCGGCTCGCCTGCGAGGTGCATCGGATAGACGCCCGCCGAGAACTGGAGGCCGCTGCACGTCGCGTCGGACTCGCTCACCGCGATGATCCACGGCGTCGGGCGGAAGCGCGCCACGCTGCGGGCCGTCGCGCCGCTGCGGCTGGGCACGATGATGGCTGCGGGGTCGCAGCGATCGAGCACCGCACCCACGCTTGTGGCGACCAGATCGCTTAACGAAGGCTCTGCCTCCCCTCCCTCCCTGAGCAGAGTTTCGCGCACGGCTCGGCCCGGGCGCAACGCCTCGATGGTTGCGGCAATGCGCGCCAGCATGGCAACCGACTCCACCGGGAACCGCCCAATCGCCGATTCACCCGACAGCATGAGGCAGTCGGCTCCGTCGAGCACCGCATTGGCCACGTCGGTGGCTTCGGCACGCGTCGGCAATCGGCTCTCGGTCATGGATTCCAGCAGTTGCGTCGCCGCGATCACGGGCCGACCCCGGAGGTTGGCCTTGCGGATCAGCTCCTTCTGAACAAGCGCGATCCGCTCGATGGGTATCTCCACGCCCAGGTCGCCGCGAGCAACCATGATGCCGTCGGCGGCTTCGATGATCTCGTCCATGTGCGCCAGGGCTGCGGCCCGCTCGATCTTCGCGATGATGAACGGCTCGCGGCCCAGCTTGCGCGCCGCGGCTCGCACCGACTCGATGTCGGCGGCATTCGCCACGAACGATTGGCTGACCGCGTCCACGCCGTTGGCCAGCGCGAACTCGAGCGCAGCCCGGTCGGCATCCGTGAACGCCGCGATCCCGAGGTCGAGGCCGGGCAGATTCATGCCCTTCCGCGAGCGGAGCTCCCCTCCGACCTCGACACGGCAACGCACCGAGTTTCCGACGACAGTCTCGACGCGCATCTGCACGAGCCCGTCGTTGAGGAAGATCAGGTCGCCCGAATGAACCACCCGGGGCAGCGGCTCGAAGGTCACCGATGCGCCGTCCTGCCCACCCACCGACTCTCCGACCGTCAGAGCGAACGCGGCGCCAGCCTGCAGCGTGATCGCTCCCGGCTCGAGCCGCCCGATACGCATCTTCGGCCCCGAAAGGTCGGCCATGATGGCGACGTGACGACCGGCCGACCGCGCCGCTTCCCGCACGAGGCCAATGCGCCGTCCGTGATCCTCGAACGTTCCGTGCGAGAAGTTGAGCCGCGCCACATCCATGCCGGCCTCGATCATGCGGCGCAGCACATCCGGATCGTCGCATGCAGGACCTACGGTCGCAACGATCTTGGTGCGGCACTCAGGGAGCGTCACAGGCATGCCTCCTCTCCTCCTGCGAATGGCCTCCGCCGTAGGCGCTCGGAGGCTGCGGGTCTCTCGTGGATGTTCGACGCGGGACGCTCCGACACCTGTGCGCGCGTGCCAGCGGTCATGCGTCCGGCCTGAGGAGCCGGCCGCGCTGAGCCCAGGACAGCCATCTGCCCAACCCGCCCCGGGAGACCGTCCACGTCACGGCCGCAAAGTGCCCTGTGATTGCGGCTCGATAAGGCGCTGGCGCCTCCCGGACTTCATCATGCCGGTCGATGACGGGTCCGGCACTGACGATCCGCTGCATCTCATGGTCGAGATCAAAGGCAATCGGCACGAGGGCGCCCGGGACATTCGGCACACGATGCTGCCCCACTGGGTGCCGGGCGTCGACAATCCAGACGTTGTAATGTTATAATGTTCTGACGCTGTAGCGTCAGAGAGGTGAGCATGAGCGCAAACACCATACGTGCAACCGTGTACCTGGATCCGGCGCTGCACCGAGCTCTACGCATGAAGGCCGCCGCCTCGCGGCGTACGATGTCGGAGATCGTCAACGATGCAGTGCGTCATGCGATCCGCGAAGACGAAGAGGATCTGCGGGCCTTCGCGGACCGCGCCGCCGAGGAACCGATCACCTACGAAGCGTTCCTCCTCGCGCTCAAGGCCGATGGGACGATATGAGCTGAAGGTCAAACCGTCTGTGGCGCGAGATCTGCGCGGCGTGCCGGCTGCAGACGTCCGGCGCATACTGGAGCGGATCGAAGCGTTGCGCGAGACGCCCAGACCCCACGGATCCGAGAAGCTGAGCCTGCACGAGCGATATCGCATCCGCCAGGGGGACTACCGCATCCTCTATGCCGTGTCCGATGAACCGCCGATCGTGGAGGTCGTCAGGGTTGGACACCGCCGGGACGTCTACAGGGAGCCGTGAGCGAATCATGAGGGGTTCGCCTGCCCGCAAGGCCGTGGTATCGTCCGGGATCCAAGGCGATCTATGGCGCACCTCCGCTCCTGCAGGCCAGGCTCACCGAGGCGCCTCTTCAGGACGGCCACCCGCCCAACCCGCCGCCTGAAGGGCCGCCACACGGTCCGAACCCGCTCGCATAAGGTACAGTACTCCGATCTAGCACATCGGAGAAGCTGTCATGCCCAAGGAGACCATCACGCCACGCGGGAAGGACTATTCCCAGTGGTACCTCGACGTGATCGCGCAAGCCGAACTGGCCGACTATGCGCCCGTGCGCGGGTGCATGGTGATCCGGCCCACGGGCTACGCGATCTGGGAGCGCATTCAGGCCGGCCTCGATCAGCGCATCAAGGCCACCGGCCACTCGAACGCCTACTTCCCGCTGTTCATCCCGTGGAGCTTCCTCATGAAGGAGGCTGAGCACGTGGAGGGCTTCGAGCCGGAGGTCGCAGTGGTGACCCGCGGCGGCGGCGAGGAGCTGGCCGAGCCGCTCGTCGCGCGCCCCACGTCGGAGGCGATCATCGGGCACAGCTTCGCCAAATGGATCCATTCGTGGCGCGATCTGCCCCTGCTCATCAACCAGTGGGCCAACGTGGTCCGCTGGGAGATGCGCCCGCGTCTGTTCCTGCGCACGACGGAGTTCCTCTGGCAGGAGGGCCACACCGCCCATGCCACGGAGGCCGACGCCGAAGAGGAGACTCTGCGCATCCTCAACGAGGTCTACTTCGATTTCGCCGAGAAGGAGATGGCTCTGCCGGTCCTCAAGGGGCGCAAGACGGAGAACGAAAAGTTCGCCGGAGCCCTGCGCACCTACTGCATCGAGGCCATGATGCAGGACGGGCGCGCATTGCAGGCCGGAACGTCGCACAACCTCGGCCAGAACTTCGCCCGGGCCTTCGATATCAAGTACCAGAACGCCGACAACGCCGAGGACTACGTCTGGACGACCTCGTGGGGCGTCTCGACACGGCTCATCGGCGCGCTCATCATGGCCCATTCCGACGACGAGGGGCTCGTCTGCCCGCCGCGTCTGGCGCCCATTCAGGTGGTGGTGGTGCCCATCTACAAGGGAGATGCCGAACGACCTGCGGTGCTCGAGGCGATTGACCGAATCGTTTCCGCATGGGACGGCCGTTTCCGAGTGAAGATCGACGACCGCGACCAGATGACACCCGGGTTCAAGTTCAACGAGTGGGAGAGCAAGGGCGTGCCCGTGCGCGTGGAGGTCGGTCCGCGCGATATCGAGAAGGGGACGGTGGCATTGGCCCGCCGCGACGTGCCGGGCAAGGAGGGCAAGCAGTTCGTGCCTCAGGAGGGCCTTGCCGATCGGATCGCCGATCTGCTGCATGACATTCAGCAGAGCCTGTATCAGAAGGCGCTGCGCTTCCGCGAGGACCATACCCGGGATGTGACGTCGTACGACGAGCTGAAAGAGGCCATCGAGACCGGCTGGGCGCGCGCCTACTGGGCGGGTACATCGGAAGACGAGGACCGCATCCAGCAGGAGACCCGGGCGACCATTCGGGCCATCCCGTTCGACCAGCCTGACGCAGCAGGCAAGTGCATCCTCACCGGCAAGGAGACGACGCAGGTCGTCGTGTTTGGCAAGGCCTACTGAGCGGAGAGCTGAGAGCTGAGAGCTGAGAGCTGAGAGGCGAGAGGCGAGAGGCGAGAGGCAAGAGCGGAGAGCGGAGGGCTGAAAGCGGAGGGCTGAGAGGCTATGGGAGAAGGGCGAGGGTGACGCCATGGGCAGGCAACCGTATAGCGACGCGTGGATGCGGCGGCATTCATCCGCGGTCACTTCACGTTTCTCGCCTCTCAGCTCTCAGCTCTCAGCTCTCAGCTCTCATCTCTTGCCCCTCGCCTGAACGACAACTAGGGAGCGAGGGTAGACGATGGTTCGGTTCATACATGCCTCCGACCTCCATCTAGGGGCGGCGTTCGAGGGCATCTGGGCAACCTCGCCCGAGGTGGCCGAGGTTCTGGCGCGTTCCACCTACGATGCGCTCGACGCCATCGTGAAGCTGGCTCGCGACGAGAGCGCAGCATTCGTGCTTCTCGCGGGTGACACGTGCAACCGCGCTGAAGGCAATCTGCGCGCCCATCTGGCCCTTCGCAAGGCGGCGCGAGAGTTGCAGGAGTCGGGCATCGCCCTGTTCATTGTCTTCGGCAACCACGACTATCTGGCGCCGGGACGCCCCGATCTCGACTGGCCCGAGAACTGCACGGTGTTCGGGTCCGATGCCTCCGAGCCGGTCATCGTCTCGACCGACGCCGGAGAGGCTGCCGTGTTCGGTCTGAGCTACGGCCGCCGTGACGAGAAGCAGAACCTCGCGCTGCGATACCCCGCCCCTCCCGGCGACCTCTTCTCCATCGGGCTCCTGCACACGGCCTGCGGGCCCGTGTCGGGCCACGCCTCCTATGCGCCGTGCACCGTCGAGGACCTCGTCGCCCGGGGATATGACTACTGGGCCCTTGGCCATGTCCACGCGCGCGCCGTTCTGCGGCCCTCGAGCCCTGCCATTGCGTATCCGGGCAACCCTCAGGGGCTCAATCCCAACGAAACCGGCCCGCGCGGATGCCTGCTGGTGAGCGTGGACGATCGAAAGAACCCCACGATCGAGTTCCGCGAGACCGATGCCGTGCGCTGGTGCATCGAGGACGTGGATATCACGGGCATGCAGCGCGATCAGGACCTGCAGGATGCCCTCGAGGCTCGGCTGACTGAGCTGCAAGGGCACGGACGACCATCCCTCGTGCGCTTCCGTCTGGTGGGCCGCGGGCCGCTGCACCGGCTGACGTCGGCCACATCGGACCTGAGCGACTTTGAGGAGCATCTTCGGGCGAGCGGCTCGGGCGCTCATCCGATCGTCTGGACAGAGTCCATCCGCGTGCTCACGCAACCCGACATGGACATGGAAGCGCGACGACAGAGCGAGGACCTGCTCGGCGATTTCTTGCGGATCGCTGACGATCTCCGGAGTTCCGACGAGCGCATCGCCGAGCTTGCCGCCAAACTCGCCGGCGAAGCGAAGAAGCCGCTGCAGGAGATCGGACTCGACGCTGCATGGATCGGGCCCGAAAGGGTACGCGAGTGGTTGGCCCAGGCCGAGTGGATGGGCGCCGACCGACTGATCAGGGCGGAGGACTGACATGCGGTTGCTGAGCTTCCAGGTTGACGGCTTCGGCGTGCTCCACGACACCGGCATAGATCCGGTGCCCCGAAGCCTGACCGTTATCCTTGGTGACAACGGGGCCGGCAAGACCACGCTGCTGAGGTTCCTTCGGGCGCTGCTGTTCGGATTTCGAGCCAAACACGCACGAGTGCCGATCTACGAACCGCTCCGCGGCGGCAGCCATGGCGGATCGGCTGTCGTTGAGATGTCCGACGGGCATCGCTACCGGATCATCCGATCTGCCGACGGCTCGCCGGAGGGCCAGTCCACCGTCATGTCTCTCTCCGACGACGCCCCAAATCGCGATCTGTCGGCCATCCTCGGCCAGGCCACGCGCGACGTCTTCGAGAACGTCTTTGCCTTCAGCCTGGAGGAGCTGCAGGAGGTCGGAACTCTGGACCAGGAGAACATCAGGTCGCGCCTGGACGCCGCGGGAGCCGGCACAGGCGCGCGCTCGCTGCCCGACGTCCGGCGCAAGATCGACGACGAGGGCAAGGCTATTCTCAACTCCCGCAGCAGCAAGGCTCGCCTGTCGGTCATCGTCGCCGAGCTGCGCGAGCTGCGCGAGCGGCAGACGGCCCTGAGCCGCGACGCCGAACGCTATGCCGAACTCGGGCGCGAGCAGGCGCAACTCGCGACGCGTCTCGCGGAGGCCGCCAGAGCCGAGGCCGAGGCCTCGGCGGCGCTGAACGCTCGGCAGGCCGAGAGGGATGCCTGGCCCGACTGGCGAGCGCTCATCGAGGCGCGGCAAGCGCTCGACGCTGTGCCCGATGTTCCCCCTATGCCCGAGGGCGCCGAAGAGCGTCTCAACGCCGCCAAGCAGGCGGCCGCCCAGCGCCTCGAAGCTGTCCAACAAGCCGCAGAGGCCGTGAAGCGGGCGCAAGCCGAGGTGGACGCATCCTGCGCCCGTCTGGGCGACGGGTGGACCGAGGAGCGTGTCGTCGGCTTCGACGCCGGCCAGACGCCCGAGCAGGCGGTGGCGGAGATCGCGCGTCGTATGGCGGAGGCCGCCCAGCAGGAAGCCAAAGCCGACGCAGCCGTTCGCCACGCCGATGAGGCCCTCCGCGAAGCCGCCAGCGCGCGGGAGGCTCTCGAGGCAGAAGAGCGCCAGCGATGGCCGTCGCCTCCGCGTACCATGGACGCCATCGAGCACGACCTCGGGACGCTGCGCGAGGCACGAGCTGCGGCGACGCGTCTGGCGGAAGAGCGCGCAGGGCGAGCGACCCTGGAGGCGCGTCGGCAAGGCGCCGAGGATGAACTCAAGCACCTTCGCGTGGCTCCCGAGCCTGTGGCGCAACCCGCGCACATTCCGCTGATCGTGACCTTCGGCCTGCTGGCCGCATCAGCCGCTCTGGTCTCGTTCAGTCCGCTCGCCGCAGGCGTGCTCTTCGTGCTCTTCCTTCTATCTGCCGCAGTTGCCATCCGCATGCACCGCAAGGCTCGCTCCGTCGTCCGCGCCCAGCGTCAGGAGGAGATTCGCGAGGCCGAGGGCCGTCTCAAGGACGTGGACGACAAACTGGCAGCAGCCGACGAAGCCATCGCGAGGCAGCTGGCACATCTCAAGGAACTCGCGGGGCGCATCGGCGTCGAGCGCGCATCCAGCGTGGACGATCTCGATCCCGCCGAATCGCGACTCATGGAGGAGCGGGACAGCGCCCGCGCCTACGCCGAGTTCGGAGAGCGGCTCCGGGGAGCCCGCCGCACAGAGGCCAGAGCGGCCGACGCGCTCGAAGCTGCCCGCAAGGCGCTTGCCGAGGCTCAGACCGAGCGCGCCGCAACGAATGCGCGGTGGCAGGCCCGGCTTCAGGAGATCGGCATTCCCGCAGAGCACCGCCCTGACACGGCGCTGCAGTTCATCGAGCAGGTCCGGGCCGCCCGCACTCTCATCTCGGCGCGAGACCGACGTGCCGCCGAACACGCCGACGCCGTTGCGCGCGCCGATGAAGCCCGCAAGGCGGTAGAGGCGGCGATCGCCGAGACCGGCGATGCCGACGAGGAGGCCTTCCTGCGGCATGCGTCGGCCTGGCGCATCCTTCAGGATGCCCGACGGCGCGTGGACGCAGCAGCAGCCAGACTGGCCGCTCGCGCTGGCTCTGAAGAGCGCTCTCGTGCGCTGGAAGAGACGCTGGCGGCGACCGACGAGA
>JAAYVH010000176.1 GCA_012517255.1 Chthonomonadales bacterium
GAACTCGGCATATCCAAGACAAGCGTTGCGCGCATCGTGAAGGATGCAGGACTGTCCCGGCTTCGCGCACTCGATCCCCCGGAACCCGACAACCGGTATGAGCATCGCGCGCCGGGCGACATGCTCCACGTGGATATCAAGAAGCTGGCGCGGTTCCACGCGCCCGGACACCGCGTCACACACACGCGAGCCAACGGACGCAGCGAGGGGGCCGGCTTCGACTACCTCTTCGTCGCCGTTGACGACCACAGCCGATTGGCGATGGTCGGGGTCTACCCCGATGAGACCAAGCGCAGCGCGGCGGACTTCCTCGACAGGGCGCTCCGCGCGATGGAGCGCCTGGGAGCGCCAGTCCGAAGGGTCCTTACCGACAACGGCAAGTGCTTCACCAGCGACCTGGCCAGAGCTGTCTACGCGCAGCACAACACCAGCCATAGGACCACGCGACCCTATCGCCCAAGAACCAACGGCAAGGCCGAACGCTTCATCCAGACGCTCCTGAGAGAATGGGCCTATGCTGCCACCTACACCCATGCCGAACAACGCAACGCAGCGCTCCTGCCATGGCTTCGGTGGTATAACGAACAGCGACCGCACGCATCACTCCAAGGATGTGCGCCCATCACACGCTTACCCAACGTGTTGGGAAACGACACCTAGACCATCATGGTCGGCATGCCATCCGATGGGGCGACACGATGAGCTGGCACTGGGACTGGGGCAAGAACTTCGCCTCGGCAGAGGAGGTCCTCGCCTTCTCGCCCGGTTGGCATCCCAGCCCGTAGTCCACCGACGAAACCTACATGCCGAGTATCTGGCGTTTCGTGAGCCGCGATCTGAGGCGGCAAACGCGGGCAGAGCATCCTGGTACGGAGCTGGTCCGGGGGACGCGGCAGGCCATCGCCGACGATCAGCAGGGAGGCAAGAGGCCACGGAGTGTGATCCCAACGTGCGAACGGGCCGGTCCACGGGTTGTAGAGCAAGGCGAGCACGTGCCACGCGACCACCTCCAAGCTCACGGCGATCTCCAGCGGGAGTGGGCGGCACGCGCGCCGGGTCTGTCCTGAGGCTATTGGCCCTGTCCCCGCCACTCGAGGACCACCCTCTCCGTCCAGAACGTATCACCGGCGTTGAAGTGCACGTCAAGCAGTGACGGCGACCGAGCTGACTCGGGGTGCTGGGACGGCTCTGTCACGTGTAGCGTTGCGGCACCGAACGGTTGCAACGTGCCCACCCGAGCGTCTACTGCGGCACATCCACACGACGAACCCGCCCAATAGCGAACCGGGCTCCATCGGCAGCTTACCAGAGTGACTGGGCGGATTCGATCGGGGGAGCGCGTCTCCAGCGAGGCCCAGGCCGCGCTTGTGAGGACGAGTACGCCATGGTGTTGCGTCGCATAACCGACGGCGAGAGTAATGGCGGCACAAAGCGCGAGAAGCACCATTCGTCGCGCGCGTCTCATTGCCGGTGCCCGGCACTGGAGGCTCGAGATCCTGTTCCACGGATACAGAGGATCGTCATGCCCACCAGCATCCCCAGGACAACCCCACCGGGGCGATTGGACGAGCCATACGACGGCACGAACCATCCGGTCACTGCATACGCAGTCCAGGCGCCTGAGAGGCCCGCCGAGACGTGTCCGCGCTCGGCTCGCAAGACCGCCACGATTGACTTGGCGAAGAGCACGTACAGCACTCCTCCGGCGACACCGAACTCGGCGAGCCACTCAATCAGCAGGTTGTTGGCCACGGGGACATGCACCTCCTCTGTGACGCCATTCGCGTGCACCGGAATGCTGACCATGGCGGAGCCCGCTCCGGCTCCCAGACTCCAGTGTTTCGTGAACGCGTTCATTCCGGCTTGCCAGTAGGAGACGTGCCCACGGGTCGAGCGTGCAGTGGACTCCCTGCGGATAGGGTCCAGGTTTCGTAGCACATTGACAGTTACCACAAGCACGCCCGACGTGACGGCGATCGTCAGAGCCACTTTGCGGGCCGACTTATCGGACAGCAGGGGGAACGCCATCGCGGCGGCGACGACCGCTCCGCCGAGGAATCCGAGCGCTGCCGCTCGGCTTCCACTTAACAGCAGGCCGCAGTACAGCACCATCGCACAAGTGGCGCACGCTAAGGTCGCGACGGCCGAGCGGCGCATGTGCATGAGAGCGGTTGATAGGGGCAATGCGCTAGCAAGTAGCATACCAAGCGCATTGGGTCTGTCGTAAGTTCCACCCGCGCGAACAAGGCTGCCTGAGACGAGAACGTGCTCGCCGCTGAGGAGACCCAAGTAGGCGTACACTGCCTGGAGCGAAGCGGCCGTGATGAGGACCGCCGCTGCCCGCGAGACGGTACCGGCGATTCGGCTGGCCAGCAATCCGGCGGCGATGGCGAGCAGGATCGCCGAGTTTCCCTCGACAATGCTGACCGGCGTGGTAGGCTGCAATGTCGGCACGCCGTAGGCCGCAAGCAGCACGCTCATCAGCAGCCACACGGTACGGCGATCGGGATCGCCCCAAGTCGGCCGGCAATAGCAGGCGCAGACCAGCAACGCGCCCAACAACAGGACTGCCGCATGTGCCCTCTGGTAGAGCCCAACCTCGACGAAGTACGACACCCAAGCCGGAAGCCAAGATGTAGCCGGCGTTGCCGGGAGCACAATCGGCGCGACTAAGAGGAAGGCGGCCCCTGTTGCGATCTTCGCTCCGACGCGCATGTTGATTGCTCCGCTATCTGGAACGGAAGCGTCGAGTCGCGGCGACGCCTATGACCCCAAGGAGCACGACGATCCCGCTGATGCCGGTGACCGTCCAGGTTCCACGACGGGCCTCGGCTTGCTCGCGCCGCCGCTCCAGTCGGGCTCGTTCCATCTGAGCGGACAGACTTCCCCGACCTAGACGATAACGGAACGGAATCGCGTCGCGGGTGCGGTAGTCCTGAACGACATCCTGATCGCGCAGCCAGTGGTCCGCATTGAACGTCTCTTCGTACAGTGGTCTGGGGGATGCGTCTCGCAACATGAACGTGAAGGTTCTTGTCGGTTCGCGGATGGGCCTGTCGTCTGACCACCGGGTTCCGAAGTCCGTTAGGACGGAACGGCTGGCCAATCTGACTCCATGGAAGACCCGATGACCGGAGAAATCCCAGCGCTGCTCTACTTCGTTGCTGCGTCCCAGAAGAACGCACCGCGCGACTTCAAGTCCGGCAGCAGTGTGACGACCTTCCGCTCGGCTGCTCCGCCGGGACCAACCATTGCCCGCGGAGGTGTTCATCGCCGGGGACCGACCCCGTATCGTGACGGCATTCCCGATCTGCTCGACGCTCTCCAGTGTGATAAGGGGCAGCGAGGGCAATCCGACGCCCGGCAGGGGAACCACTTCCCCTGCCCAGGCACCGTCCCGAGGATAGTACATCACCCCGCCGGAACTATGTCCGGCATGGGTCACGCGCTTGATCGAGTAGGTGTCGCAGCACAGGAACTCCTGTTCGTACGTTCCCTCGAGCAGTCTGTAGTATGTCTTGCCGTCGAACAGGGACAGCACAGCATTGAGGCGCCGAGGCGGTTGCTGTCTGTCCGGGCCGGCTGCGGCTTCACGTGCCGCAGCCTCCGCGCTCTCGCGCGAAACCACGCCGCGGTTGGCGAGCCACCGCCGGCTGTCCCTTGAGTACTCCTTCGCAAATCGGCGCATCTCCTCGGTGCTCACATCGCGGACGATGACGTCGAACGTTAGCGTGCACCGAGCCGGCAGGGTCGGTACGCCGTACGACCGCGCGTGCGGATCTCCCGCCACAGTTGACGGGGTGCAGAGTGAGATCGCGACGACCAGGACCGCGATCAGACAATCACTGCGCCCATGCATCGCCCACCCTCCACCTGCGTTGGCGACGGTCACTCCTCTGAAACCTTGCATGTCCCGCTGTTCGTTGCCAGATGGCTCCAGTAGCTGTTCTCCTTCTCGCAGTCCGTTTCATTCTCGCAGTAGCCGAACCCGAAATAGCCCGGGTGCTTCGGCTTCCATGTGTGGTACTGCACGTAGTTCGACACGGTGCAGTGTGCGGCGCCCGTCGTGGCCACCTTGCAGGCGCCGTCATACACAAGTTCGTCGTCCGTGCAGTAGACGAACGGAAAGCCTTCGTGGCACTTGCCTCCGCTTCTGATCTCAGGCAACCGCGGATCGCCGTAGCAATCGAGAGCGATCGCCGCAAGCGACGTACCTAGGAACATGGCCCAGGCGGCGAGGAAAAGGCGAATCGTCAAAGCAACACCCTCCCATACCAGTGATGGGGCGCGACTGCGCCGTACACCCCTTATCGCTCCAGCGCACCAAAGTGTGACGTTGAGAAGCGCAGACCTCGGGATTGCTTCGGAGGGGCAACCCGACGTGCGCTAGCCGCCACAGACTTCGCGGGGGGGGACGTCTACATGGAGGGCGGCTCGAAGCGCGACGAGGGCTCGACGAAGCGCACGTCGCACGGCGTCCGCACTGGCGCCGGTCGTCCTCGCAATGTCTGCAGCGCTGAGGCCATCGCGAAAGCGGAGCAGAATGACCGTCTGCTGCCACGACGTCAACCTCGTCAGGTGCTGCTTGATCGAGGATGTCAGTAGCCGCTGCATGGCCTCCTCGGCGACATCCGCTTGTGGCAGTTCGCGCACAGGGAGCGCCGCATCGTCGCCGACGGCGCAGAACGGCACTTCTCGCGCCAGCGTCCGAGTCCAGCGTCGCTGCCACGAGACAGCATGCCGCCGCGCGACCACACGGACAGATCGGAGGCATTCCTGGCATCCGCGTTGAGTGGGCACAGCCCACATCCCTGCGCGCCAGAGGTGCGCAAGCATATCCTGCACGCAGTCATCCACATCGAGGACGCCGCGATTGCGCGCCTCGCGCCATCCGGTCAGCCTCAGGCACGCTGTGCAGCGAGCCTGAGTCCA
>JAAYVH010000177.1 GCA_012517255.1 Chthonomonadales bacterium
ACACGCAGCCCGCCTTGATTTCGACACGGCGCTTCGCGCCGGCTCAATCACCGGCGGGCGATGTTCGTCCGGATGGTGGGCGGGCGTTCGGCTCGCAGGGCCAACGATCGCGCGCCGCACAATGCCCGTAGGGGCGAATCGACCGCCGGCCCGAACCTCCATGAAGAGGACCACGGCACTCCGAGGTTGGGTTCGCCCACGCTGATCGGGGACACCTTTGTGCGTCACGCAAGGGCGTACCAGCCGGCTACGGCATACGTGCCCTTCCGGCCAGCATCGGCAGTCCGGCTGATACGCCCCTACAGCATGCGAGCGCGCCCCTACCCACTGACGTCAGGCCCCTACGTCATTCCCGCGAAGGCGGGAATCCGTCAGCAGGCCCATTGGGCCCCGCCAGCGACATGCTTGCACGATGAATGCGCGGGCGTGCGAGGATGACGTGGCGGATCGTCGTTCACGGTGGACCGAGCGACACGCCTGCCCGTTGTGACACCCGTACATTAGTATCCCTATTGACGTACCGGCGAAATCGCTGTATCCTTTGTGACACCTCGACCTCCCGCTCTGTGCGGGCTAGAGTGCCGCAGCGGCGCGGCGATCCAAGGGCTGCACCGGGAATGCGTGCCGATCAGGCGCAACGGCTCCTTCCCGGCGGTATCGCAAGGGACCTGACCGGTCCACAATCCTGCAAGGCAAGTTGGAGGAGAACCAATGAATCACAGGAAGGGCGGTTTCACACTGATCGAGCTGTTGGTGGTTATCGCCATCATCGCCATTCTGGCGGCGATCCTGTTCCCTGTGTTCGCACAGGCTCGGGAGAAAGCCAGGTCCATTTCGTGCCTCTCGAACGCAAAGCAGATGGGCACCGCGATCATGATGTACGCTCAGGACTACGAGGAAGCCATTGTGCCCTGGATTAGCTGCGGAGCCAGCCAGGGCTGCGGAAACCCCACCCGCGCTGAGCGTCTCTGGCCCATGAAGCTCCAGCCGTACATCAAGAACGGCGGCGGCATCGGGCCTCAGGGTCTGTTCAAGTGCCCGAGCTACTCGGACAGCAAGCTCATGGAAGCTGCCGACAGCCCAGACTGCGACGGCCCCGGCGCCCTCGCGCCCTACTTCCCGCCGACTGAGCGCTATGCAGACTACGGCATCGCCTGGCATCAGGCGAGCATGGTGGGCTCCGGCACCCAGGTGGATCCCTACTGGCAGTTCCCCGGTTCGTTCGCGTATCCGCCTGAGTACAGTCCGGTGACTCGAACGCTGGCCGAGATCAAGCGGCCCGCCGAGACGGCCCTCGTTACCGACGGTATCACCATCGTGGGTGGCGGCTACTTCGTCATCACCTTCGGCTGCGAGGCTGCTGCCATGCACACCGGCGGCGGCAACCACGTGTTCCTCGATGGTCATGCCAAGTGGCTCGCTCGCAACTCCGAGCGCTATCTGGCTCAGACCAGCAACGGCGCGTGGTACAAGCGGTTCTACTGCTTCCCGCTCGAGTAGTCCGGTGCTGAGAACACATCGCGGCAGTGTCATCCGGACCCTTGCCTGCCTGCTGGCGGGGTCCACGGTGCTGGGTCTCACGGCAGGCTGCCGGCAGAAGGAACCCGAGCCCACGGTGCCGGGCTACTACACCGGGCCGATCAAGCCCAAGGGCGAGGTAGCCCCTGGCCCGGCGACGGGCGGCGCCAAAGCCGGCGTCAAGGGCGAGGCTGCCAGCGATAAGTAAGACCTGTTCGGGATGCGGGCGGACCGCGCCATCGGCTCGCATCCCGCACTTCTGCCGTTGAGGACAGGCTCCATGCAAGACTCACGCAGAACATACATCCTGATCGGCGTGCTCATCGTCTGCGCCGTGATCCTCGCCTTCTCGGTTGGACGACGTAAGCCGCCCAAGCCCGCCCCATCAACCACGGGCTACTACACGGGCCCCATGCGCAACAAGAGCGATCCTAGCCGGTATGCGACCGAGTCGGGCCAGGTCGTCCCTCCGCCCCCCGGTGCCTCCACATCGTCGAGCTGGGAGCCGGTCGAACTGCCCAAGGATCAGCGGCCGCGCGCCGGCGCGCTCAAGGACTGATCGGCAATCGGGTGCGAGCGGCGCTCACCCCGCCGTCTCCGCCCCCGAGGTTGTGTGAGCCGGCGCGTCGCGCCTGCACGTCACTACGCGCGGAGCGAAGTCCCTACGGATCCGTACCCGACAATCCCGAACGCCTATGGCCATTCCCTCTTGCAGCGCGAATGGGCCGGTCGGCGTGCATTGCTCGCGATCGCTTCGCTGCACTCCTAAGAAAGCTCTCTACGCTTTCTCATGCACCCACCGCGGCCACGCCGAGTCCAAACTTGCGATGACGTGGGTGTGCAGGGCGCGGATGAGGATGGTACGAGGCGCGCCAAACCCGGCCCTCCGGACCGGGCTGAACACGGGCGGCCCTTCAGGCCGCTCTCCAGCGTCACCGCGGCGCATCTTGTGGCGAATCACCACCGGTACGCGGGGCGAGAACCCGCGGCCACATGGCCTCCGGCCGCAACGACACGAAGCGTATAGCCGCCGCATCACGCGATGACGTGGCCGATCGTCGCTCGCCATGGTGGGCGCGCCGCACAATGCACGTAGGGGCGAATCAACCGCCGAGCGGAACCGCCAGGAAGGGGAACGCGGCGGCGCGCGGTTGGTTCGCCCTTGTTACGCGTGAGCGTGCTCCGGCACATACCGGCGTCGCCGGGCCCGCCGGTGATTGAGCCGGCGCGAAGCGCC
>JAAYVH010000178.1 GCA_012517255.1 Chthonomonadales bacterium
CCCGCCGGTTCTGGGCCGAGAGGGTCTGTGGCTCCGCGCCGAGCATCTAAGGGCGGTTGATGGCGTGGAGGTTGATGTGACGCGCGAGGGTGTAACCGTTCACCATTCCGGACGTACCATTGGCGGGACGGACCTTGGCGCCCGGTGGCGCGACTATGGCTGGTGGGTTCCGCTCCGGCAGGTTGCCAAGGCGCTCGGCTGGCGCGTGGACTGGAACAATGCGAAGAAGGAGGCGGTGATCCGGGTGAGACGGTAGCCGTCGGTGCAAGGCACATACCGGTGCGGCGCCAGGTGCGTGCTCAGGTTCCGCGGGGCGATCGGATCGCACGAACTGGACGCGCAGGGGAACGTGGTAGTGAAGGGCGCCGAGGAGTGGGCCGAAGCGTTCTGGCAGTACCTGAAAGAGGGGCAGACGGTGTCAGAGGCGGCGCAGAACGCGGCGAGGGGGATCCCGCCGAGCAAGGGGCTCGGCAATCGGCAGATCCTCGGCAGTTTGAAGACGAGAGTTCACCCCGCACGGTACGGCAACTGAAGGGTGGTGAAAGCCATGCGACATATGATCATCGCGCTCGTCGCGATCACGCTGCCATACACGGCGGGCGCGGAAGCCATCAGTCCCGACCAAGCCGTCGCTGCCGTAGCGCGATTCACCGGCACGCCGCAGAACACCTGGTCCGTGCGCGGATTGCTGTCATGGCACGCGGCCAGCTTCCTGGGTCCATGTTACGAAGTCGTGCCCCGCGGCGCCTCAGAGGTCTCGACGACCTATAGCGTCCGTATGGCCGACGGGGTGGTTGTCGAGTTCTGGGACTGCCGTCCCGAGGATGTGCCGGACGACGGCTACAACCATCTCGAGGGCGGAGAGAAGGTTCTACCGGTGTCCGTTGAGCAGGCGGAAGGGATCGCTCGAGAGTTCGCGAGCCGGCACTACGACGGGTTCGGTGTCCGGCGTTGGTACTCGTTCCCGGACGCATGGGGCTTCTCGACGATCCGTCAGGGTCCCGGCTACGAGTTCCAGTGGTTCGAGGTGCTCGGCGATGCGGGCGCACTTGCGCCATGGCCGCTGGAAGTCAGCGTAAGTGGATATACCGGCAGGGTTACACGGTACGTCAGGCCGCCGGACAGGCCGATGCTGGCGCCTGTGCGTCCGCTCGTGAGCCGCAGACATGCCGAAGTGGCAGTGCTGCGCTTCATTGGCGCCGCTGTGGCGCCGCCGAGCTTCGAGGAGACCTGGCTCCAGGTGCGTGAGGATGTCCTCGGAGTACAGCGACTTGCCTGGTTCGTTCGTCCCGCGTTCGGCCCGGAGCGGGCGCGGCAGCGGATGCCGCTCTTCACTGTTGACGCGATGTCCGGCGATGTGCTTGGCTGGATGGGCGAGTTCGCTACCGCGAGCTGGACGGCGCCTCGCCTTCGCGCCAAGAGCCCACCCTCTCCGGGCATCCGGATAGGAGGTGAAGAAGGTCGGGGGCCTGGCTCGTTTGTCTCGCCCGCGCTGCGCGGAGGCAGCCTGTGGCTCCGCGCAGAGCATCTCCGGGCGGTTGATGGCGTGCAGGTTGATGTGACGCGCAAGGGTGTAACCGTTCACCATTCCGGACGTACCATTGGCGGGACGGACCTTGGCGCCCGGTGGCGCGACTATGGCTGGTGGGTTCCGCTCCGGCAGGTTGCCAAGGCGCTCGGCTGGCGCGTGGACTGGATCCATGACAAGAAGGAGGCGGTGTTACACACAGGCAGGTGACGTCTGGCGGTGGTAAAGAACGCCCAGCCCGCCCTCGAGCAGCTCAAGAAGACGGCGATCTTCTACGTCTTCGGACATGGGGGCTCGGCCTTTCAGAGCTGCCAGACCTTCTGGAACAACGGGCAGTGGGGCGCGATCGTACAGACCACCGGCGCTCGTGACTACGTCGTGGGACAGGGCATGCCGTATGCCAATGTCGTCGTGTTGGATGAACGCGATGCGTCCGGTCAACTGATCATTGCGAGCAACGCCTTTCGCAGAGTGCTGTTGGCAGTCTACTTGGGATGCTATACGGCCGAGCTCGCCGGGAGGGGAAGTCCGGTTCAGAGCACCTACAACCACGGGGCCAAGTGCGTGCTCGGGTTCCGGAATGTCGTCTATGAGGCCAGCGCGCGGAGTTGGGCGAGCAGTTTCTGGGACGCTCTACGCGATGGGCAGACCGTCTCTTCAGCAGCGATCGCCGCGTGTCAGGGGCTGCCGCTCAATGACACGATGCGGGAACGAACGCTACTCGGTAACGGCCAGACCCGGGTCCAACCAGCGCGCTACGGGCAGTAGAGGAGGGATACATGATGAAAACCCCCGTTGGTGCCTTTCGTTTCGGCTGTTATACGGCCCGTATGATCCTCCTCCTGTTTGTCTTCCCGAGCAGCGCGGGTGCGCAGTCGTCCTGGCCCCAGGTCACACGGGAGACGGCTGCGGCCACGGCGGCAGAGCATCTTACTTTGGTGGCTCGGCAGGCTCTGGGGAGGTTAACGCTGGTCACGCTCGACACGCACTGCTATCCCGCGAGGGGGCCGTCCTGGCGTGTAAGCTTCGACCTTCTCGATGGCGCCGAGGCCGGCGCATCAGTGGACGCAGTCTCCGGAGACGTGTGGACCTGGTTCGTTGTGCCAGGACGGCACTCGTTCACCGATGCTGGCCCCTCCCCCCGTGTGCCGACGGAGGACGCGCGGATTCGCGCCTGGGAGTTTGTGGAGGCCGCTTATCCTGCGCTGCGTCGGGTTCGGCTGCGCCCCGGTTCCGAGCCGCTCGTGTCCCAGTACACGTACATCGTCGGCTGGGACGTCGTGTTGGATCCGCTGACCGCATGTTTGGGGCCGACTCCCTTGATCGTGGACGTGGATCATCAGACGGGCGACGTTCTCGGCGTGGAACTTCCGTATGTGGCTCCCATTTGGGTTGACACGCGGCCGGCGATCCCCCCGACACAAATCGCGGAACGGGCCCGGCGTCACGCGATGCTCAACCCGAATCAGTACCCAATCGCTCGCGTAGACCTCCGGGTGCTGGTGGATGGCTGGGGAGCGCAGAGACTCGTGTACGAGTGCTTCCAGTACCCATTGCAGACCGAGAATCCCATGTACGGCGTCGTGTTCGATGCGCACACGGGCGAGCCGCTGTACCCGATTGCGCCCATCGGCGGAGGCAAGTACCCCGCGAGATCGGTACGGCTTCCGCGGCACGCTTCCGTTATGCTGGAGCCAGGGCGTCGGGCACTCAGCACGCAGCTTTGCCCGCCGGTCCTGGGCAGAGACGGTCTGTGGCTCCGCGCCGAGCATCTACGGGCGGTTGATGGCGTGGAGGTTGATGTGACGCGCGAGGGTGTAACCGTTCACCATTCCGGACGTACCATTGGCGGGACGGACCTTGGGGCTCGGTGGCGCGATTACGGCTGGTGGGTTCCGCTCCGGAAGGTTGCGAAGGCGCTCGGCTGGCGTGTGGACTGGAACAATGCGAAGAAGGAGGCGGTGATCCGCACAGGCAGGTGACGCCTTGCGGTGGCCAGGAGCGCCCGGAAGCCCGCCCTCGAGCGACTCAAGAAGACGGCGATCTTCTACGTCTTCGGGCATGGGGGTCGCCTGTGCACGGCGTCGTTGATAACGGCGCCGACTGCGCGCTCGGCTTTCGGTCCGCCATATTCGACCCAGGCGCTCACACATGGGCATAGCACTTCTGGACGCGCCTAACCGAGGCGAACGCGACCGTGGAGGAAGCGGCGAGCTTCGCAGCCGGCAAGTGCTCCCCAGCGTCAGGACTGCGAACCTGGAAGATAGGCGGCACCAGATCCACTCGCATCGCGCCCGCCTACTACGGGAACTAAGGAGGCTGCGCACATGTCAGGGACATCTGAGCGTGCCCGAACCGCGGCTCTCGCAACATGGACCTGCCCGGCGCTGTGCATCGTTGCGTTGTCCATCCGGGTCTTCGGGGGTCCCATCACTTCCGCGGAACAGGCGATCGAGAGGGGTCGGCAATGGCTCGGACAGGCGAATGCGGTTCCCACAGGCCGGGCGACGCTAGACCGACACGAGGCACGCGCTTTGCATGGAGCCGCTTGGACTGTCTCCTTGCGGTCTACTGAGGGGCACGATAACCTTCTGGTGCTCGATGCCGATACGGGTCGAACGCTGCAGTGGGCGGTGTGCAACCGGCAGCCGTATGGCAACGAGCCTGGTGAGCCGGTTGTCGGGCCGGACGAGGCCCGGCGTATAGCCTCGGACTACGCCTCGCGGCTCTGCCCTTCCTTCAGGACGGGGGACTGGGAACCGGCGCTTGGCGGCACGCCGCTCAGGCGTTCCGACGGCTACCAGTGGGCATGGTACCCGGTCGTGGATACGGTCAGTGGAGCGCTGGGCCCCAATGACCTTGCGGTTGATGTTGACTTCAGAACGGGCGAAGTGATCGGGTTCCTGTGCCCATATGAGGGGCCATGGCTGATCCCGACCCAGCCATCCATTGGCCGCGCACAGATGCTCGCCAACGCACGTCGATTTGCCCTTCTGGACCCGTTGCGTTACCCCATCAACCACGTGTCGTTGCGCGTGCAGATGGACGACTACGGTTCTCAGCGTCTGGTGTGGGAGTGCCTCCAGGTGCTGGATGTGAACGTGGAAACGGGCGTGCTGATGTACGGCGTTGTGTTCGATGCGCATACGGGCGAGCCGCTGTACCCGATTGCGCCCATCGGCGGAGGCAAGTACCCCGCGAGATCGGTACGGCTTCCCCGGCACGCTTCCGTTATGCTGGAGCCAGGGCGTCGGGCACTAAGCACGCAGCTTTGCCCGCCGGTTCTGGGCCGAGAGGGTCTGTGGCTCCGCGCCGAGCATCTAAGGGCGGTTGATGGCGTGGAGGTTGATGTGACGCGCGAGGGTGTAACCGTTCACCATTCCGGACGTACCATTGGCGGGACGGACCTTGGCGC
>JAAYVH010000179.1 GCA_012517255.1 Chthonomonadales bacterium
CGAAACGCCTGGCCCCGCTCTTCGAAGTTGGCGTACATGTCGTAGCTGGCGCACACGGGCGCGAGCATGACCGCGTCGCCCGGCCTGGCTCGCCGCGCCGCCTGGGTCACTGCATCAGCCATGTCGGAGGCCCTGCTTACGTCGTTGAAGTCCGCATTCCAGGCTGCAGTCTCGAGCAACGAGGCGGCGCGCCCCATGACCACCAGGTGGGCAACGTACCGCTTGATGGCGGCTCCGAGCGGCTGAAAGTCCTCGCCTTTGTCGTATCCTCCGGCGATCAGGATCACCGGTCTCTTGAGCGCTTCGAGTTCCCGAACCGCCGCCGCCACGTTGGTTGTCATGGAGCTGTTGATGTAGGCGACGCCGCCGACCTCGGCAACAAGCTCCATTCGATGAGGCAGTCCCTCGAAGGTCCGGAGCGCCTCGGTGACCGCGTCGGGATCCGCTCCGAAGGCGATCGCTGCCGCCGACGCACATAGCGCATTTTCGACATTCATATCGCCCAGCAGGCGCAGCTCGTCCGTCCGGGCAAGGATGTGTTCGGTGCCGTCAAGGCGGACCGCGATTCGTCCTTCGCGAACGCATGCCCAGTCGGGATGCCCGCAATGTCCTCGATCAAACCACACGACGCGTGAGCGCACGCTGTCGGCGATGAGGCGGGACGGCGCATTCACCGCGTTCAGAATGGCGAAGTCATCGGGTCTCTGCGCGGCGAATAGACGGGCCTTGCAGGCTCGGTAGACTTCGATGCTGCCATGCCGGTCCAGATGGTCGCGCGTGATGTTGGTGAGTATGCCGATCTTCGGTCGAAATCGCTCGACCCATTCGAGCTGAAACGAGCTCACTTCGGCCACGATGGCGCCCTCTTCGTCCATCTCCTCGGCGGCCTCGATCAGCGTGCGCTTCAGCGCATCGGCAGAGATGTTTCCCGCCACGACGGCACGAAAGCCGGTCTCCTTGAGCATTTCGGTCAGCCACACCGCCGTCGTGCTCTTGCCGTTGGTGCCCGTCACCGCCAGGATCGGAGCGCGCGCGATCCGATAGGCGATTTCGATCTCGGACAGCACCGGGATGCCGGCCCGCACCGCCGCCTGCAGGATCGGCGCATCGGCCCGAATGCCCGGCGACGGAACGACGAGGGATGCGCCCTCGAGGGCCTGTTCGATGCTCGCCGCCGGCCGCACCGTTACGCCGAGCTCTTCGGCTCGCTGCAACCTGTCACCGAGACGCTCTGCATCGGCGTCGTCACTGAGAATAACCCTGGCCCCAAGTCGCTGCAAGGTGTCCGAGCATGCCAGCCCTGTTCGGCCCATGCCCAGCACAGCGATGGTCTTGCCGGCAAACTGACCTGTTCGCATCATTGTCACCATTGTCGTTGCTACCTCTGATCGTACCGTATGACTACCGCATGGCCGGCCTGTCCTGTCGTGCCAGCTCGTATCCTAGCGCGCCAGTCCCAGATGCCACGCAAGGCCAAGAGCCGTGCAGGCCGCAGCGCACAGCCAGAATCGCGCAACGATGCGCGTTTCAGGCACGCCGCATTCCTCAAGATGATGGTGCAGCGGCGCCCGCCGAAAAACTCGATGAGCCCGGGCGAACTCGATGCCGTGCCTTCGTTTGCGCCACTTGAACACGGTCACCTGTATCATCACCGACAGCGTCTCGGCCCAGAACGGGAGCGTCGCAACGATGAGCGGCAGCTCCAGTTTCCCGACCAGCCCGATGCACGCCAAGCCGGCGCCGACAGCCAGCGACCCCGTGTCGCCCATGAATACCAGCGCCGGATACGCGCCATACCAGAGCAGGCCTGCGCAACCGCCCGCCAGCGCGGCTGCCAGAACCGTTACGTCCTTGCCCGATCCGGACGACAGCATCACGGCAAGACCGGCGGAAGCTATCGCCGCGCTGCCCGCAGTCAGTCCATCCAGTCCGTCGGCCAGATTGGTTGCGTTGGACAGCCCCACGATGAGCACAACGGCCAGCGGCCAGTAGGCAGAACCGAGATCCAGCCCGGCGACGATCGTTTGGTCCCGACGCGCGCCGATCAACGCCACGCCCGCCACAAACGCCAGTGCGACCACAACCTGGAGAGCGAACTTCTCCCGCGCCTTCAGGCCGAGGTTCGTGCCCCGTCGCAGGCTGAGCCGATCGTCGAGCGCTCCTATCGCGGCAGAGAGCCCGATCGCGCATGCAGCCAGGGCGCCCCCCGAAGACACGCCCCATGCCGCCCACCCGACAGCAGTCCCGCAGACTGTGCCTGCTAGCAGTATCAACCCGCCCATTGTCGGCGTGCCCTGCTTTGCGGCGTGCCGCTCCGGGGCGTCCGACGAGATCGTCTGGCGGACGCCGCTCGCCTGCAGCCATCTGAGGATCGGTCGGCCGAACGCAACGGCGGCGAAGAGACTCACCGCGAAGGGCGCCACGGCCGCCGTCATGGAAGCCTCTCGATGATCTCGCGGGCGACTTCTCGGTCGTCGTACGGTATGTGCTCGTCGCCCACGATCATGTACGTCTCGCCCCCCTTGCCGGCCAAAAGGACGAGATCGCCGGACCGCGCTTCGCGGATGGCGTACTCGATGGCAAGACGGCGATCCACCTCGGCATGCAGGCTGCAGATCCCTTCGGGAACGCCAGCCAGTATCTGCTTGATGATCGCCGCAGGATCCTCATGACGCGGATTGTCGCTGGTGACCACCAGTACATCCGCTCCTTCGGCGCCTATGCGCCCCATGATGGGCCGCTTGCCAGCGTCCCGATTGCCTCCGCATCCCATCACCAGGATGATGCGACTCGGGTTCAGCGCCCGCGCCGACTTGAGCAGGCTCGCCAATCCGTCAGGGGTGTGGGCGAAATCAACGATCAGGCTCCAGTCCCGGCCGGTCTGCACGCTCTCGAAGCGCCCCGGCACGGGCTTCATCGCATGAAGCCCCTCGGCGACGGCCTCAAGCGGCGTGCCAAGGGCCAACATAATCGCGCTCGCACCGAGGGCGTTCATCACCTGGAAGGCGCCTCCGATGGGCAGCTCAACCTGCACCGAGCCCTGGGGCGACACCAGCACAAAGCGTGTTCGGTCTGCCCGCATGTCAACGTCGGAGGCTCGAACGGCGGCGCCCGGCCCCAGACCGAATCCGATCACGTGCCCGACCGTCGACCTTGCGACAAGCGCCCCCTGGGGATCGTCCATGTTAATCGCCGCGTAGAATGGCGTCTCCCACAGACGCGGGTATTCCACGAACAGGCGCAGCTTCGCCTCCAGATAGGCATCCATAGTCCCGTGGAAGTCCAGATGGTCCTGGGTCAGGTTGGTGAACACCGCCCCGGCAAAGCGCATGCCATCGGTTCGGCGCAGCGCCAGTCCATGGCTGCTGACTTCCATCGCGACGAGACGGACGCCCATACCACGCATGGCGGCTAACAGGCGCTGCAGATCGTCGGCCTCCGGTGTGGTGTGGGCTGCAGGCAGATCGCGCCCCATGGCATGCGCGCCGAGAGTTCCTATACGTCCGGTCGCCCGACCCGCCGCCAATCCGATTGCTTCGCACATCGCAACCGTGGTGCTCTTGCCATTCGTGCCGGTGACACCGATGACGTCCACGTCATGCGACGGATAGCCGAAGACGCACGCTGCCGCCGGGCCCAGCGCCACGCGAGTGTCTGGCACGACGATCGCCGAGACTGCGCTCGGAATGGCATCCCGTCGGTCTTTGTTGACCAGCACCGCTCGAGCGCCTCGCGCGACCGCTTCTCGAATGAACTCATGTCCGTCGGCCGTTGCGCCGACCAGACACGCGAAGAGATCGCCCTCGGCGACCGTGCGAGAATCGTGGCTCACCCCGGTCACACGGATGTTCGAGGATCCGATCACCGCTGACGTGCCGAGCGCCGTCGCCAGATCGAGCAGAGTCACCCCGATAGTATCAGTCATGGATGGAATCTCCGTCGGCACGGGCAACGTCGGCAGTCGGCGCGTTTGGGCTCGGCGGAACGTGCCAGTGGAGCATGAGCCCCTCGGCGATGCGTTTCCACGTTGGTGCGGCGGCAACCGAGCCGTGGTAACCGTTGTGCGGTTCGTCCACCACCACGGCGATGATGAAGCGCCGTCCGTCGCCCCCTTGAACGTATCCAATGAACGAGGCCATGTAGCCGTTGTATCGGCCGTGGCCATCCGACTTGAGCGCCGTGCCCGTCTTGCCGCCTGTCACGTAACCCGCCAACCGAGCGTTCTTCCCGGTGCCCGACGACACCACGGTGGTCAGATAGTCGGCCATGGTGTCAGCCGTCTGAGGCGAGATCACCTGACCCAGCGCCCGGACGGGGTACTCCCTGACCACGTTGTTGGCCGGATCGGTGATTGCCTTGATCACTCGAGGCTGCATCAACACGCCGTGGTTGGCAATCGCGCCGAATGCCGCTGCAAGAGCGAGCGGGCTCACCATAACGGACTGTCCGAAGCCGATGCGAGCGATGGAACCGGGTCCCAGTGAGGCGCCCGACTTGTGCCCCTCGAGGTACCCTTTTACTTCGCCCGGCAACTGTATCCCAATCAGAACCAGGAGCCTGAAACGATGCAAGCCGTCGTCCAGTCTTTTGCCGCCGATCCGCAGCGCAATGTCGGCCGTTGCGGTGTTGCAGGACTTCGCGATCACCATTCTCGGGGTGTTGGTCCCCGGAGGGGGCGTGCTGCGGCGATGGGCCTCGCAGTTGATTCGCTTGCCGTTGAGCATTTTGTAGCCCGGACACGGAAAGACCTCGGTCTCGCTGATCAAGCCCGCATCTATCGCAATGCACAGCGAAACGGGCTTCATCACCGATCCCGGTTCGTAGAGCATCAGGGCCCTGTTGCGCTGCCCCTCAAGGATCACGGACGCAGGCAGCGTCCGGTCGGATGGGTCGAAGCTTGGGCGGCTGACCATGCCGAGGATTTCGCCTGTTGTGGGATCCAGCACGATTGCCGTTACGCCCTTTGGCGTGTGCTCCTGCATGCATACATCGAGGGCCGAGGCGCAGATCCTCTGCACCGTCAGGTCTATGGTGAGCCTGACGTTGGCGCCATCGGACGCCGACACAATCCGCTCTGTGCTCGTGGGGATCGGCACCCGCCCGCTGTCCACGCGGCCCTTTGTCCATCCTATGCTGCCCGCCAGGGGCGTGTTGGCCCAGCGCTCTATGCCGCTGCTGCCGATGGCAGTGCCGTAGCTGCCCGGAATGGTTTTCCCGACTACCGCGACCGACGCATCGCCTGCCGCATAGACACGCTCCGGAATGACCGTAACCACCGTGCCGATCAGCGTGTCCTTGTAGTCCTTGCTGCGCATGAACCACCGGAGCGCCTCTTCTTCAGCTCTCGTGGCGCCCTCTTTGATGAACTTGCATCGCGCATGCTCGCCCCGCCGATGGCTCGAGGACAGGATGCTGTTGGTCACGTCCGCCGCGTTCAGTCCGAGCACCGAAGCCAGGAGCCTTCCGACCTCTGCGGCACGCCGGGGTGAAGGCCGCTTGGTCTTGTCGTCCTCCCAGATGCGGCTTGGATCGTAGGTTATCCAACGCACGTCGCGGGTCATCGCCAGCGGCATGCCGTTCCGGTCCAGGATGTCGCCTCGACGCGGCGTGATCACCCGCGTCGTCGAGCGCCGGCGGTCAGCCTCGGTGGCCAGGGGTTGGCGTTGGTAGGTCTGAAAGTAGACGACACGCACGATGAGGGCCGACGCAAGCGCTGCGCCTAGCAGGAAGAGGCTTCTGACCCGATCGAACGGGCTCGCCGCGCCGCGGCCCCATGGCGTGGTCATGGCGATGGGACCGGTCCTCCGGCGTCAGCGCTATCCGAAGTGCGCGCGAGCGCCGTTCTCCTCTGGCCGCCGACGGCTGGGGTCTGCGATGGGCTCGCAGGCATCCCGATCGTTACCACATCGTTTGCCGGCTGCATGCCGCGGGCATCCGCCCATCGCGCGAGTACCCCGGGCGCGAGAATCTCGCGCAACTGGTCCCGGAGCTGCGTTATCTCGACACGATCGTTGCGGATCTGCCGCAGGAGCGCGGTTCTCCGGTTCATGGCAGCGTTCAGCCGCGCCTGCCCGATTGCGTAGGCCACGAACGGAGTCGTCACCACGAGCGCCGAGAGCAGCCAGGGATAGGCCTCCCTGACAGCAGTCGCGGACTGATACTGCAAGGCGCCCCACCACGAGCGCCGTCTCCGGTCTACGAAGCTCCGGCCCGATGCCGAGCTAGCAAAGCCATGAGACTCGACTGCCATACCCCTCACTCCCCCCTGTCGCACCTCGATCACATGCGACCGACTCGCCAGGATCGGCGCTCGGCGGACGCCGGCTCGGATGCCGCGCCCTGCCGGTATTCGCCTTCAGATCCGTTCGGCCGCCCTGAGCGCCGCGCTCCGCGCCCGGCGATTGGCCGCAATCTCCGCCTCTGACGGGCGTACCGCCCTCTTGGTCAGCACTTTCAGCATCGGCTGCCGTCCGCACGCACAGACCGGCATGTCCTTCGGACATATGCACGGATGCTCGTAGGCCCGCATAGCCTGCTTCACCGCCCGATCCTCAAGACTGCAGAAGCTGATGCAGACGCACCGCCCTCCGACCCGCAGCATAGGCACGATCCCCTCGATCGATTCCCGAATCGCCCCGAGGTCATCGTTGACGGCGTAGCGGAGCGCCATCATGGACTTCGTCGCTACGTGAATGTCCTTCGGCCAGGCCCGGCGAGGGACCGTTCGCTCGATCAGGCTGACAAACTGGCTCGTGCGCGTGATCGGCTCGCGGACGCGCTCTCGCACGACGGCGTGGGCTATCCGCTCGGCCCATGGTTCTTCCCCGTACTCGCGCAGGAGGCGTCCGAGGCTCTTCGCATCGAGCGTCGCCAGCAGGTCGGCTGCCGACTGAGGCGCAGACAAAGATCGGCGCATGTCGAGGGGCGCGTCCCTCTGGAACGAGTATCCAAGGTCGCCCTCTAGATCCGCCGAACTCAGTCCCTGGTCGTACAGCACGCCGCCCACCTCGCTCACTCCGTGCGCCCTCAGCAACTGCGGCAACCGGCGAAAGTTGCCCTGGATCGCCAGAACGCGCACAGGCGCCCCTGCAAGCCTTGCCGATGCAACGGCCAGCGCCTCGGGTCGCTCATCAAGGATCACCAGCAGCCCGCCGCGGACCATCCGTTCTCCGATCAGAAGCGCATGTCCGCCATGTCC
>JAAYVH010000180.1 GCA_012517255.1 Chthonomonadales bacterium
TGCGCGGCAGCCCCACCGTCGGCTATGTGCGCGATACGCTGACCGGCGCGACGGACAAGATGGTCTATGTGAACGTGAGCCCGCGCACGGGCCAGCCGGCCTCTATCCGCGCGATCCCCTTTGGCGCAAAGGGCGAGCCGCTGACTCTGGTTTCGGCGCCCGATCGTCTGTTCCGAAGCCGGGCGCGCTCGCCCTGGTACATCTACCAGGGAGCGGGGTCAAATCCGGTCCTGCGTCCGCGCGTTACCTGCGTGTTCCGCGATCCGACCGACGGCACGTACGGCAGCCGCGAGCTGCAGTACACGACGCAGGATCCTCCGGGCAACAACCAGTGGGTCGAACGGTTCGACATGGGCGAGGCGCGCGTGAAGATCGGCGCGACGATCGAGATCACGAACGTCGAGCGTCCGGACGGCACGAGAGCCGGTCTTCGCACGGTGACGCCGACCGATCCCAACGTGACCATCGTTGCCGACTATGTCTATGATTGGGCGCCGCCGGTAGCCAGCACGTTCCCGAAGGTGAACGCCCGAAGCGTGTTCGTGGCGCCCGACCCCACCGATACCAACAATCCGATCGTGGGCACCGCGGCTCTGGGGCGCAACGATGTGGCGTACTTTGCGGGGAATGCCAGCAACGATGCTGCGACGTATCCGGGACGTTCTCTGCTGATCGCCGCCCACGAGCAGGGCCAGAACCGGAGCACCGTCCGCTGGACCTATTCGCTGTACGATGCCTTCGAGATGACGGTCAACGGCTCGGCGGTGACAGTGCCGGCACGGTTGCGCAGGGCCAACGGCGACTTCCTCATCAAGATGCGCTTCCACGGGACGCCCGCGGTGCGCGACGACACCGTCTACGCGGTCGCAAGCGGGACCACGATCGGCGGACAATCGGTGTCCGCGTTGCTTGCGTTCCGCGCTGAGCAGGATTTCGTGTTGCGGTTGAACACTCGAATCGAGACAGGAACGCGCGTGCGCGTGCGGCAGCCGAATCTGTTCGTGGATCGCAACGCTCAGCCGAACGCATGGATCGAGCTGGCGGCCGGGCAATATACGGTGGACTACGACAGCGGTCTGGTTCGAATCGTTGCGATGGCGCCTCCGGGGGCCATAGCCGCAGCCTACACCAGCGCCTCGGTGCCCTTTGTGGTTCAGGTCGGCAACGGCCCCGAGCAGGTCACCTATCCGACGCGAGCGGATGCCGACGGATGGCGGCGCGGCGGACCCGATGGCGTGGATAACCTCCTGTGGTTCTGCGTTCTCCCGTCCACCGCTGGCAGCGGCCCGGCGATTCAGGGCGACACGGTCTGGGTCGGTCTGGCGGATGGTTCCATCGTGTCGGTGGATGCTGACCCCTCGGTGCGCAACCCTGAGTTCCAGGCCAACGGAAGCGAGGTCGCGTATCGCTGGGTGTCTGCGCCTCTGGTAGTGCGCGGCGATCCCAACCCAGCCATGCCGGTGATCGGACCGCCGGCGGCCGTCAATGGGACGCTGGCTATCTCGACGGCGTCAGGCGTATTTGCCCGTGAAGACAACGTCACGCTGATCGCAGACGCTTCGCGCCTCCTTGAGGTCAACTCGGCTGGCGATGCCGTGTGGTGGTGTGACGGCACGCGCACGTTCGACATCGTCAACGGCTCGCTCACGGACTACACCGATCCCAATAATCCGATCGTAGGGACCGGCATGCCTGCGGGCCAGCGAGTGCCGTTCCGACGCCCGTCCGTGGCGCGGAAGATGAGCGGCGGCGACATCCTGGTGGTGGATACCGGCAACAACCGCGTCGTGGCGATGGACCGGGGCGGCTACACCAAGTGGGAAGTCAATCGCCTGCAAGACGACTACAAGCGCCTCTTGCGCCCCGGGGACTCGTTGAGCCTGAACGAGCCGACCGACTGTTCGTTCTGGACGGAGTTCCAGCCGAACCTGAACATCACGGGCGGACCCTACAACTACCAGGGGCCCGGCTACATCGTCCATTACCTGATCGCGGATTCGGGCAACTTCCGCATCATCGAGCTGATTGATGTGTATTCGGCGAGCGGCGAGCGCATCATGGTGCGCCAGCTCAACTTCGTCAGCAGCACGCTGGCGAGGCAAGGCAAGCGATACCGGTATCGTTCGGTCCAGCGGCTCGTCATGCGGAACAGCGACCTGCCGGCCGCTCCAGCGTACTGGCGCGAGAACCCCTACGATCCCGGCGCGCCGCCGCTGGAAGTGCGTTTCCTGACCATGGCGACGGTGACGAATGCGCGGATGACGGATCCCAACATGCCGCTGGCTGCGACGCTGGGGAGCGGCGACTCGTTGGAGACCGGCGGCGGCTCCGTGGCGATCCTTAAGGAGACCGGCGATCCGCTGGCGGTCGTGACGAATCTGCGCATCCCGGTCATGGACGGCGCTTCATTGACGACCCGCGTTCAGCCCATCGTCGCGCCGACATGGTTCTCGTCGTTCCAGGAGGCGGTGGACGGCGGTGTCGTTGTAAAGTTCCTGCTGGCCGACGCCAACGGCGTGTATCAAGCGCGCCTGAACTTCGTTAACCACGCCGACAGCAGCCCTCCGTATGTGGAGCCCGTTCTCGATGTCGAGTGGCTGCTCACCGCCGAGGACTACGCGGCGATGACCGGCAAGCGGCTGCAGGCGACGGGCGTTACCAGACTGTCGGCATCCGCGGAGAACCCGGCATTCCCCTCGTTGCGGCAGTTTGTCATCGCCAACAGGTTCAGCGGCGAGGACAATCCGAGCGTGTTCGGCGCTGCGGTGAACATCTCGGGCAGCGGCGAGTTCCGCGGCGAGGTGTTCACGATCAAGCCGTCAACGTTCAACTATGGCCCGGGACACGGCTACATACCCGACTACTCGGTCATTGCCAGTCCGGTCGGCGGGTTCCTCTGGCCGAACGATGGCGGAACGTATGTCATCAATGGCGTAACACGCCAGATGCCGCAAGCGAGCATCATACGCCGCACGCCGAATGAGACGGTGCCGCGGCCACCCTATGCTGTGCTGCACAGGCCGGGCGATACCGATACAGCCTTCGCAGGCGATCCGCCGGGCACGATCCGACGGAGCGTGGGAGATAGAGACCGCGGCACTTCCACGTCCATCCTCGAACAGCCTTCGTTCGCCGATCGTCCATTCTGAGGATCGAGCAGCGAGGAGATCGGCGAGGAGTGAGGGCGAGGGTACGCGCACATGAAACCAGGTGAACGTGTAATGCTTCGGAAACATATCGCGCTGCAGGGACTGACCGTCGCGCTGGTGATGATAGCGAGCCAGTATGCCGTGGCGCAGTTCACGGATACCGACTGGGCGCGCCATCGCGCCACCAACACCCGTGCCGGCCACAATGCGGATCCGGGTCTTGACCACACGCTCAATCGGCAGCTCGGCCCCGTGTGGGTCTGGCCGCCCTCGCGCGACATGCCTGCCGAGATCGTGGTGGACAACACGACGTTGCCTCCGGGTCCGGCTACCGTGACCGGGCAGTCATTTGAGGTGAGCGGCTCATGGGTATGGCCTGCGTCGAGCAATCGAGCGCCGGGCGCCTGGCCCCCCAGCGATCAGAACACCGACAAGCTGGGAGACTACGTCTACAAGCTCGCTGAAGCCAATGCGACGTTGCGCGCGCTGGACGTGGAAGACCTCAAAGCGTTGCCCAACACTCCGGCAACCCCGCTGCCTGACATCGCGAATCCGGGCCAGAACACGACCCTGTACGGTATCGTCGAGCGGGAACTTCGGAACAGCGCCAGCTACGCGCGGTGGAGCTTCGGCACGCGGTATCCGCTGCACACCTATCAGGGCACCGTGGACATATCCACGGATCCGTTGCGAGCGACGCCGCTTGCCGCCGGGGTTCGCTATGCGGTCTACATCCGGTTCCCTGCCAGCGGCACGCTCATTGAGCAGGACGGCGCCCCGCGCGCGCATCCCAATGCGGACCATGTGTTCGTGCGGGTGAGCTGGGGGGCGGACGTCAACGACCCTGTGACGAGCCGTGTGTTCATGCTCGACTTCGGGCAGACAGGCGGCTTCTGGATGCGTGTACGGTCGGGGGCAGGCGATGACCGCTACTTCCCCTACGACGGCACCAATCCGATCCGGGTGACCCTGTACGGCATCGTTCCGGACGATGTAGACAACGCGGCGCTCTATCCGTACAAGCCGATCGTGGCTGCCGATGCCGTCCGCCTCGTGCCGGAGTCCATGCGTGGCGACATCCACGCTCCGGCTGTGAGCGCCATCTTCCCGCCTGGGGCGGATCCCAATGCGCCTCACTCGCAGCTCACCTATTTCGGACGCGACGAGACCACGGGTCCGCAGATCCTGTTTCCGAACACGGTGAAGTACACGAGCCCCATCGGGTTCACCGGTATCCCGCTCGATCCGACGAAGCCGCCCTCGACGACGCTGCCGGCATCGAATCCCGTCGTGGCGGATCCGACATCGAGCATTCGATCGGCCGTGTTCTACTGCATCGAAGACCGCGTGAACCCGACGGCGCCGTCGAACGGCACGTATGGCCGCTTGCGCTGGCGGTATCCGACACGCTCGGTTCCCATCGTGCCCGTGACCATAGACGACGTGGATGGGCCCGGCACGGGATTCACCACCGAATCGCCTCTGCCGGTTCCGCCGCCGTGGAACATCGAGGCGGACCCCCTGCACCAGCCTTACGGTACGCAGTACCGATGGACGCCGGTGAGCGCGACGAACACGCTGGAGGCCCACTGGGCATCCGACGTGGCGATAAAGGGCCCGACGCCTCAGACCTTTTCGGTGTTCGTCTACATACCGGCGGGCTCGGGCACCACGAACTTCGCTCGCTATGCGCGCTATCGGCTGCCCACCGAAGACGGCTACGTGGATGTGGTCCTCGATCAGCGTAACACGCCGGATGGCGTGCCCGTCACGGGTATGTGGCGGCTGCTGGCGTCCGGCATTCGGTTCAAGCAGAACAATGACGGCACGTCGCAACGCTGCGAGGTCGTGCTCTTCAACGAATCGCCGAGAGATGCGAGCGAGGATGCGGGCCGCGTGATCGTCGCTGATGCTGTGAGGTTCGTGCCGGAGTCGCAGACCCCCAACAGCGTGGTGGCGTCGCCGCTGCTCGCGCGTGTCCGATGGCCCTCCGGCACCGTGCGCGACGTGGTCTACTTTGGCACGACCGACGGTCATCTATGGGCTCTGGACGCAATCGGCGCCGATCCGGTCGCCGATGCTCCCCGAAGCACGATGACGACGGCGTACTGGGTCTATCCTTCGATCAGCAATCCGGACCCCGCCGGCGACCTCAACAACAACGGCGTCTTCGACTTCCCGCAGGACGACCCGAACTACTTCGCGGACCCCGAGAACAACCGGACGGGTCAGGGCATCGACGGCGACATTAAGCCGGCTCGAGGCAGCGCGGGAGGCGACGGTCCTTACGTCGCGATCAACAAGGTGCCCGATCTGGGCAGTTTCGTGTCATCGCCGATCTACGTGGAAGTCGAGGAAGGCGTCGCGCCGAATATCGTCCGACGGCCCTACATTGTTGTGGGCAACCAGAACGGCAGACTTTATGCCTTCGATCCGGCAGGCCGCACTACGAATGCGGGCGAGCCCTTCCCGGCGACTGTGGCCGTTCAGGCCGGCGTTCCGGGGGCGCCAGACGAACCGGGCATCCCCGGCACGACACGGCGGCTCATGACATGGCCGACGCTGGCGCGCGACAAGTGGCTCAGCAAGGGCGGGTCGCTACTGCCGGATGGCAGCTTTGCCGGCTACAGCGACGATCCCGCCAAAGTCGTGTTCGCGGCGTCGCCGATCGCACCCAAGCTCGACGCCGGCTTCCGAACGGATCGGGTCATCGCCGGCGCAGGCGATGGCCACGTCTACTGCGTGGACATGCAGACGCTGGATCGGCGCACGCGCATATCGAACCCGGCCAACGACGGCGCGGCAATCTGGCAATGGCCCGAGAAGACGACGCAGCTCGCGCCTATCGTCCATCCGGGTGTCCTCACCGATACAGGCAAGTACGTCTTTTCCGCGGGGGGACGCGTCTACTGCATCCGGGCGCCTCAGAATGCCAGCGGTCAGCCCAAAGACGCAGGCGGGTTCCTTCAGCCGGAGTGGACCTACCCGTACGCCAACTCGCCGGCCAATCCGAACAAGTCCAACGACGCACAGGCCGAGGAAACGGACTTCACAGCGCCCGCGTGGGTGGCCTCGGTGGCCAACAACGCGGGGGTGCAGCTGAACGGCGGCAACGAAGTCGTGTTCGTCGCCAATCGTGATGGGCGTGTCTTCGCTCTCGATGCTTCGCGAACCGGCAACGATCCGGGCCAGCTGGGACTGCTCTGGGAGGCCTGGTCGCGCGGGCCGACGCGTGCGTCCGCGGTGTTCCTGCAGCATCTGCCGCCGCAGACCTGGTATCAGGACGCGTTCACGGCGAACCAGTTCCCGGGGGTGCTGCTGCCTCTCGACACGGGCGCCATCATCGGCATCTCGGCGCTTACGCAGGGCCGCCTGAGAGGCGGCGATCTCATGTGGAGTTTCGCCGATGCGCAGATCGGGCGGGTCCCGCTGTCCGGCATGGGGGCTACGGGACCGTTACCCATACCGCTGATATATCCGACGTCCTCCGCTTTCCGCGGCGCAGACGCTATTACGGCCAACAACTGGGTGTTCAGCGGTGATGAAGGCAATCAGAACACCGGCGAGGTTCACGGGCAGATGCGCGCGTACTGGCGCGCCAAGACCGCAGCGGATCCGGCGGGCCTGGGCATGGTCACCCCCGACGAGCCTGACTACGACGAAGAGCCCGACGAGACCAGCATGGCGATGAAGCTCGTGGATCTCTGGTACGGGCGGGGCGATACGCCACCCAACAAGCTGCCCATCACCTACGAGCGATTTGGCAAGACCATGCCCGACGGCGACGACGATCCGACCAATGATGCCCTCTCGCCGCTTACGGCGTGGAACGCCAATCAGGAAGCGATCCCCACGATCACCAATCCGGATCGGCTCGTGGTCTATGAGTGGGGCGACACGATCTACGTGGCAGCGTGGGGTACCGTCACAAGCACGTCGCTGAATCCGCCGCTGCCCACCGTGACGTTCAGGCTGTTCGGCGCCGGTCAGAGCAGGCCGCCGCTGACGGTCGGAGCCGTGCGGGACTACGCTGCGCCCGTTCCTCCGCTGCCATCGAGTCCGCCGTACCCGCCGGGATCGCAGTTCTACCCGTGGGTGGCGAAGGTGGCCTTCCCGCTGGGACGCGGGTCGGAAGCCGACGCTCAGACTCCGGGTCGGCGCTATACCGTCCTCGCGCAAGCGCAACTGGCGACGGCTGACGGGGTGCTGGTGTCCTCCCTGCAGCTTGCGGCCGGACAGGCATTGATCGAGAAGAACGATGCCGATCCTTACGGCGTAGATGATGCGCTGGCGACTACCCTGAAGGTTTCGTCGCGCAAGGAGCTGGCCATCGCCCATCCGCTGGCGCTCTCAACTCGAGCGGTACCCGGCGGCTCTACGGTGGGACCCAACGCCGCGAACGTCATCGGGTGGGTGTCCGCCGTGGCAACCACGGCGGCCGCGCAGGAGGTTCTGGCCAACGGCAACGCGCGCTACAACCCGCCGGCAGGGCGGCCGCCGCTCAAGGACCTTGTGGCTCCGGTCGGCTTCGTCGGACATGGTGCCTCGGCATCGTACCTTGGTGTTGATGCGGCGGGCAGACGCGTGGACGCGCTGCTCATAGCAGACCGCTCCAACATGCACAAGCTGAACCAGCAACTGAACAACGTGCGCGTGGAACGCCGCGATCTACGCTGGGGATGGGACCCGGGGAGCACTGATCCGTTCGTTCAGGCTACCGGCAACGTAATGAACCCGCTGCCGTGGGAGACGTTCCCCAACACGGTGCCCAACACGTCGCCCGACTATCCCGATCTCGATCGGTCGAATGCGAAGCTGCGGCTAAGCGGCATTGATATGTCGGCCCGCGCAGTGACGCTGCCCAACAAGGCCGCCGGCGGCGCCCTCCGGTATGTGCCGATCGAACTCACCGTGAGCGTCCCGAGATACCAGCCCGCCAACGTGAATCGGACCTATCTCGACATCAACCGGAACCCGTTCAACCCGTCGGGGGCTGTGCCGGGCCTGCTGGCGCCCATGCTGGTGCAGCAGGGCCGGCCTGCTCAGAGCAAGGCTGAGGTTCCGGGCGGGGCCATCGCGCCGAGCGCCGGATACTACGGGGACGTGGTCGTCTATGTCGACAATAACGGCGACGGCCGCTATCAGGGCTCAGCCCTGCAGTCACGCGCAACCCAGGCGGTTGCGAATGCCCGGGAAGAGGTCTATCGGCAGTTCGCGACCGGAGTCGCCGTGCCGCCAGACCTTTCGCTGAGAGCGGAAGAGGAGACGATTGACCTGGGCAAGGTGCCGCATTCCGCAGGCTATGTTCCTGGCGTGCCCTTCGCGCCGAGCGGCATCGGTCCCTATCTCAACACACCCTCGCCGTTCGATCCGTCGGGAAGTCAGGGGCTGTTCGCGCCGTTCACCGTCCGGAACACGGGCAATGTGAATCTGGTCAATCTGCGCGTGGCCAAACTGGCCGGTGACGCGCCTGACGCATGGGCGTATCCTGGATCCTGGGCGCGTCTGGGCAGCGATCAGGTGAGCCCGTTCCTGCCTGTCTACGACAGTCAGGGCGCGCTGGTGACCGGTACGGCCGGGGGACGCCCGTTCGATCTTCCGCTTGCGTGGTATCTGAACTCGCCCCTGACGGGACGGGCTCTGCCGATCCCGTTCGCGCCAAATCTGCCGCCGGGAGCCAACTACGGCATCGTGTCGTCGCTCGACCATGCGAACTCGGCAGGCCTGGCCATTGACGCGCTGAACCTGTGGCCCTACAATCTGAACGCGGTCCCGGGCTTCAGTCCGTTGCGGCCTGATGTCGAGCCTGGTAACCCGTATGTGCGCGCCGGCAATCCTCTGGGATGGCCGGCGGGCGTCAACCCGCAGCCTACCCTCCACAAGCCGAGGCCGGGCGACAGCGGGCCGACCGTCCTCTCGATCCCGGATGTGGGGCACGGGGATCCGTTCGGCGTGCTGGTTGCCCTGCGCAGAACGGGCAGGGAAGTGCGGCCCAAGATCGGCATCGCGCCGCCGCTCGGCACGCCTGCGGGTACCTATTCGTCGCCGGTCTACGTGTTCGAGGATGCCTATCCGCCGCAGTGGCGCGAATGGCTCAGCCTGTACGACGGCGCCAACAACCCGCTCGCGGCAGCCGTCACCGACAATGGCATGCCCGACTTCCGGGCATATGTTGATCCTGCCGATCGGCTTCGCTCGATGAGCGCTCCTGTCGAGCCCATCGTGCAGAATCCGTTCCGGCTGAAGATCCAGATTCGCGAGGCGCGCCTGACAAATGCGCAGACGTTCCAGCCTGCGCCCGGCGCTCCGCTGATGCAGACGGACGGGACGTTCCCGCAGGTTGATGTGCGGACGTCCACGCCCAACAATCCTGATGCGGCGCCGTTCGGGGCCAACGTGATGCCCACGATGATCTTTGACTGGACCGGCGCGGGCACGAGCGTCAACACCGGATTGCTGCTGGCATTCGCCTCGAATCGCCCCGAGGGATTTGGGCCTGCTCCAGCGAAGCCGGATGTGCCCTGGCGATTGCTGTACACCCAGTTGCGCGGAGGGTCCATCCCGTTCGATCCGGCCGGCTCGTTCGGCGGCACTGCGCCTGCTCTGTTCGGATGGCGCTTCGATGTCCTTGCGGCCAATCCGGACCGCTGGTGGAGCCCCACAGGCATCGGTACGCCATTCCCGGCGCTCGGCGCAACCCAGGCGCTGTTCCCGTCACAGCAGTCAGACAGTCCGGGACCGGCGGCGACGCCGGTCGTGCCCGGCGTTCCGGCTGTGAACGGCAACGGTGACCCGCTGGTTGTCCACGGATCGCCCGCGCTGGTGCGCGACGAGGCATCGTCTGGACGGACGCCCGATCTGTGGCTCTTCTGGCAGGGCGGCGTCAACAAGAACACGGCTGACGGCGGATCCGCGCTGGATGCTCGCACATTCTACGTGCCGATCATCCGCGAGGGCAGCGGCGCCTATGTGCCGGATGTGGGGTCGGCTCCGGGCGGTCTGCCCTACGGCTTCCTGAACGATCCCAGTCTGCCGAAGTACGCTCCGAAGCCGCTGGTCGTGGACGGAACGGGCTACCTGTTCTGGCACGGAGGGCCGGCATCGCGAACCAGGCTGTTCTACAACGTGAACGCCTACCATCCCACACGGAATCCGCAGGGTATGCGGAACCCCGAAGGATGGTCCATTGATCGAGCGCTGCCCACGCCCGGCGGTCTGTACGGACTGGCGAACCCTGTGCCGATTCCCAAGAGGCTCGATCCCGATCAGCGGGCAGCCAACACGGTCACGCACGTGGATCTCGTCTACACCGGCCAGTTCCAGGAGCGCGCCCAACCCGAGACGTTCATGACACGCTATCTGCTGCGTGAGCTTGCCAACGGCCGGCCGAACCGAGCCGTGACGCCGTTCCCCAGAGTCGAGAACGAGCTGCTTGCGCGTCAGGGCGCCTCGCAGACATGGGCCGCACGCGATGTCGCATGGGTGTATCGTGATCCGAACACCAGCGCATTCGTTGACGGCACAGGCAACAGTCCGTGGATCGTCATCAGGGTGAACGGCGCCAGGGTGAACCTCGGCGAGCCGGTGTTCGACAGCCCGACCGGCAAGCTGTACTTCAACTCGACGCTCGGCGGACGGCTGGTGGTCGATCCGCAGGCTGGCACGGTAACCTTCCCCGACATCGCGCCGCGCATCTCCGACGCGGTGACTGTGTCCTATACGCCTCAGACGCTCCGCCTGAATGTGACGCGGTCAGACACGGGCGTTGTCAGCGTACCGGCCGGCTGGCAGAACGACGCCGGTTTCGCGCCGCAGCCTGCCGTGCCTGCGTCGGGTGCCAACACCGGCGCGGTGGCGGTGCTGGATCGGTCTGACAATCCGCGGCGCATCACCGAGCCTGACTCCGTGCGCCCCGGCGCTCAGGCCATCCGACCGACCTCAGTGTCGCGTCTGTGGCTCTTCTACCGGAAGACCGGCAGCAACGTGACCAGTTCCGGCGGGCTCTACTTCAAGACGATGCGCCTGATGGTGCGCCTGCCGAGGCCGGTGCCGCGCAATGCCGACGGTACCATTGGCAACAACATTCAGATCAGCGGCAACCGCGGTCCTGTGGAGATTGACTGGCAGCGGGGTCGGCTCTACTTCACCGAGATCGACGAAGGCGCCACCGTCCGGGTAAGTCAGGCTATTGCCGGGGGCGGCAGCGTCGAGGCCGATTACCGCGTCTCGTGGGGCGATGAGATGACCGTCGCCTCGACGCCCGGCGATCAGACGACGGGCGAGGCCGCGTTGCCCACCGAGGCTTCGGTCAACGAGGGCCAGCTCGCGGTCGTGAAGGATCCGTTCGTCGATCGCATGTGGCTGGTGTGGGCGAGCACGCGTTCGGGCACCACCGACCTCTACTACATGGCGGTCAGCCCGTCGTTCTATCCGCAGACCTATCCATAGGAGCTCGAACCGACCGTGGGGCGCCGGACGGAGTGCATGCCGTCCGGCGCACGCGGCATAGCCGGTTAGATGGCCCGCCTGAGCACGAGTGTGCGGGCAAAGAGGATTTGCGCTTGACACTCCATCTGAAACTTGCTACAATCTAGCGCTCACGCTCAGGAGCGTCCCTGCGCGTGGGGCGCTGTTTCACGATTACATCGGGGGTACCCAGTATGGGGAAGTCCGCAGGACCAACGGTCGGGCTTGATATCGGCTCTAAGTTCATGAAAGCCATTGAGCTTGTGCCTGGCCGAAACGGGCCTACGGTCAAAGCTCTGGGCGTTGCGCCCACGCCGGAAGGCGCCATGGAGAACAGCATCATCGTGGACCCGAAGCTGCTCGGGGAAGCGGTGAAGAAGATGCTGAAAGAGGCGGGCATCTCGTGCCGACGTTCGGTGAGCTCCGTCTCTGGACAGGGCGCCCTGGTGGTTCGCGTCATCGAAGTGCCCCGCATGTCCGATAGCGAGCTGGCGGAGACGATGAAGTGGGAAGTGGAGCGGCATGTACCGTTCGCCGCCGACGAAGTCATCATGGACTTCCAGCCGATCCACCGCCCCGATGAGGACCCTGAGTCGCAAAACATGGAAGTGCTGCTGGCGGTTGCCCAGCAGGAGATGATAGACCGCCATGTCGCGATGCTGTTTGCCGCAGGTTTGAGCCCGGTCGCCATCGATGTCGAGCCGTTGGCCGCAGCGCGAGCGCTGATCGAGCTGGGACCGGATCCCGGCGGCAAGAAGACCACGGCGATCATCAACATCGGCGCCGGCACCACGGACATCGGCATCTACCGCGACGGCATCCTCGCGTTCCCGCGGACTCTGCCCCTCGCCGGCGACGCCATGACGGCTGCCATCGCCCAGCAGATGGGCCTCGACGAGGAACAGGCTGAGGAGACCAAGCGCA
>JAAYVH010000181.1 GCA_012517255.1 Chthonomonadales bacterium
TGGTCATCGGGTGGGTCGCATTCGCACGCCTCGAGATACCGGGCGAGCTCGCCGCAGTCTACGCGCCGTACCTGTCGCTCGCGACGCTCGCCGGCGTTGACACCGCGCTTGGCGGCATTCGAGCCGGCATCGAAGGACGATTCCAGGATGACATCTTCGTCAGCGGCTTCGTGCTGAACACGTTGCTGGCTGCCGGCCTGGCATTCCTCGGCGATCGCATCGGCGTTGACCTGTTCCTCGCAGCAGTCGTCGCGCTGGGCAGCCGCGTGTTTCTGAACCTGTCGCTGATCAGGCGCTACTACCTGACCAAGCTCGCGCTGACGCGGCGCAAGGAGGCAACGTGAGCGTGGAAGCCCGGCCGGACCAAGAACGCATCAGCGCCGCGGATGGTCTGGAGCGCTGGGGGAGAACCAAGTGCCCCGCAATGAGCTGATAGCCGGGCTTGATCTCGGCACGACCAAAGCCTGCTGCGTCGCTGCCGAGGTGGACGAGCGAGGGCAACCCGTCATCGTCGGCGTCGGCGTGAGTCCGTCGCGAGGCATACGGCGCGGCAACGTGGTGGACATTGAGGCCACGACGCGCGCCGTGGAGGATGCGGTGAATCGCGCCTCGCAGCAGTGCGGCATGCCCATTCTTTCGGTGTATGTCGGCGTTACCGGCGAGCACATACAGTCCATGAACTCGCGCGGCGTCGCCGCCATCACTCATCCGGACCATGAGATCACCGAGGCCGACCGGCGCAGAGTGCTCGAGCAGTCTCGCGTCATTGTGATACCGCCGGACCGGAGCGTTCTCCACGCGATTCCCCGCTCCTATAGCGTCGACGGGCAAGAGGGCATTCGTGAGCCTGTCGGCATGTGCGGCAGCCGACTTGAGGTCGAAACCCACATCGTCACGGGCTCGCAGACGTTCCTGCTGAACGTTGAGAAGTGCGTGGCGCGGGCCCAACTGGCACTCAAGGAAATGGTCCTGGAGCCGCTGGCGACGGCCTACGCCGTCGTAACCGAGGCCGAACGCGACCTTGGGGTCTGCGTACTCGATATCGGCGGCGGCACCACCGATATCGCGGTGCTCGCCGACGGCGAGATCACGCACTCGGCGGTGATTCCCGTGGGCGGAAATCATGTGACCAATGACATCGCCCAGCTCTTGCGCGTGACCACCGATGAAGCCGAGCGGATCAAGCTTCACTACGGAAGCGCCCTCCCGGGGCAGGTTGGCGATACGGAGAGCGTGGAGCTGACGCAGATCGGACGGACAGGTTCGCGGCCGTTCCGTCGCCGCGCTCTGTGCGAAATCATCGAGGCTCGGATGCAGGAGCTCCTGCACATGGTGAAGAAAGAGCTTCTGCGCGCCGGATGTCTCGAGGCAATGACATCGGGTCTGGTGCTCACGGGAGGCGGGTCGTTGCTGCATGGCGTGCAGCAGTGCGCCGGCGATATCCTGCGCGTTCCGGTTCGGCTGGGGACGCCCTCAGGTGTCGGCGGCCTCCACGATTCAGTGGCCGAACCCATGTTCTCGACGGCGGTTGGTCTCATTCATTACGCGTTACGGAGTGAAGAGGCGGCGCGGAGCGCAGCGCCGAAGGGCGGCATGCCCGGCTTTCTGAAGTGGCTGAAGGTGTTCAGGCCCGGCTAACGGGCCAGCTACACAGGACGGGGCGAGGACCCAACGGATGGTCCGGCAGACGGTGCATCGGGCATGCCCGGGCACCGTCATATGGCATTCATGAAACTGTACGATCGGGGAGCGGGAGCGACGATGCAGAATAGACTGGGCGGGCATCAGGCAGTGCGGCCGGTGGGGGCCAATATCAAGGTTGTCGGCGTTGGCGGCGGCGGAAGCAACGCGGTCAACCGGATGATCGAGGCCGGAGTCAACGGCGTCGAGTTCATCGCGATGAACACAGATCGTCAGGCCCTTGATCTCTGCCTCGCGCCGCAGAAGGTGGCGTTGGGGCAGGACCTGACCAAGGGGTTGGGCGCCGGCGGAGACCCGTAGACGGGAAAGGCCGCTGCCGAGGAGACCCGCAACGAGATCAAGCGGTGCCTGCAGGATGCGGATATGGTGTTCATCACCGCGGGCATGGGCGGCGGAACGGGCACAGGCGGCGCGCCCGTTGTCGCCGAGGTCTCGCAGCAGCTCGGGGCGCTGACGGTGGCTGTGGTGACCCGGCCGTTCACCTTCGAGGGCCCACGACGCGCTCTGCAGGCCGACCTGGGCATAGACGAGCTCCAGTCCAAGGTTGACACGGTCATCGTTGTCCCGAATGATCGGCTGCTGACTGTCGGCGCGCATGGCGCGACGCTTCAGGACGCGTTTCGGATCGCCGATGAGGTGTTGCGACAGGGCGTGCAGGGCATATCCGACATCATCACGATCCCCGGCGACATCAACGTGGACTTCGCCGATGTCGAGAGCACGATGCGCAAGGCAGGCGCCGCGCTCATGGGGATAGGTGAAGCCGACGGCGAGCGACGCGCGATGGATGCAGCGGAGCAGGCCGTGGCCAGCCCGTTGCTCGAGACCTCGATCGAAGGTGCGAAGCGGGTCTTGCTCAACATCACGTCAGGTCCTGATCTGACCCTTGACGAAGCGAACGCGGCGGCCTCCTACATCCGTGAGCTGTGCGACGCCAGAGAAGCGCGCATCATCTTCGGCTGGGTCCTCGATCCCGCGATGGAGGGGCGCGTCCGCGTGACCCTGCTTGCCACAGGCTTTGAGGGTGAGCGGCGATCCGCCACACCACAGCGTGAAGAGGTCTCCGCGCGCCCAACGCCGCACGTCTCGTCGCGCCAGTTGGACAAGCCGCCGCTGGTGCGTCAGGCAGCGCCCGTCAGCGTCCAGACCATTCTCGAGGAGCGGCCCGACTTCGGCGATGCCGTCCTTGACCTTGGGGCCGAGGACGACCTCGACACGCCTGCGTTCCTCAGGAGAAGATAGGCGTACACGCGCACCAATCCAGCGAAGAGGGGCCCGAATCCAACGATGGCGACAACTCAATCGCGACCACAGCGACCGGCAGCATCCGGCGCCGATATCCGCGTTATCGGATGCGGAGGCGGCGGAACCAATGCCGTCAACCGCATGATCGAGGCCGGTCTAGGCGGCGTATCCTTTATCGCCATGAACACCGATACCCAGGTGCTGGACATCTCCCTCGCGGCGCGCAAACTTCAGCTCGGCGGCAACCTCACGCGGGGTCTTGGAGCGGGAGGCAACCCTGATATCGGCCGCAGCGCGGCGGAGGAAAGCAAGTCGGAGATCAAGGCCGAGCTCGATGGCGCCGACATGGTCTTCATCACCGCAGGGATGGGCGGCGGAACCGGCACGGGCGCGGCTCCCGTCATCGCGGAGATCGCGCAAATCATCGGCGCGCTGACGGTTGCGGTCGTGACGAAACCGTTCTCATTCGAGGGGCCCCGGCGCATGAAGACGGCTGAAGAGGGCATCGACTCGCTCAAGAACAAAGTGGACACCATGATCGTGGTGCCGAATGACCGTTTGCTGACCGTCGGTCCTCGCGGCATCACCCTCGTCGAGGCGTTCCGCGTCGCCGACGATGTGCTGCGTCAAGGGGTGCAGGGCATCAGTGACATCGTGACCATTCCTGGTCTCATCAACGTGGACTTCGCCGACGTGCGGGCGACCATGCAGAACGCTGGTCGGGCTCTCATGGGGATCGGCGCCGCGAGCGGCGATCACCGCGCCGAGGCTGCAGCGAGGGAGGCGATCGCCAGCCCGTTGCTCGAGACGTCCATCGAGGGGGCCACGCGCGTTCTGGTGAATCTCACATCCGGACCCGACCTGACGTTGGCCGAGGCGAATGAGGCGGCCAGTCTCGTGACGAGCGTATGTGACAAGCATGATGCCAACATCATCGTCGGCTGGGTGATGGACGAAAGCATGCAGGGCAAGCTGCGGGTGACGGTTCTCGCAGCCGGCTTCACAGGCAGGGGAGGAAGTAGCACTCCGTCGGGCTCTGCGCCGGTTGGGGGGCGGATGCTCGATTTGCCTCCGGCGTTACGAACACAGGCGGGGCAACGCTCGGAAACCGAGCGGACAGGCGCGCAAGCGTTCGACAGCGAGAGCTCGGACGATCTGGACATACCGCCGTTCCTGCGTCCCGGAAACTAGCGGTCGTACCGGCACGCGACGCAGCCGCCTCGCAGCAACTGAACGCTCGCCCGTCGGTAAGCCTACCGGCTCTTGATGGAGTCCCGCATGGCGGTCATGCGGGCGGGGGCGTCGGATCGCTGGAGCTATGGCTCCGGGCTGCAACCTCCGCGTACACGCGTCGTGTCAGAGCTCCCGTCGTCGCCCACGAGAACGCTCGACTGCGCTCCAAACCGGCGCAACTCCACCGAGCCCTCTCGGCTTTGGATTCGGCGAGCACGACGATCGCGTCGCTCCATGCCGTGGCGTCCATGACCGGCAACACCAGCGCTCCTTCGCCGGCCACCTCGGGCATAGCGGGAGCATCGCTCACGACCGTGGGCGCACCGCAGGCCATGGCCTCCAGGGGCGGAAGTCCGAACCCTTCGTAGAGCGAGGGAAACGCCATCATATCGGCGGCTGAGTAGAGGAACGGCAGCTCTGCGTCCTCGATGTAGTCGGTGAGCAGCAGCCGGTCGCTGACACGCAAGCGCGCTGCCTGCACGACGATCTCGTCATAGGCCCAGCCCCTCTTGCCGGCGAGCACCAGTCGGTGGGGGATCGCCGATGCCTGAACCGCTCGCGCGAACGCCTCAACGAGCATGGGCAGATTCTTGCGCGGCTGCAAGACGCCCACGGAGACGACATACGGCTCCTCAAGGCCGAAGCGCTGCCTCACGTGGTCCCTGGCCTGGTCTCGGGCAACCGGTCGGTATGCCGGCGCGGCGGCGAGGGGTATGGCCTCTACGTGCTCGATGGGCAGGCGATAGACGCGCAGGATATCCCTGCGGGATGACATCGAATCCGTGATCACCCGAGCAGCCCTTCGCATGGCGACAGGCACCGACAGGTTGAGCAAGATGCGGTGCTTGCGCGGGAACCACTCGGGATACAGCCGGAACGATATGTCATGGACCGTGGTGATGACGGGGCAAGGGGCCCGGAGCGGCGTCGAGTACTGGGTGTGGGCGACATCAATGTGATCCTGTCGCAGCGCCTTGGGGAACGTTGCGAGGGTCCAGATACGGTCGTTGCTGGCCGGTATGCTCCTCACGGTGACGCGCGGGCTCGGGGGCAGAGCGCCCTCGGGCATCGGCAGCCTTGTATAGACGACGTACTCGTTGTCACCGTCGTCAGAGGCTTCGATGTGATCGCGCGTGAGGTTGAGCCAGTAGGTGCGGTCACCCGTGAACCGCCCTGTCAGGGCTCGTCCATCAATGCCTATGCGCATGAGTCTGCGTTCCGGATTGCTTCATGGTACACCGCAACGGTAGCCTCTGCCATAGTACCGTATGTGAACGTGGTTGCATATCTGCGGGCGCCCTCCGATAGCCGGGTCAGGGCGCGCGCGTTGCGCATAAGATGCGCGACGGCATCAGCCAGCGCCGCGGCATTGCCTGCCGGGAAGAGCGAAAGAGCGCCCGGAACCACCCTGTTGATCTCGACGTTGGGCGCAATGGCTGAGGCGACCACGGGCTTGCCGCACGAGAACGCGTAGGCCAGCGAACCCGAGCCGCTCGACTCCTCAAACGGGGCCAGCACGAGGTCCGTTGCCGCCATGACCGTGGCAGATTGCTCATCGGAGAGGTAACCGGTAATGGTGACGCGATCTGCGAGCCCGGCGCGAGTGACGGTACGCTCGATCTCGTCCGCGTATGTGGTCCGGTCATCGGGGTGCCTGCCGCCCGCGAGGATCAGACGAACGTTCGGCGGCAGCATGCTGAGAGCCTCGATGGCGAGCCCATATCCCTTCCGGCGGGCAAGGAAGCCGTAGATCGTGAGGACGAAGGACTGCTCGAGCCCTAACTCCTTGCGGGCCTGAACGCGCGCGGGCATGGGCGGCGGATCCGGCACGCCGTGACGAATGACATGGACGCGGTTTCGGGCGACACCGGCGCTTGCCAGTCGGTTGTGGTCCTGGTCGGTGTGGACGATGAACTCCCGTATGCCGACATGACCGAAGTTCATCCGATTGGCCGAGGCGATGGCGAGGCGACGCGCGGGCGACCCGGCGGGCGCCACGAACTCGTGGACCGTCATTACCATGGGAGCTGTGACACGCTTGGCGAACCTGCGAAAGGTGCTCTTCCACGGAGCGACGCCTCCGAAGAGGAAGTACTGGTGCTGAACGTGGACGATGTCGGCTTCGTTCATCACGGGCGAGAAATGCTCGGCATCGGTAAGCCAGGCGATCTCGACGTGACGCTCGAGCTCAGACACCAGCCGGCGACTGTAGGCTGCGATGCCGCAGTGTTCCGCCACCGACGTCACCATGGCGACGCGCAGTCGCCTGTCCGCTGATGGCGCCGGACCGGCTGGCATCAACTCCCCGTCGACATCGCTCATTCGGCGCCTCCACGTCTCGATGTAGGCCTGACGTCCTCATAGACCGCGAGCATACGCTCGGCGGTGCGGCCCGGGCTGTGCAGGGTCGCATAGCGAAGGCCTCGGTCCCGAAGCTCCGCCAGACCGATGGGGTTGGAGAGAATGGCTCGCAGACACGCTCCGATGTGTCCTGGCTTCTCCGCGTCTATCAGTCGAACGCAGTGGCCGCGCTGCATCAGGTCGTAATACAGGTCGCCTGGAGGGGCAAGCAGAGCCTGCCCGAAGGCCAGAGGGGCGAACGTGTGCCACGGTCCGGCCACTGCGGGGCTGAACGCCACAACGGCTGGCGAGCCGCTGAGCAGCCGGTGCACTTCTGGGCGCGTGCGCACGGCTTTCGTCTGGACGCGCAACGACACGCCGGCAGCATGCGCCGCCTCTCGCACGGCGGTCTCCATGATGCCTCGATCGGGACTGTCCCCATCAATGCCGACGGTGAGCGAGGTGTTGCGCGGCAGCTCCGGCAGGGCTCCGACAAGCTCGCGCAGCAGTGTCGGCGGGGGAGGGACCGGACACATCAGCGCGATACCTGACTCGGCGGCGTCCGCGGGCTCAGCCTCTGTTTCCGGAGCGGGTACGTAGGCCGGGACGACCACCACACGCGCCGGGTCGGCGCCTGCTTCGACAAGACGTTTGCGGCTCGCATCGGTGAGGACGATGATGCGCGACCAGGCGTCGGGCATGGCCATGCTGATCTCAGAGTCCGGGTCTTCGATCCCCAGGATTGTGAGCACGGCGCCGGCGCTATGAGCGGACCGAACGAAGTCCGCCGCGTAGGTGTGAAGGTCATGGGAGGAGTCGGCTACGAAGTGAACGATGTCAGGCTCCGGGCCGCCCGGTGCGGGTTGACCCACCGTGCCGACGCGGATTCCGGTTCCATCGGGCAGGGAGAGCGACAGAGCCGCTGCCATCTCCGCCGCGTACCCGGCGCTGCCGGACGTGTTGGCGCTGAGAGGCGCGATCGTAACCGTCATGTCGGCATTATAGCCCACCGGCTGCGGGCGCCGGTCGGACGAAAGCCGCCCACGCTGCGTATGGATAGGGGAGTGCGCGCAGACCGCGGCCATGGACCATGCGGGCAGTGATGCCGGAGGTATACTACTCGTTGCGCTCCGCGCATGACGCTTAAACGCGTCTCTGTGGGGGGTCTCATTTCCGGATGCGCCCGACGTGCGGTATCAACCAGGGCACGCGATGGCGCCCAGAGGATAGGTTAAGGATGAAGGAAGGCATTCACCCGAAGTACGTAGCTGCGACTGTGACGTGCGCGTGCGGCAACACCTTTTTGACGCGCTCGACGAAGCCGACGATCCGCGTGGAGATCTGCTCCAACTGCCATCCGTTCTACACCGGCAAGCAGAAGATCGTCGACACCGAGGGCCGCGTCGAGAAGTTCATGCAGAAGTACCGGAAGGGCAAGTAGTCGGGCGAGTGCGAATCGCCTGCGGAGCAGCGATTGTCTGAGTACATGGCATATGGCGGTCAGGCGGTCATCGAGGGGGTGATGATGCGAAGCCCTCGGCACTTCGCGGTCGCCTGCCGCAAGCCCGACGGCTCGCTGGTGGTTCACGAGGAACCCATCGGCAACTCGCTGCTGGGCCGCATCCGCTGGATGAACCGACCGTTTCTGCGAGGCTCCCTGGCCCTGGTAGATGCAATCGCCCTCGGGCTCAAGGCGCTCTCGTATGCCGCGAATGTTCAGACCGATTCGGAGACCGTTTCACCCACCGGAGAAGGCGGCTCGGCGAAGACAGGAGCAAGCAAAGGCGCCACGGAGCTGGCCATCGGAGCCACTCTCGCGCTATCGTTCGCGCTGGGGCTTGCTCTGTTCGTGGCTCTTCCGACGCTGCTGACGCAGCTTGTGCAGGGCACGCTCGGGGTGACGGCGCCCACCGCGCGAAACTTACTGGACGGCATCATTCGCATCATGATCTTCCTCGCCTACGTGGGGTTGATCTCATTCATGCACAACATCCGACGCGTGTTTCAGTACCATGGCGCCGAGCACAAGGCCATCAACACGTTCGAGGCTGGCCTGCCGCTAAACCTGGAGAACGCATTGCCGGCGAGCCGGATCCATCCGCGATGTGGCACGAGCTTCATTGTGGTCGTGCTGTTGGCTACGATTATCGTTCACTCCGTTTTTCCGCGACCGGATCATGCTCTGGTACGCATCGCGCTTCATCTGGCGCTGCTCCCGCTGGTTGCAGGGGCCTCCTATGAACTGATCCGGTGGGCCGGACGTTGCCGCAACGCCACGGTACTTCAGATGCTCCTTGCGCCCGGGCTGTGGAGCCAGAGGCTCACCACACGTGAACCGACCCCCGATCAGGTCGAGGTGGCGTTGGCTGCGCTGGCTCATGTAGTCGCACGCGAGCAGAGCGATGTGCAGCTTGAGGCCGTGACGGCCCTGCCTGCAGCCGAACCGGCGTGACCGCCGTCCGCGCCCCTCAGGCGCGCTCCGGGCTCAGCGATGCGGATGTCGCGGGGCCCACCCTGATCGTGAGGTGACTTCCTTTGTCGCTTGACTTGGCGCGACCGCGTCTCGATGCGGTTGTCGCGCAATATGACGAACTGGAACGCCGCATGGCGGATCCCGACGTGATCTCGGACCGTGAGCAGTACGTCCAGATCAGCAAGACGTGGCGCGATCTCACGGACATCGTGAGCACGTACCGTGAGTACTGCGCTGCCGAGCGTGAGCTGGCCGAAGCGCAGGAACTGCTCGGCGATGCCGATATGAGGCAACTGGCTGAGACGGAGATCGAACGCCTGCAGCAGCAACTGGACCAGTTGGAACAGAAGCTTCGCATCCTGCTGTTGCCCAGGGATCCCAATGATGAGAAGGATGTAATCATCGAGATTCGACCGGCAGCCGGAGGCGATGAGGCAGCGCTCTTTGCCGGCGACCTGTTCCGCATGTACGTTCGCTATGCCGAACGCTGCGGCTGGAAGTATGAGGTGCTCAGCGCGCAGGAAACCGGCATCGGCGGATACAACGATGTCGTCCTGTCCATTCAGGCTCCCGGCGCCTACAGCAGGCTCAAGTTCGAGAGCGGCGTTCACCGCGTGCAGCGCGTGCCGGCGACGGAATCGAGCGGACGCATCCATACCTCCACCGCGACCGTGGCGGTCTTGCCCGAGGTCGAGGAGGTCGAGGTCCAGATCAACCCCAAGGACATCGAGATGGATGTGTACCATTCGTCGAGCGCCGGCGGCCAGAACGTGCAGAAAGTCGCAACCGCCATCCGCGTGGTGCACAAGCCCACCGGTCTGATCGTTACGTGCGAGGACGAGCGAAGCCAGCTCCAGAACAAAGAGAAGGCTCTCCGGATGCTCCGAGCGAAGCTGTATGAGCGCGAAATGGAGGCGCAGCAGAACGCCCGCACCGAGGCTCGGCGGTCTCAGGTCGGCTCGGGCGAGCGATCCGAGAAGATCCGCACCTACAACTTCCCCGATGGCCGGGTGACCGATCACCGGATCGGCCTGACGATCCACAACGTAGCCGGCGTCCTCGACGGCGCCATCCAGCCGTTCATTGACGCCCTGATCGCGGCCGATCAGTCGGAGAAGCTGCGCGCAGAAGCATAGATGGCTGCGTGCGCTGCCGTGACGATGGAACCGATGCAGGACGGTCGGGCGGAAGCCGCCGATGCGATGATGGCACAGGCTGCCGAGGCCCTGCGCTCCGCAGGAATCGAGAGGCCGGTATTCGAGGCCCAGTTGCTGCTTGCCATCGCGCTCCATACATCGCGCGGCAGCGTCATTGCGCAATGGCCGTTCGCTATCAGCGATGTCGTGCGCCTTCGATGGCTGGATCTGGTTGCGGCGCGTGCGCAGCGAAGACCGCTGGCCTATCTCCGAGGCATGCAGGAGTTCTATGGCCTTCCGATGAACGTGAGCCCCGATGTTCTCGTGCCTCGCCCTGAAACGGAGCTCCTCGTGGATCGTGCGCTGGCCGAATCCGAGCGCCTAACTTGCCCTGTGATCGTGGATGCATGCACCGGCAGCGGCTGCGTGGCGGCAGCGCTCGCGAGCCGGCTGATGCATGCGCAGATCGTGGCCACGGACATCAGCCGACCTGCGCTCGAGGTGGCCAGGACCAACCTCCGAACGCATGCCGTCGGTGCGGTTCCGGGCCTTGTGCAGTGCTGCACGCTCCGTGCTCTGGCCTCCGAGATCGCCGACATCGTGACCGCCAACCCGCCTTATGTGTCTTCATCGGATGTGGAGGAGCTGCAGCCTGAGGTCCGGGACCATGAGCCGCGGATCGCTCTGGACGGCGGGCCTGACGGCCTCGCGGTGATCCATGATCTGATACCCGAGGCGTTGCGAGCGCTGAAGCCCCATGGCCTGCTGATCATGGAGGTTGCCCTCGGGCAGTCCGACCGAGCCGCCGGCATTCTGTCGACAGCGGGCTTCACGCACATAGCGGCATATGACGATCTCGCCGGCATCCCGCGTGTCGTCGAGGGACGAAAGCCATGACTACGCCGGTAACTCCCGAGCCGCAACCCATGATCGTCTGTCAGGGGCTCACCAAGGACTTCGGACCGCTGCGCGCCGTTGACAGTCTCGATCTCAGCATTCGTCAGGGCGAGCTCTACGGGTTCCTGGGTCCCAACGGCGCAGGCAAGACCACCACGATCAAGATGATGACCGGACTGCTGCGGCCAACGGCGGGCACAGCGCTCATTGGCGGGTACGACATCCTGCGGCAGCCGCTCGAAGCCAAGCGGCTCATCGGCTACATACCGGACAATCCGTTCCTCTACGAGAAGCTCACGGGCCGTGAGTTTCTGTCCTTCATGGCCGATCTCTACTCGGTGCCGCTGGCCGGCAGAGCCAGGCGCATTGACGACCTGCTGCAGCTCTTCGAGCTAGGCGACAAGCGAGACGAGCTCATTCAGGGGTTCTCCCGCGGGATGCGGCAGAAGATGGCTCTGGCCGGCGCGCTCATACACCGGCCATCCGTTGTGTTCCTGGACGAGCCAACGGTAGGCCTGGATCCGCGCAGCGCGCGCCTCATGAAGGATGTTCTGCGCCGGCTCTGTGACGACGGCGCGGCGGTGTTCGTCTCGACGCACATTCTTGATGTCGCGGAACGTATGTGCGACCGGTTCGGTATCATCAACAAAGGCCGGCTGGTCGCCTCTGGCACCATGGAAGAGCTCCGATCTGCAGCCTCTTCGGAGAGTACAAGTCTCGAGGACATCTTCCTGCAGTTGACCGACAGCGGCGAACAGGCCGACCTAGCGCGATTGCTGGACACGGAGGCGTAGGCATGGCGGATCTCAGCGGTCAGGAGACGATGATTATCGGCCTCGTCATCATCGCCGTGGTCGCGCTGGTCATCGCGATAGACGCTGTGTTGCTCATGGTCTGGCTCTGGCATCGGGATGCGGTGGCGGCAGGCTTGCGGCAGCCGGTGTTCGCGCGGCAGTGGAGCCTGGTGGACCCCTGGATCGGAGGCCAGATCGCTGCTGCGATGCTGCTGTGGCTCATGCTGCTGGCCGGTATCTTCATGGGATCTGCGGGCATCGCGATGCCTGGCAAGGGCGATGGGGCCATGCTCGTGTTGATGCTTGCGGGTCTCGCGCTCCAGAACGTGCTGCTCGTCGGCGTACCCGTCGCGTACCTCTTCTTCCGCTACGGATCGCGGCTTGAGGACATTGGCTTCCAATGGCGCCCGACGGCCCGTCAGGTCAGAGTGGCTGTGCTGGCCGGCATCGTGATGATCCTTGTAGGCCTCGGTGTCGAAGCAGGCGTGGAGATGGCTGCGAAGGCCGTCCTGCCCCCACATGTCTGGACCACGCTCGAGCGCCTGTCGAAATCCTTGGGAATCGAGACGGTGTTTCCGGACGTGCGCCGATCCTGGTGGCAGTTCGCCGGTCTGTTCGTGACGGCGGCCATTGCCGCGCCGATCGGCGAGGAGTTCTTCTTTCGCGGGTTCCTGCACAACTGCGCCAAACGGCGTCTGGGCCCTGTCTGGGGCACTCTGCTGAGCGCATCTGCCTTCGCGCTCATCCATGGAGGTCCCCTTCAGGTGGCGGCGATATTGCCCATGGGCGTGCTTCTTGCCTGGACGTATGATCGGACCGGGTCCCTGTGGGTACCCATTATCATCCATGCGCTCAACAACGGAGTATTCGTCGTCGCGATGAGGATCCTTCCGGAGGGGTCGGTATGATCGCGAGATGGCGAGCGCTAACGGCGCTGCTCATTGGATCCGCCATGCTGGGGATGCTGCTCGGAGGATGTGCCGAGCTCGGCAGCCTGAATCCGGCAGGTGCGGAGCAGACCATCCGCAAAGCGGTCGAGAAGCTCAGGGCGGGTGATGATGCGGCTGCCACGCGGATGTTCGATGAGATGCTCGCGCGCCGAGGAGTCAAAGCCGAGACCTTCGTGCTCGTTGCAGCGGCATGCCAGGTCGCGCGGCGCTTCGATCTGTGCGCCGCCTATGCAGAGCGGGGTCTGAGGGAAACGCCAGGCGCGACCGCCGAAGTGCACGGCCGATTGCACAGCCTGCTGGGCTCAGCGCGCCAGCAGCTTGGGGACTTCGATCGTGCCATCGAATCTCATCTTGCCGCGCGACACCTTCTTCCGACGGATCCTGCGGTGCTCAACAACCTCGCGTACGCCTACTCTGAGGCGCCGAACAGCATCGATAGGCTCCGGGATGCCGAGAGGCTCGCCCAGGAAGCCATAGACATCGCGGCCGAGAAGAACGCTTCTCCCTCCGAGATGGCCGCCTATCTGGACACTCTCGGCTGGGCTCAGCTCAAGCTGGGGAAACTGGACTATGCCCTGGCGAACCTCACGACTGCCGCAGACACGCTGCCCGAAGAGACTGACATCATGTTTCACCTAGCCCGTGCCTATCAGGCGATCGGCCGGAACAAGGATGCGCAGGTCCTGTATGAGCGCATGCTGCGGACCGACCCCAAGGACGCAAGAGCCGCTCAGGCTTTGCGCGAGCTGGGAGCCCTCCAGGAGCGGACTCCGACCACGGGCGAAGATAGGCCAGGGATCCGTGCTGCTCAGCCGACCGACGGCGGCTGAGATGCCCGCCGTTCGAGCTGCGATCGATGGCCGGCGCCGGCGCTGTTTGGTATCCGTAGCGTCGGAAGGACAACAGCAGTCTCGGTCGGCATTGCCTGCCCTGCCTGCGCCATTTGTTTAGCTATACTTGACGAGGCCGGACGCCTGTGGTAGCATCGGCTTGTCGGCCAACGATCCCTGTCTGATGAGCCGTCGCAGCACGCGCAAGAGGTGATTTCGTCTGCCATGGACGTCGCACAAACCCAGGAGGCCATGCGGGCTTCCGATCTGTTTTCGCAGATCCTGTCGAAGGCCCTGAACCTCCATATCGTCAATGAGCTGTCCAACGATCAGGTCAGCGTCCCTCAGGCGCTGGCCATGCGATACCTGTGGCTGCACGATCATGTCATGATGGGCGATCTCGCTGCTGGTCTTGGCATCAGCTATCCGTCCGCAACCAACATGGTGAAGCGTCTCGAGAAGCGCGGACTGGCTCAGCGAAGGATCAATCCCGTCGATCGAAGGGCCGTGGAGGTGCAGTTGACCCAGCAGGGTCGCGCGCTGGCCGAGAGAATGGAACGTGAGCGCGTGGAGCGCCTCGCCGAGGTGCTGTCCTCCATGCCGGCCGACGACCGCGATGGGCTCTTGCGGGGCTTGCGGGCGTTCGTGCAGACGGCGGTCGTGACCCAGAGCGGTCTGGCGGAAGAGATCTGCTTGCGATGCGGCGCTCTGCAGTCGGACCAGTGCCCCGTCATGGAGTGTCTGCATAAGCACGGCAGACCGTGAACTCTCTGAGCGACCTCTAGTAGCCGACGGATGTCGGCTGGGTACGTAGTCATGGAACTACCCATCTATCTCGATCACGCTGCGTCCACGCCTGTGGCTCCCGAAGTGCTGCAGGCAATGCTGCCCTTCTTCACCGACAGCCCCTGGAATGCCGCGGCCATCTACGCCGGAGGCAAAGAGGCAACCGACGCCGTCGAGACCGCCAGACAGCAGGTGGCCGACCTGATCGGCGCAGATGCGGACGAGGTGTTCTTCACTTCCGGCGGCACCGAGTCGGACAACTGGGCGCTTAAGGCTGCGCGCATGGGACCGACGCAGGGGCGGTCGCACATCCTGATCAGCGCGATCGAGCACGCCGCCGTCATCGAGAGCGCGGAGGCGCTCGCCCGTGCGGGATGGGACGTCGAGCGGGTTCCCGTCGGCGCCGACGGATGTGTGGAACCCGCTGAAGTAGATATGCGTATTAGTTCACGAACTGCGCTGGTATCGGTGATGACCGCTAACAATGAGGTCGGCACCTTGCAGGCTGTAGAGGCCATTGCCGATGTGTGCCGCAGCAAGAGGGTGCTGTTTCATACGGACGCGGTTCAGGCTGCTGCGCAGGTCCCGCTCGACGTGCAGAAGTTGGGCGCCGATATGGTCACGATATCGGCGCACAAGCTGTATGGTCCCAAGGGCGTCGGAGCGCTCTACATTCGCAGGGGAACGCTGGTGGGCCGATGGATGGATGGCGGAAGCCATGAACGGGGTCTGCGTGCTGGCACGGTTAACGTTCCCGGTGTTGTCGGTATTGGCGCCGCTTGTTCCCTGCTTCACATGCGCCGCAATGAGGACATGAGCCGCGTCGCCGCTCTCAGGGATCGCCTTGTGTCGGGTGTTCTCGATCGCGTGCCCGAGTGCCGGTTGAGCGCCGCTGAGTCGCCCCGTCTGCCGAACTTCGCGCATTTCTGCTTCAGGGGTGTCGAGGGCGAGGCCATATTGATCGGCCTGGATGCGGCAGGCATCTATGCTTCGGCCGGCGCGGCCTGTTCGTCGCGTTCCGTGACGACGTCGCACGTGCTGCGCGCCATGGGGATGTCGGACGAATGGGCGAGGGGAGCAGTGCGCCTGACCCTGGGTCGTTCGACTACCGAGGCGCAAGTGGACTATGTGGTGGACGTGCTCGCGGAAGTTGTGGCGGATCTCCGTCGCTGATCTAGTACACCGCGACGAATGTGTACTGAATCTTTCCTTGACAACGGACGTTGACCGCCTTATAATGGCCCCGCTATAGTGGCCTTGGCGGCCATCGAGCCGCGGGGTCCAGGGAGCAGCCAGAGCGGCTGTGGGAGTGCGAAAGTGAACAGACGTTCCACGGTCATCGAGAGGCCGCGGGAGAAGAGCAGCGGGTTCGGCATGAGCGATCAGGATGTGGACAGCGAGCTTCAGGAGGAAGTGGATTCCGACTATGTCGACGAGCCCGCTGAGAGCATCCTGGGGCTGGCAGATGTCCTCGACGACGATGGCGTCGAACCGCCGCACCCGGATATAGACGAACCGGTCGAAGACGAGTACCGGGCCGAGCCGCCTCGCCATGACGAAGAAGTGCAGATGTGGCTGGGGCGCACGCGGAATGCTCAGCTCCTGACCGCCGCCGAGGAGGTTCGTCTGGCGCGTCTCGTGCAGAAAGGCGACAAGGTCGCCAAAGACCGGTTGACCGAGGCAAACCTGCGGCTCGTCGTGAGCATCGCGAAGAAGTATAGCGTGCGGGGCATCCCGTTGCCCGACCTGATCCAGGAAGGCAACATCGGCCTGATACGCGCGGTCGAGAAGTTCGACCCCGACAAGGGGTATCGGTTCAGCACATATGCGACGTGGTGGATCCGGCGCGCCATTGCCCGAGCCATCATCAACCAGGGCCGCACGATCCGCATACCGGTCTACGTGGCGGAGATCATCCACAAACTCGTCAAGGCGTCCGGGCGGCTCAGGCAGCAGCTCCATCGCGAGCCGACCGTCGAGGAACTGGCCCGTGAGCTCGAGGTCACGGTAGACCGCGTCAACGAGATCATGCGCATCGCCATGGAGCCGCTGTCCCTTGAGACGCCTGTGGGCGAGAAGGACAACAGCCAGCTTTCGGACTTCATCCAGTCGGACACGGCCCCTTCACCCTCTGAAGCCACGCTGAACCTCATCCGTCGCGAGCAGATCGAGGCAGTGCTCAACAAGCTCACGCCGCGCGAGCGAGACGTTCTCATGATGCGCTTCGGGCTGGAAGACGGCTACGCTCGAACGCTGGAAGAGGTCGGAAGCCGGTTGCATGTGACGCGCGAGCGCGTGCGGCAGATCGAGCTCCGAGCGCTCAAGAAGCTGCGGCATCTGGGGCCGTCAGAACTCAGCCGACACTAAGGGCACGCTCGTTCCGGCGCATCTGGAACGGGCGTTTCCACGTGTGACAGCTCGAACCCTGGAGTGGCGTTTCCCATGATACAGTCCGCTGTCATCCTCGCCGGAGGCGCCGGCGCCCGCATGTGGCCGTTCGCCGAGGTGCGCAACAAGTGTGCGATGCCGGTCGCGAACCTTCCGAACGTGCGCCGTCTGTATGAGGACCTCGCCGCCCTGGGAGTCCAGCGGATCGTTGTGGTTCTCGGCTCCCATTCCGGTTCCATTCGCCATGCGCTGCTAGGGGTCTCGCCTGAGCCAGTGTTCGTTGATCAGCCTGCCGGAGGGGGCACCGCCGGAGCCGCCTGCGTGGGGCTGCGGTCGCTACCCGATGAGCGGGCCGTCATCGTCTACGGCGATGTGTGCGTGGCGCCTTCAGATCTGCGTCGTGTCATGGATGCGCCCGGCGAGACAGGCTGCGCAGGGGCAGTGCTGGTGGACCAGCCGGCCGCTGAAGACGGCGCGGACTGGCATGTCGTCTCGCTCGAAAACGGCAGACTGGCCCGCATCGTCGGACACGACGCCGGCGCGCGCCTGCGATGGTCCGGCATAGCGGTGGTCGGACCGGGTTTCGCGCGCGTGCTGGACGCAAACCCCGGGCGCATGATGGCCGTGCCCGTCGGGGGCATGCCGCCCATGGAACCCGACTTCGCCCAGAGTCTGAACGATTGGCCCGCCGAGATCGTGGCGGTTCACGCAGAACGGCCCGTCGTAGACATGGACAAGCCGTGGCATGTGCTTCAGGCCAACATGGCCGTCGCCGAGCGGCTGACCTCGGAGTTGGGCGAGAATCGCATCCACCCGACGGCCCGCGTGCACGACGGCGCCGACATCGCCGGATGCATCAGCGTGGGCGCAGGTTCAGAGATCGGCAAGCGCGTGGTTATCGAAGGCCCCGCCATCGTGGGCGACGATACGCGCATCGTCAACGGCGCGATTCTCCGAGGCTCGAACATCGTGGGCAGCCGGACGCGGCTGAGCGACTACTGCCTTGTTGATCCGCATACCGTCGTGGGTTCCGACTGCATCGTCGGTCATGGCGCAGAGATGTCGGGGGTGATGTTCGACGGCTCCTATCTCTATCACTACTGCGAGATCAGCGGTCTCGTCGGCGCATCGGTGGACATCGGCGCCGCCACCGTGTGCGGCACGCTCCGATTCGATGACCGCGATGCCGAGCATCGGGTTCGGGGGCGGCGTGAGCGCCCTGGCGCATTCGCCAACGCTTCCTACTTCGGCGATCACTCTCGCACCGGCGTGAACGTGATCACCATGCCGGGCGCGAAGATCGGCGCCTACTCCTGTGTCGGCGCGGGGATCGTCGTCTACGAGGACGTGCCGTCAAGGACTCTGCTCCTGCTCAAGCAAGAGACCGTCACCCGTCCGTGGGGACCCGATCGCTACGGCTGGTAGCCGTATCCGAACCTCGGCATTGCTCCGCGGGGAAATCCGACCGAAGGGGTGTCGGCGCTGGATCATGCCGCCGAACCCCACACCATGCGATGTAGGGGGAGGGGCCGGTGCGCCCGATCCCCGGCCCTTCGGACCGGGCTGAGGAATGCCGCCCCTTCAGGGCGGGTCACGACACTCTTGGCCCGATCCCCGGCCAGTCCCGTCCGTGTCGATGATGGCCGTTGCCATTCGGCCCGATCCCCGCGCCGGCCCTTCCGTCTCGATGATGGCCGTTGCCATTCGGCCTGAAGGGCCGATTGTATTCAGGCCGGGCCAGCGGCCCGGTCGAGGCAAGGCCCCCCCAAAACATCTGCAGGCAGGATGAACGTTTCCGTTCGGGCCGGTGTGCCGCGCCTCCAGGGCGGGTCACAACGCTCTTGGCCCGATGCCCGTGCCGGCCCTTCCGTCTCGATGATGGCCGTTGCCATTCGGCCCGATCCCCGGCCAGTCCTGTCCGTGTCGATGATGGCCGTTGCCATTCGGCCTGAAGGGCCGATCGTATTCAGGCCGGGCCAGCGGCCCGGTCGAGGCAAGGCCCCCCCAGAAGATCCGCAGACATGCTTAACGTTCGCCGTAGGCCGCGTCCAACGACGTGATCCCCGCGACCGTATCGGCGCATTCGCTCTCATCGTCGGCACATCACAGGGCATGCTTCTGATCGTCGGCACCATTTCACATTCGGTCAGGTCTGGCGTGAAGCGCCGCGACCTCTTGACTCCGCCTGCACGGATTCAGTATGCTCTATTAGCACTCGGATAGGGCGAGTGCCAATAGTGCGATTGGCCCTCGCCCAAGAACAGCATCGGAGGTAAAGACAGATGCCTTTGCGACCCCTTGGTACCAAAGTCGTGGTGGAGCCTTCCGAGAAGGAAGAGAAGACGGCCGGCGGGATCGTGCTTCCCGATACGGCCAAGCAGAAGTCCATCGAAGGCAAGGTCATCGCCGTTGGAAAGGGTCGGACCCTGGATGACGGCACCGTCGTGCCTCTGAGCGTCTCCGTCGGCCAGACCGTGATCTATTCCAAGTACGGCGGCACGGAGATCAAGCTCGAAGGCAAGGAGTACGTGGTTCTCGACGAAGACCAGATCTACGCGATCAAGGAGTAGGCCCGCCGCGCACAGGCAGGCCGATGCGAGCGGCGTCTGATGGCCGCTCAGGTCGTCGCATCGAGTGACAAGCACTGGATCGTAGGAGGTTACAATGGCAGCAAAGCAGATTCTGTACGATGAGGATGCGCGGCGCGCTCTGGAGCGCGGCGCCAACATCGTCGCCAACGCCGTGAAGGTTACGCTCGGGCCCAAGGGCCGCAATGTCGTGCTCGACAAGAAGTGGGGCTCGCCCAACATCACCAAGGACGGCGTGACCGTCGCCAAGGAAATCGAGCTGGAGGATCCCTATGAGAACATGGGCGCCCAGCTCGTCAAGGAAGTAGCGTCCAAGACGAACGATGTGGCCGGCGACGGAACCACCACCGCCACCGTTCTCGCCCAGTCCATCGTCCGCGAAGGGCTCCGTTACGTTGCAGCCGGCGGCAATCCCATGCTCGTCAAGAAGGGCATCGAGGCCGCCGTGGAGAAGGCCGTCGAGGCCATCAAGGCCGAGGCCATCGAAGTGAAGGGGCACGAGGAAGTCGCCAACGTCGCCTCGATCGCCGGTAACGATCCTGCCATCGGCAAGCTGGTTGCCGAGGCCATGGACAAGGTCGGCAAGGACGGCGTCATCACCGTCGAAGAGAGCAAGGGTACGACCGACACGCTCGAAGTCGTCGAAGGCATGCAATTCGACAAGGGTTACATCTCGCCGTACTTCGTGACCGATCCCGAGCGCATGGAGGCCGTCCTTGAGAACCCGGTGATCCTCATCCACGAGAAGAAGATCAGCGCGGCTCAGGACCTGATCCCGCTCATGGAGAAGGTCGCTCAGATGCGGAAGCCGCTGGTGATCGTGGCTGAGGACGTGGACGGCGAGGCGCTGGCTACGCTCGTGGTGAACCGCATTCGCGGCACGGTGTCGTCGTGCGCCGTCAAGGCCCCGGGCTTTGGCGATCGCCGCAAGGCCATGCTGGAGGACATCGCCATCCTGACCGGCGGCAAGTTCATCAGCGAGGACCTCGGCGTCAAGCTCGAGAACGTGGACCTGAGTATGCTGGGCACGGCCGCCAAGGTCGTTGTCGGCAAGGAAGAGACCACGATCATCGAGGGCGGCGGCAGCCATGATGCAGTGATGGGCCGCATCGCCCAGATCAAGAAGCAGATCGAAGAGACCGACAGCTCGTATGACCGCGAGAAGCTTCAGGAGCGGCTCGCGAAGCTGGCTGGCGGCGTGGCGGTCATCAAGGTCGGCGCCGCGACCGAGACCGAGCTGAAAGAGAAGAAGCACCGGTTCGAGGATGCTCTTTCGGCGACTCGCGCAGCCGTCGAGGAAGGCATTGTGCCGGGCGGCGGTGTCACGCTGATCCACGCTCAGAAGGCCCTCGATGACCTCAAGGGCACCGAGGATGAGATGCGAGGCGTGGCCATCGTTCGCCGGGCGCTCGAGGAGCCGCTTCGCCAGATCGCCGAGAACGCAGGCAAAGAAGGCTCCGTGGTCGTGGGCAAGGTCCGCTCGCTGCCCAAGGGGCAGGGTTTCAACGCGCTCAACGAGACCTACAGCGACCTCGTCAAGGACGGCGTCGTGGATCCCGTCAAGGTCACCCGCTCGGCGCTGCAGAACGCCGCTTCGATCGCAAGCATGCTGCTGACCACCGAAGCCCTGGTCGTCGAGAAGCCCGAGAAGAAGAAGGACACTCCGGCCCCGGGTGGCGGAGGCATGGACTACGACATGTAGTCGCCAAGACGGTTCTGCAGGGCACGACTGCTCTGTCGCTGGACAACTCGGGGACGCTCCGTGCGGGGCGTCCCCGCTTGCTTGGCGCGTCTGCGGGCACGATCGCGCTATAATGGCTTCAGAAACGATCAGGCGCGGCGGCCCAGTCCGCTCGCGGACGATGCCATTCGGAGGCACATGCAATGGTAGTCATTGAGGGTGTCGGGACACTCAGCGTAACGGAGCCGGGCCACGACCGTGGCACATACTATGAGAAGGCCGAGGTCCATGTGTACGGCGACGTGGTCCATTTCTTCGCGTATGGCAAATACCATACCGCCGCCATGTCCATGTGCCTGATCGGCTGGGACGAGCCGCCTTCGATCCGCTTGACCGAGGAGTAGCAGCTTGCGTGCCGAGGGGCCGAGAGTATGCCGCTTTCGAGCTCGAAAGCGCGGGGGCCGCGGCCGAGTGAGATTGTCTAGCCCGCGGTCTGTATTTCATCCACTGACGAAGCCCTGACGCCGCATGCCTCTGCGCGTTTCTCTTTGCTTCGCCCATGCGCACGGTTCCGCGACCTGCCAAAGTGGAAAAAACGCTTGACAACCGACAACGGCTGTAGTTTAATGATGCTGTGGGCTCCGGCGGGCTAGGCGCTCGGAACGGGGTCCATCCGCAAAGGAGGGCCAGACGGCATGACGCCGCCAGACACTCTAGCGGACCGCAGTCGGGAGAGCGAGACTCTCTGGGATTAGTCGCCGAGCTTACCGCACTACCCTCTGGGGCAGCGTCGGCTCCGACGATACTCAAGGCGCAGAGATAGCGCTCACGTGGAGCTCGCTCTCCCGATTGCACCTTCAGGAAGCCCCCAAGCTCGCATCGCAAGCGAAACCTGCCCCGACTGTGGAGCGTACATCCATTGGGTTTCCATGGCGCGCAGATCGCGAGCGCGCGTTCACTCTGGACAAGGAGCAAGCAATGATGAGGAATCTGCTTTCGGGTGCGGTAGCGGTCGTGATGATGGGGGCTCTCGTCGGCGGCGCATCCGCCCAGGCCCAGCGCAATACTGCGCGGAAGGCCCCACAGAGTTTCACTGCCGACTTCGCCGCGATGGCCCAGAAGGTCGGACAGGCGATGAACGTGAGGATCGTGGTGGATCCCACGGTCTTCGTGGCGACTCCGCCCAAGGAACCCCAGATCCTCGACACGCCCGAGGCGACGGTAGCCGCCATGGTCAGCGGACTGAAGGATGTGGCCTGGCGCAAGGTCTATCTGATGCAGTCCGAGTCAACCTCGGGTTTGCGGCCTGAGCGTCTTGCGGCAATGGTGCGGGCGCTCGACATGCTGGAGACTGGCGGTCTGGTGCTCGAGAATCCGGCCACACGGCGCGCCATCTCGGTTCAGAAGAATCTGCCGGTTCTGCCGGGATTCGGCGATGAGCTTCGACAGCGTCAGTTCGATCCGAACGCCGTCTACGTTATCTACAGCACCGTCGGCGGTGGCTTGGGCGGTACCATCGAGGACAAGTTCCTGGATCTGCAGCGGCAGCAGCTCGAGCTCATGATGCAGATGGACCCGGACGCGCTGGCGGAGACCTTCGCCAAGGGCATGCAGATGTGGTCGAGCCTTGACCCCCAGACGCAGTCGCGGCTGTTCGGCAACATGATGCGGGCCGGCACCCAGATGTTCATGAACATGGATCCGGGCGTTCGGGCCAATCTGATCGGCGGCATGATGCGGTCCGGCATGGAGATGTGGGCCAACATGCCGCCAGATCAGCGCGCACGGATCACGCAGGAGATGATGCAGATGGGCCAGCAGATCATGGGTCAGATGGGCGGCGCCGGCGGAGGACGACCTCCTCGTTAGGCCTGCCTGGCACCGATATCCTGCGCGGATTGCCAATCAGAGGGGACGCTCGACGGCGAGCGTCCCTTTCTTGTTGCGCCAACGCCTCGCCGATCAAACCCGAGGTTGCGACGACCGTGACCGTGTGAGTCACATTTTGTGACTCACACATGTGTACATATATTGGCTTTAGTGTGTCTGTGGTTCTTGAATGAGACAGAAAGCCTCCTGCCGAAGTGTGTATGTGCAAACACAACACGAGGAGGAGGCTTTCCACAATGTCTATTAATTACAAGAGCGATGATGTCCTGCTGGAGGGTGTTGAGAGGATCCTGAGTGCGTCTCGTGAGGCATGCCGCAAGTCGTGCGGCGACTTTGCGCAGGTGGAGGCGGCGGCCAA
>JAAYVH010000023.1 GCA_012517255.1 Chthonomonadales bacterium
GAACAGGCAACCGAGTGGTCGCGGCGTCGGCCGCCACTCTGAGGTGATGCTGTGACATCAGAGTATGAAGCTGCCATCGGCATGGAGGTCCACGCCGAGCTGCTGACCGAAAGCAAGATGTTCTGCTCCTGCAGGAACGCGTTCGGCGGCGAGCCCAACACACGATGCTGCCCCGTGTGCGTGGGCATGCCCGGCGCGCTGCCGGTCGCCAATCGGCGCGCCGTCGAGCACGTGATCCGAACGGCCCTGGCGCTCAACTGCTCCATCAATGCCGTGGCCCGCTTCGATCGCAAGAACTACTTCTATCCTGATCTCCCAAAGGGCTACCAGATCAGCCAGTACGACCAGCCCATCGGCGTCGGAGGCTGGCTCGACATTGAGACTTCCGCAGGAGTTCGGCGCGTCCGCATCCGGCGGGTTCATCTCGAGGAAGACACGGGCAAGCTCATGCACCTTCCCGCAGGGGACAGCGCGGTTGACTATAACCGCTCGGGGGTGCCCCTGATGGAGATCGTCACCGAGTTCCCGCCTGACATGCGATCCGCAGAGGAGGCACGGGCATACCTCGTCGGCCTCCGGGCGATCTTGATGTACATCGGCGTGTCGGATGGCCGCATGGAAGAAGGCAGCCTACGATGCGAGCCGAATGTGTCGGTCCGGCCGATCGGCTCTGATCAGTTCGGCACGAAGACCGAGATCAAGAACCTGAACTCGTTTCGAGCTGTCGAACGGGGCATAGCGCATGAAATAGAGCGCCAGATCGACGTGCTGCGCGGCGGCGGAAAGGTCCGCCAGGAGACACGCGGCTGGAACGAAGCTCGCCAGGAGACCGTGGTCCAGCGATCCAAGGAGGAGGAGCAGGAGTATCGCTACTTCCCTGATCCCGATCTTGTGCCGCTGCGCCTCGACGATGCATGGGTGGAGAGCATCCGGTCCACGATGCCGGAGTTGCCGGATCAGGCTCGCAGGCGGCTCATCGCGGCCCACGGCATCTCGGAGAAAGAGGCGGCCTGGCTCACGCAGACCCCATTCCACGCAGCGTATTTCGATCAGGCGGTGCGCTTCCACAACGCTCCGGAGCAGATCGCTTCGTGGCTCATGGGTGACTTCGCACGCCTGCTGAACGTCACCCAGATGGGACTGGAGCAGTCCAAAGTTACGCCAGATAACCTGGCCAGCCTGGTACGCCTGGTGGACTCCGGCCAGATCAGCGGCAAGATGGCTAAGGCGATCTTCGAGCGCATGTTCGAGACGGGAGCCGCCGCAACCGACATCGCACAGGAGATGGGCGGTCAGATATCCGACCCGCAAGCCATTCGAACGCTGGTTGAGGAAGTCCGCGCAGCAGAACCCGACGTCTGGGATGCGCTTCGGAACGGCGACACCAAGAAGACCACGTACGTCATAGGACAGGTGATGCGGCTGTCGCGGGGAAAGGCCAATCCGCAGGAGACGCGTCGCATCGTCGAAGAGATGCTGGCCGCGCCGGAGACGGCGTCGTAGGCCACATGGAGTGTGGGGGTTGCGCCGGGGCTGATACCCGGAGGGGGTATGGGAGATGATCGAGTCGGTTGCAACAGCGCTTGCCGCACTGTGCTTGCTGGGAACGCCGACGCCCGCCAAAGGCGTCTCTGATGCCGACCTCGTTGAGAGTGTCGTGGATGACTGCGTGCGGCAGTTGTACATCGTTTCGGATCGTCACTGGCATAAGGGCGAGTACAAGCACCTGATCAACATGAACCGGATGGTCATCGCGGCTCGTCCCACCTATATCGAGCCCTACGTCAACGCCGGTTGGCTCTTGTGGAGCATGGACCGCGACGACGAGGCAGTCGCGCTGTACGATCAGGGCATCGCAGCGAATCCCAACAGCTATGCCTTATACAACGAAAAGGGCTTCTACCTGATTACCCGCAAGAAAGACTGGAAGAACGGCCTGCCCCTGCTGGAAACGGCGATCTCCAAACCCGATTGCGCCAAGATCGTGTTCCATACGCTTGCTCATGCCTACGAACGAAACGGACAGCTGGACAAGGCCCTGGCGACATGGAACAGGGCCGCCAACGACCCGAATAATCCGGGGCACGCAGCTGCTCGCGTGAACCGGGATCGGGTGCAGCGGCTCATTGACGAGCGCAAGTAGGTCCAGACCCTGATGATCCTGCCAGCTTCGAGCCACCCGCTCGCCATCATTGCATCGCTCATCCACCTGCTGAGCCTTCTCGTGCTCGTGGACGTCATCGTCTCGTGGGCCTGGCTTCTCGGAATGCGCGGTGCAAGCCCCTATCAGCCTTGGGTTCGCCTGCTGCGGCGTATCACCGACCCGATTCTCGCTCCGATCCGCCGCCTCATCCCGCCGCGCTCGCTGCAGGGTCTGGACATCAGCCCGATTATCGCCATCCTGTTGCTTCAGCTCGTGGCCGACGCTCTTGCGAGCGTGGCGCATGGGATGTGAGTCGCGGCGGACTGCGCCCGATGGTCGAACCGAGCCGGCGATGGCCATGAACGACAGCGCGCCGTCCGAGCCGTCTGAGCCATCTGCCAGACCACCGACCTCACACGCCAGCGGTACGCGGGCCAGGCTCCCGGCCATGCCCACATGGATGCTCGTTTTCTGGGCCTTCGTGCTGACTGCCATCGGCCTGATAGGCGGCGCGGACCAGACACAGGATCCTGAGGGCGAACAGACGCGACTTCTCATCGAAGGAACGACCGAGGTTCGGTCCGCTTACTGGGCCTACACGCGGAGCCGCGCCTACGGAGCAGTCGAACTGATTGCAACGCGTCAGGCAGCCATGACCATGGCACGCCTTGCACGAGAGACGAACTCTCCCCAGGCCTGGCGGCGTCTTGCGCTGACCCGGTTCATGCTGGAAGCCGGCGACTGGCGCAGCGCTCTCCTGACATTGCGGACCGCCAGTCCCCCGCGACCGCTCGCCGAAGTCGACCGTGAGCTTGCGCTCTGGCGAGTCGTTCTGGAGAAGCCCCGTTACCGCTGGCCATATGACAGTCGGCGCCGCGACACGGTGGTTAACGAGGCACGCTCATTCGTCGAGTCCCTCGATCTGGGTTGGTTTCGTTACGCCGCCCTTGCCGCCCTCTATGAGAACAGCGGCAGTGAGCGTGTTGGCGAGCGCTATCGGGATCTGGCCCTGCGTTCGACCGACCGCCTTACCATCGCCGCACTCATCGTGGTGCTTGTGGGACTCGGGGGCCTCGGCATCTGGTTCACCCTGCTGTTTGGCAGGCTCGTTCTGGGCCGGAGCGCCATTCGCCTCCACATGTCGTCGTTCGATCCGCTGTCAGCCGACCATGCGCGCAGCCTGACGCTGGCCGCCGCAGCCTACTTCGCCGGCATGGTGCTGGTGCGCATGCTTCCGGGTCTGCTTCCCCAGGCGGCGCTCGAACGGCTCGCTTCAGACGCCGGACTTCGTTCTGCCGTAACCGCCGTTGCAGTCGCGCTATCCCTCGTGCCGCCGCTGCTTGTGCTCAGGGCCACAGGGTTCATCGTCTCGCCGGGCCGAGCAGGCATCGGACTCGTACGGCTGCGTCCCGCACGAGACCTGGCGGCGGGCTTGCTGGGGCATGCGTCGCTCCTGCCCTTGCTGGCTATCACTCTGATTATCTCGAGTCAGCTCTTTGAGCCGTCAGCCAGTCGGGTGAACCCGGCGATCGAGGAGTTCGCGTCGGGCTCATCTGTCCTGTCACGCTTCATACTGCTCATCGCCGGGGCTGTCCTCGCTCCGATCGTCGAAGAGGTTGCGTTTCGCGGCATACTGATGCGGGCGCTGCAGGCGCAGCTCGGCACCATATGGGCTATTCTGATAAGTTCAGCGGTCTTCGCTATCTTGCATCCCCAGTTGCCCATGGGGTTTCTGAGCATTTTCGCTCTGGGAGCGGGGTTCGCCGTTCTCTACCGCGTAACCGGCTCGCTCTGGCCTGCCATCATCGCCCATGCTGTCAACAACACGCTGGTCTTCGTGTACCTTGCCTTGATGCTCGCCGACTGAAATGACTGAGCGCTACCTTACGATACGAGTGCGTCCGCGCTCACATGCCGACAGAGCCACGGTAGACGAGACGGGCCAGGTCATCGTGACGGTCCGCTCCGCCCCAGTGGACGGAGCAGCCAATGACGCCGTGCTCCGGGTCCTGGCACGGGCGCTCGGACTGCCGCGCACCAAGCTTCGGATCCGGTCCGGGCACTCATCGCGGACGAAGCTCGTTGAGTTGGATGACATCCTTCCTGAGGAGGCTCGTGCCCGCCTCGTTGCACAGGCCGACTCCGCCATACCCCGGGATGGCGACTAGACGTGTTACGACTCTCCTGTCTTTTGGCCAACCTGGTTTCGCCGGCTCAGTGGATTGTCCTGTTGGTGATCGCCGGCGCTATACTCGCGCCCGGCTTCATACCACCGGTTGCTCGATGGATCGGCCGCGCCGTCCGGTATGTCGGCAGTGACAGGAGCAGGACATCGCGCAGCCAACGCGCTCTGCGAGCTGCGCAGGCGTGGAGTACGTCTGTGGCCGGCAACTCCCAGCCCCGACTGTCGTCCGTATGGATGGTCTCCATCATTGTCGCCCTCGCAGTGGCTGTGCTATCATGGATGTTGTTGCGACCGCGATGATGATCCGCGCCGATCGTCCGTACCGGAGGGTCGCCGACTCGCCCGCAGCATAGCGCGACACAGGGAGTGCCCCATGCCTCAGGTGAAGGTCTTCATTACCCTTAAGCCGACGCTCCTCGATGCCCAGGGGCGCGTTATCGAAAACGCCTTGGGCGCCCTTGGCTATGACAACGTGAAGCAGGTTCGCATGGGCAAGTACATAGAGATGGAAGTGCAGGGCGACACTCCGCGCGTCGAGCGAGAGGTTCGTGAGATGTGCGATCGGCTTCTCGCCAACCCTGTGATCGAGGATTATCGCTTCGAGGTTGTCGAGTGAAGTTCGGCGTCATTCGCTTTCCCGGCTCCAACTGCGATCAGGACGCGTACTTCGTTGTCCGCGATGTGCTGAAGCAGCCGGTAGACTACATCTGGCACCAGGAGACGTCGGTCAAGGGATACGACTGCATCATCCTGCCGGGCGGATTCTCCTACGGCGATTACCTCCGCACAGGAGCCATTGCCCGTTTTTCACCCGTGATGTCGGCAACGCAGGAGTTCGCCGAGCGGGGCGGTCTGGTGATCGGGATCTGCAACGGGTTTCAGGTGCTGTGCGAGGCGCATCTTCTTCCCGGCGCTCTCATCCGCAACGTCGGCCTGAAGTTCCGATGCCGTCAGGTTCAGCTCCGCGTGGACAACGCCGACACGCCATGGACATGCGCGACTACGGAGGGCCAGGTCCTCACCATACCGATCGCCCATGGTGAAGGCTGCTACGTGGCTGACGCCGACACGCTGGCGGCTCTGCAGGCCAATCGCCAGATCGTGTTCCGCTACTGCGACGAGTCAGGCGCCCCGGACCTCGCCGCCAATCCGAACGGAAGCATGCTGAACATCGCCGGGGTGTGCAACCCGACGTTCAACGTGCTCGGCATGATGCCGCACCCGGAACGAGCCTCCGAGAGCATTCTGGGCTCGGCGGATGGCCGCCGCATTTTCGAGAGCGTGCTCCAATCGGTGCAGCAGACGGGCGGGTTCGTTCCGGCCCACTGACACGCAGACGGCCAACCCAGATGGCTGGGACCGATCACGTGCGCAGGGTCACGTCTCCGACCGTTCGCCGTACCGTTGACATATGTCGGATGTCCACTCTATAATCGCCCAACCGTGCCGATGCCGCCGCCAACGCGATTTGCCGAGCATGCCATTTTCCATGCGAATCACTTTTCCCGCCACCATCCCGGAGGAGACCGATCCAACGTCGGGCAGGGATACCGTGATTGTCGAATGGACAGTGCACCTGCTCGCCAACCAGCCCCGTAAGCTCTGGGGCTTCATCGCAGGCGCCCTGGTCGCTGCCGCGCTGGGTTGGACGGTGTTTCAGAGCTGGGTCGGCGCCATTCTCGGAGGAGGGCTGGTCTTGTCTGCGGTGGCCGAGTTCCTTTTGCCCATCCGCTACCGACTGACTTCCCAACAGGCTACGTGCTCCTACGGCCTGGCCCGCTTGTCGTTGCCCTGGTCTTCCGTCCGGCGCATTATCGAGGCGCCTGGCAGCGTCAGGCTTTCGCCCTTTGGCCGGCCGTCACGGCTGGACGCTCTGCGCGGGGTTGAGCTGCGCTTTGGCCCGGACGGCTCGAGCGGGAGCCGTGAGATCATCATGGCACTGATCCAGCGTCTGGCGAGCTGCTCAACGTCTCGTACCGACGGGCCTGGCGCGCCGCCATGCGATGGGGACAACGATGCCCGCTGACTTTGGGGAACCCCTGCCAGCCGATGAGCGCGATGCCATGATCGAGAAGATCGCGATGGACATACACAGGCGCGGCCTTGAAACACCGGCCATTCTGTTTCTAGAGATGCACAAGCCGCTTTCGTTCTTCGCGAGTCAGACGCTCATTGTCACGACGCCGCTTATCGCGCCGATCGTCGGCTTCGATCGCGTCAGGAACGCTGCCAATCTGCTCGAATCGCGCGACAACGTCGAACTGCTCATTCGGCGGATCGAGGAACTGGCTGCCGCGAGAGACACGAACGCCGGCAAGAGCAAGCAAGGCAATCTCAGCACCGATGAACCTGTTGCCGAGCCCATCGGCGCATCCACTGTTGCGCATAGGGAGGATACGAAGTGACCCACGCCAGCGACCGCTGGGAGTCGGCGCTGCTTGTCGCCTTGCTGGCGGCGATCGTCCTCTTCACGATCATCACCGCTCAGCGAGGCCGCAAGTACTTCATCCGGCGCATTCCGGGCCTGAACGCCATTGACGAGGCGGTCGGCCGGGCCACAGAGATGGGCCGACCCATTCTCATGGTACCGGGACTCAGCGGCCTCGGAGTCGTTGGACTTCAGGCCCTGACTATCTTCAGCTACATCATCAAGACGGCCGCGAACTTCGGCAATCGAATCATGATGCCTGTGGCCGACTCCGCGCTGTATACCGTCGCCGAGGAGGTGGTACGCGACTCGTACGCCGCAGCGGGCCGTCCTGAAGACTACGACAGCAACTCCGTCTACTTTCTGTCAGACCGGCAGTTCGCTTTCGCCTCCGGCGTGGCAGGAACCATATTCCGCGAGAAGGTCGCGACAAGCTTCCTGTTCGGGGACTTCTTCGCCGAATCGCTCATCTTCGCCGAGGCCGGGCAGAGCGTCGGCGCCATTCAGGTGGCCGGCACCGTCCAGACGACTCAGTTGCCGTTCTTCATAGCCTCGTGCGACTACACGATCATCGGCGACGAGTACTACGCTGCCAGCGCATACATCTCGAGAGAACCGACACTGCTCGGCAGCCTGGTCGGCCAGGACTACTGCAAGATTCTGGTGCTGCTGGTGATCCTGATCGGGGTGGTCGGGATGACCATCCCCCAGCTCGGCAAAGATTGGGGATTCATCCAGTGGTTCACACTGAAATAGGAGGACGATGCATTCGATGAACCTGCAGCGGCTCCTCGGCTCAGCGTTCCCTAAGGCATCGGGATCATGGATATGGATATCCATACTCCTTGCAGCTCTGGGGTGCGTGGTTGTGTTCTTCGCGCTTCAGGCGTTGCCCGGTCGTGCCCGTAAGTTCCTCATCGCCGCAGTCACCTTTCTCGCAGGCCTGTTCTACGCCGCCGAGTTCTTTCTGCCCGTCGATCCCAAGACCGACGAGAACTTCCTGACTTTCGCCGTCCCGACAGTGGGTAACGTGATCAACGTCCTGGCAGCCTTCACGCTTGGCCTGGGAGTGTTCAGCCTGGTAAGGATCCACGGCACCAAGGTGGTCAAACTGCGGGAAGGCTGGGAGAACAGCGTCGTGCTGCTTCTTGGCATCGTCGTGATGGCGGTGGCTGGCCTCGAGTTCGAAGATACACGGTTCTACCGGTCACTGTTCCGTGACGTCCTGAACAGCTTCGACGCGGCCATGTTCGCCACGCTCGCCTTCTTCATCATCTCTGCCGCATACCGCGCGTTCCGCGTGAAATCGGCGGAGGCGACCCTACTCATGTTCGCCGCACTCATCGTGATGCTCGGCCAGATACCCATCGGGCAGTACCTCACCCACTGGCTGCCAGAGAAGGGTTCGTACGCGTCGCTCTTCCGGCTCGACAACATCAGCAACTGGCTGTTGATCACCGTCAACGCGCCGGCCATTCGCGCGATCGGTTTCGGCCTGGGCATCGGAGGTCTCGCCATCGCGATGCGGCTGTGGCTATCCCTCGAGCGGGGCGCATTCTTCGAGGCAAAGGCGGATAACTGATGAGTAACCCGCTGCAACGGCTCGAATCCATTGACCGGCGCATTCTTTACGCCGTGCTGCTCATCATCGTGGTAGTCGGACTGCTGGTGCCCATTCCGCTTCCGCTCGCCGTGGGGCCGCAGGCTCGCGGCGTCTACGAGGCGATCGAGAATGCAGATCCAGGCAAGATCGTGATCGTTTCAACCCTGTGGAGCGCCAGCACCCAAGGCGAGAATAGCCCGCAGACACGCGTCATTCTCCAACACCTCATGCGCAAACGGCTACGATTCGCCTTGATCGCTTTCGGCGACCCGCAATCCACGACTCTGGCTCAGGAACTCGCCGAAGAGCTTGCTCGCGAGAACAGCTACGAGTACGGCAAGGACTGGATCAACTGGGGTTTCCGAGCCGACATCGCCGGAACGCTGAAGGGGCTTGTCAAAGATATCAACGAGACGATCAAGACAGATTCCATCAAGAAGCGCCCGCTCAGCGAATACCCTGTTATGCAAGGCATCCACAACGTCAAGGACGTTGGGGTCATCGCGGAGGTCTCTGCGTCCGGCAACTACGTCTCCTGGCTCGGTCTGGTAGTTGGTTCGACGAACGCTCCGTTCTGCTATGCGCCGACGTCGGTTATGGCGCCGGAGCTGTACACCTATCTCGACTCCGGCCAGATGAAGGGCATGCTCTTCGGCATCAAGGGCGCCGCAGAGTACGAGCGGCTGCTCGGCATTCGCGGTTTCACCACGCGCGCGATCACTCCGGTCTCACTGTCGCTCGTGCTCCTGTTCGTGTTGATCGGTCTGGGGAACTACGGAATGTACGCGGCGAAAAAGCGTGATCAGAAGGGAGCGAACGGCTGATGGAATGGTCCCATCCGGTCGGAGTCTGGGTTGGAGCGATCGGCACGCTCGCCCTCTTCTCGCTGATCTACCGCGAAAACAGACTCTATCGCCTGTTTGAACACCTCTTCATCGGCCTTGCCGCCGGCTACACGATCAAGGCAGTCTGGACCGAAACGCTCAGACCCCAATGGTGGGTTCCGATGACCAGCGAGGGGCGCTGGCCCTGGGTGTTCGCGCTTTTCGGTGGCGCGCTCTTCTACACGATCTTCACGCGCAAGTACAACTGGATGAGCCGCATCTCGATCGGCGCGCTGCTCGGTTTCGCGGCGGGCCAGAGCTTCCAGGCGACCGCCAACGTCTACATCCCGCAGATACGCGGCTCGTTCAAAGCGCTCTGGGTGACGCGTGACATGCTGCCGCCGGGATCGCTCGTAACGCCTCTCGGTCAGTCGCTCAACAATATCCTGTTCGTCGTGATCATCGTGTCGGTCATGACCTACTTCTTCTTCTCGTTTGAGCACCGCAACAAGGCGCTCATGACGACTGCCCGAACCGGACGCCTGATGCTCATGTTCGCGTTTGGCGCCATCTTCGGCTCAACCGTCATGGCCCGCATGGCTCTGCTCATTGACCGCGTATGGTTCCTGATGAACAAGTGGCTCGGTATAGGATAACACTGGGCGCCTGCGCCTATGGAGGCATAGCATGAAGCCGATTGCGCCGCTGGTCGGCATCGTTGCCGCCGTTCTCTGCCTGCCGGGTTCTTCACCGGCACAGCAGACAGATCTGACAAGAGTGCTGATGCGCCTGGGAGCTACCTACCGAGCGTGTCAGTCGGTGCGCATCGAAGGAACCTGGACGCGCAAGATCGGCGACAAAGAGGTCACCGCTACGGTCGCGCTTGCCGCCCAGCGGCCAAACCTGTACCGCCTCGAGTTGCAGGGACCGGATGTCGGCACCGATGTAGCTTCGGACGGCCGAACGCTTACGGCGCTTCGAACGCAACGGAAGGCCTACACGCAGGTGCCTGCTCCTCAGCAGATCGTCGGCTACGACATCCTCAAGGGGATTGACATGCCGGCGGCCGGGGTCCAGTTGACGACTCTCCTGCTGCAGGGCATGTGGCGCGACGCGCGTCATCCTCTGGCACGCCGGCTTTTGTCGGCCGAACTCAGTGGTCCGGTGCCGTTCGGCGACCGGCTGGCCTACGTGCTGAAGTTCGACTACAGCTCGGACTACACCGCCCGTGCCTATGTGACGTCGGATGACTATGTTCTGCGTCGCGTCGCGCTCTATCGGGCCGACAAGCCGGAAATAGTCGAGACGTTCTCGCGCGTGGAGTTCGATAAGAGCCTGTCTCCCAGCGGCTTCGCGCTCAAGCTCCCGGAAGAGGCGCGCAAGGTCGCCAGCCTTCCGCCGGTAGTCTTGCCGGCCGCCCCCACGCCTATCACGATTCAGACCATTGATGATCGCACCATCGCCTTTGACAGCTTGCGCGGCAAGGTGGTCCTCGTCTCGTTCTTCTTCACGACCTGTCCCTACTGCAATGAGGAGATGCCCTATCTGCAGCAGGCTCACGAACGCTTCAAAGACAGCGGCCTCGAAGTGATTGCGCTGAATGGTACGGGCGAGACCAAAGAGGCGATCAAGCAGTGGGCGGAGCAGCACGGCATCACATTCTCCGTGGGAATGAACAAGACAACCACAGATCTTGTGGGCATGTTCAAGGTGACGGCCTACCCCACGAACGTGGTGTTCGACCGCGAGGGCAAGGTGGTCTACAAGAAGGAGGGCTTCGACGCTCAGGGCCTGTGGGCTGCGCTGGGCGAGGCAGGGTTCCGACTTCCCGTTCCCTGATGCCCTTGGCGATACGGTGAGACCTGTCTAGGGGTGACCGCGTCGTAGAACGGCGCCTGGCAACGCGCCCGTCCATGCGCCGCTCTTCCACACAACCCGGCCGTTCACCATAACCATCTCGATGCCCGAGGCGTACCGGTGGGGGGTCTCGTAAGTCGCCTCATCCTGGATGGTCCCGGGGTCGTACACCACTATGTCGGCGTAAGCTCCGGGCGCAAGCACACCGCGATCGGGCAGTCCGAGCCGCTGGGCCGGAAGCCCTGTCATTCTCCACACTGCCTCGGCCTCGGACAGGACACCGTTCTGGCGCACATAGCGGCCCAGAACACGCGGAAACGTCCCATAGCATCGGGGATGCACGCGATCTTCTCCGGTTCGTCCCTCGGGACCGGTACCCACGGCATCGGAGCCTATCATCGTGAGCGGGTGACGCATCACGAATGCGATGTCGTCTTCGCTGATGGCGAAGTTGGTTGCTGCCACGAAGTTCTTCTCCGCAATGACGAGGTCGAGAACGTAGTCAATGGGATGCTGTGAAGCCTCCCGTGCAAGCTCAGCGATGGTACGCCCCTGCAGCGCCCGATTGCCGCGCACAATCCCGACCTGCACCCTGGCCCAGGGCCCCTCCGGCCCAGCATCATCCCAGTCAGGATGCGATGACCGCATCTCCGCTGCCACCTTCGCCCGCACGGCCGGATCCAGCAGCCTGGCCACAACCGCCTCATTGTCACCGGATAGCACCCACATCGGCAGGAACTGCACGCCTACATTGGTCATGTATGCCGTGTAGGGGTACTGGTCCATCTGGACGTCTACGCCCCGAGCCCGCGCCTCTTCCACCATGCGAATCGTCTGGCGCACCTTGCCCCAGTTCTGGCGTCCCTCCGCCTTGTGATGCGAAAGCTGCACCGGGATGCCCGCCTCATACCCGACATTCAGCGCCTCTTGCACGGCATCGAGCAAGGCGTCGCCCTCGTTTCTCAGATGCGTGGCATAGAGCCCGCCGTACCGCGCCGCAACCCGTGAAAGGGCCACGAGTTCCTCAAGGTTGGCATAGCCCGACGGCGTGTATTCGAGGCCCGTGGAGAGGCCCCAGGCTCCCTGCTCCATGGCCGCGGCGAGCTCGGCCTCCATCGCTCGGATTTCCTCCGGGGTGGCATGCCGATCCGCGAGACCCATGACTCGCTTGCGAATGGTGCCGTGCCCGGCGAGCATGACGTAGTTCGTTGCAATGCCGATGCCGGCCACATGGGTGAGGTGCCCGCCCATATCGCGCCAGACGATGGCAGCGCCGTGGGCGCCAAGCCACCGACGCTCGAACGCGAACGCGTCAGTGTCGAGCGCGAGGCCAAGGGACAGGGCGCAGTTCCCTACCACCTGTGTCGTCACGCCCTGCGATATCATGCTGAGCATCTCGCGATGGAACGTGGCCGAGATGTCCGAGTGGGTGTGGATGTCTATGAATCCGGGCGCCACGCGGAGGCCCGTTGCAGACAGCCTCTGCCCGGCCCGCGCTCCGGTCAAATCGCCGATGGCTGCGATCCGGTCGTCCCGTATGCCGACATCTCCTCTGTAAGAAGCCGAGCCTTTGCCGTCCAGGATTTCGCCGCCCTCGATGATGCAGTCGTACTGCATCTCGACACTGTTGTCATGCAACGCTTTCGAATCCCTTGCGGTAATAGTAGTATGCTGCGAGATGGTACCTGCCATGGCGGCCGTGGTAGCAGGGTGGTCGCGCCGCCGCAGCCGATTGCGAAGGAGACATTATCATGTGCCGAGCTCGCCCGCGTCACGGCTTCACGCTCATTGAACTGCTGACCGTCATCGCCATCATAGCCATACTCGCCGGTCTCTTGTTCCCCGTGTTCATGACGGCGCGCGGCAAAGCGCGCGAGATCACTTGCGTCTCGAACCTGCGCCAGATCGGTCTCGCGATCCGGATGTACGCGCAGGACTACGATGAGCTCTACCCCTGGGCCGTTGACGCCACCGACAAATACACGCCGGAGATATGGTTCGGCTTTCCCGAGTTTCAGGCCCAGATACCCTTCATGCCGATGATCCACGAGGCGCTGCAGCCCTATGTACGATCCAAGGAGCTCTTCCGGTGCCCCGCTGACACAGGCTACGACACGGAGGACTTCAACGGCATGCCGCTGGACGCCCGTCCTACCAGCTACCTGAAGTTCGGAACGAGCTACAACTACCGAACTGAGATCGCGTTCCGGCGCATGGGCGAAGCCAATATGGATCGCCCGTCGGAGATCAACGTCATGTTCGATGCGTCCGGACGCTGGCACGGCGGCCTGATCTTTGACCAGATGCGCTACAACGTCCTCCACGGAGATGGGCATACGAAGAACCTCAATCGCATGCAGGTGCTGATGCTCTGGGACAACCCGCTGTAGGTCCGCTCCTCCGCCCCCTCATGGCCCAGCGCCTCCATCTTCGCGCCGAATGGGTTCTGCCTGTGGGAAGCCCTCCCATCCCGGACGGCGAAGTCATTGCCGAGGGCGCCGAGATCGTCGAGGTCCGGAGCCGCCGCATGGACGGATCTCCGACGAACGGCGTCCGTGATCTGGGACAAGCCGTTGTCATGCCGGGTCTGGTCAACGTGCATGCGCACGTCGAGTACACCATCCTTCGCGGGCTCCTCGACGGCCTGCCGTTCTTCGAGTGGATCCGAGCGCTGACCGCTCTCAAGTCGCGATGTGAGACTGACGATTGGATCGCCTCCGCCACGGTTGGGGCCGCAGAGGCGGTTGCGAGCGGCACCACGACGATAGCAGACTGCACCGATTCGGGCGCAGCCCTCGATGGGCTTCTCGCGCTGGGCGCGCGGGGGCTCGTCTACCAGGAGGCGTTCGGTATAGGCGAGGATGTCCCGGTTGACGAGGCGATCCACGATCTGAAGGCCAGGGTGGCCGAACTGGCGCGGCGTGCCGAACCGGGCTTGCACCGCGTCGGTATCTCGCCTCACTCACCCTACACGGTTCGACCCGCTTTGCTGCGCTCCATAGCCACGTATGCAGACGAGGACGGGTTGCCGATATGCATTCACGCGGCCGAGTCCCATGTCGAGGTGGAGCTCCTGCGCCGCGGAACGGGTACGATCGCAGATAGCCTCGCTGCGCGGGGCATCGCCTGGCATCCGCCGGGAAGCTCGGTCGTGACGTATCTCCATGACCTTGGCCTCCTGTCCTCCCGGACGCTCCTTGTGCACGGCGTTCAGGTATCCGCATCGGATCGGGCCATCATCGCGCAGTCAGGCGCCGCGTGGGCCCACTGTCCCCGCTCGAACGCCCGACTGGGGGTGGGAGTCGCTCCATTGCGCTGGATGCGCACCTGTGGGAGACCGGGACCGCCCCGAGTCGGGCTCGGCACCGATAGCGTGGTCAGCGCCGGAACCATGGATATGTTCGAGGAGATGCGCTTCGCGTTGATGATCCAGCGGGCGCTGGGCAGGAATCCCGCGAAGCCGTCGGCGGGTGACGTCCTCGAGATGGCGACCATCGGAGGCGCCCGGGCTCTGGGCATGGAACATTCCATCGGATCGTTGCGCGAAGGCGCGCTCGCCGACATCGTGGCGATCTCCGTGCGCGATCGGCGCTACTCGCCCATGCACGATCCCGTTCAGGCCGTTGTCTTCGCCGGGAATGCTCGGGATGTGATGATGACCGTCATTGCCGGCACTCCCGTCTACGAGAAGGGCCGCCTGGCGGGTCACGGTCTGCGCGCAGCGCACAGTCGCCTGCGCAGGGCAACGGCCAAGGTGCGCTCGTTGCCCGAGCCCGGCGCATAGACGGTCCGTTGCGCCTCCCTCGCCGATGTCCGCACTGACACGGATCAGCGCGTGGTACTCTTGGGCCGATCCTGGACAGCCCACGCGGTTACCATGAACATGACCGACACTGGAAGAGAAGAACCCACGACCGAAGCCACAACGGCTGTCGAGGCTGTGCCGCGCCAACCTGTCGGCGGAACCAGAGCACGCAACTTCTTCGTGTCATCCATTGTCGGCGTCGTCGGCCTCACGGTGGTGGTTTTCCTTACTCGCTACAACATGCAGCCGTACCCGGTATGGGCGACCACAGGCTCCGGCCTGGGCCGATCCTGGGAGGAGTACCTTCTGGTCAATGTCACGGGCTTGCTTCTCCTCCCGATGCTCGCCGTCCTGGCGATGCCCGCCGAAACCCCGGCGGCCTACGGCTGGAGTCGCCCTGTCGCCGCATCAGCGCGGATCGCCGCCGCCCTGTACATCGCCATGCTGCCGGTCCTCTACTGGGCCGCGAGGCTGCCTGCATTCCAGCAGTACTATCCCATCCAGCCCCAGGCCGCGCAGTCATGGGCCTATCTGGCCTACTTCGAGCTCACCTATGGCATGTACATGCTCACATGGGAGTTCTTCTTTCGCGGTTTCCTGACGTTTGGACTTGCGCGAGGTTTCGGGCCGTGGGCGGCAGTCATCCTTCAGGCCGTGGCGTTCGGCATCATGCACATCGGCAAACCGATGCCCGAGATCATCGGCTCGTTCGCGGCAGGCATTGCTCTCGGCATCCTTGCGCTCAAGGGCCGGTCCTTCCTCCACTGCTTCGTGCTCCACTGGGCCTGCGCGCTCACTTTCGATCTGATGATCATCCGCGCGGTACCTGGCGGCCTGTTCTGAGCGTCGCTCCGTTTGACGCGTTCCGAGCCAGCCGACTATAATGAGGCCAACGCTCAAGCGTGGGGTATGTGCATGACCGATCGATATGACTTCCGTGTGATAGAGCCCAAATGGCAGGCACGCTGGGAGGCCGAGAGCACCTTCCGAGCCGACGACGAATCCGATCGTCCCCGCTACTACGTGCTCGAGATGTTCCCCTACCCGTCCGGCGCAGGGCTCTCGGTCGGTCACTGCAAGAACTACGCGCCGGCTGATGCCTACTGCCGCTACAAGAGCATGAAGGGCTTTGAGGTCCTCCACCCGATGGGCTGGGACGCCTTCGGTCAGCCCGCCGAGAACGAGGCGATCAAGCGTCGGCGTCATCCCCGCGAGATGGTTCCCGAGTACGCCGCCAACTACCGTCGGACGCTCAAGCTGATCGGCGCCAGCTATGACTGGTCCCGGGAGATCAACTCCAGCGAGCCCGAGTACTATCGCTGGACACAGTGGTTCTTCCTGCTGCTGTACAAACGAGGGCTCGCCTACCGCGCAACGGCCCCCATCAACTGGTGCCCGACATGCAAGACTGGTCTGGCCAATGAGGAGGTCAAGGAGGGCCGTTGCTGGCGTTGTGACACGCCGGTAACCAAGCGCCCGCTGCCGCAGTGGTACTTCCGCATCACCGCCTATGCCGAGCGGCTTCTGGCCGGCATCGAATCTCTCGACTGGCCAACGGGCATCAAGCTGCAGCAACGCGAATGGATCGGAAGAAGCGAAGGCGCCGACGTTGACTTTCCGATCATCGGTGATCCGCGCAAGATACGCGTATTCACGACGCGCCCGGATACGCTCTGGGGGGCGACATTCATGGTGCTGGCTCCGGAACACCCCCTGGTCAATGACCTTACCACGCCAGAGCATCGCGCGAACGTGGACGACTACATTCAACGCGCCATGTCGGCCACCGAGATCGAGCGGATGAGCGTGGATCGTCCGAAGACCGGCGTTTTCACCGGCGCCTATGCCCGCAACCCGGTGAACGGGGAGGCCATCCCGATCTGGATTGCTGACTACGTCCTGATGGGCTACGGCACGGGAGCCATCATGGCAGTTCCAGCCCACGATCAGCGCGACTTCGAGTTCGCGCGCAAGTACGGCATACCGATTGAGCTGGTCTACACCATGGTGGGCGGTCCGCAAGACGGCGACTCCATGGCGCAGGCGCTCCCGGACGGCGGCTACATGCGTGACTTCACGCCGAAGCCCGAGGCGCTCACCCCCAAGTCGCCGTTCGCCGGCAGGGCCAACTCCGTGGAGACAGTACGAGAGGTCATCGCCTGGCTGGAAGAGCATGGAGTCGGTGAGGGTCGCGTGAACTACCGACTGCGCGACTGGCTGATCAGCCGGCAGAGGTACTGGGGCGCTCCCATTCCGATCGTTCACTGTCCGAGCTGCGGCGAGGTCCCGGTGCCGGAGGGTGACCTGCCCGTGCTGCTGCCCGACGTGGATGAGTACCAACCATCGGGAACGGGCGAGTCACCGCTCGCGACGATTCCGGAGTTCGTGAACACCCCTTGTCCCTCATGCGGCCAACCCGCGCGGCGCGAGACCGACACGATGGGCGGTTTCGCATGCTCGTCGTGGTATTTCCTGCGGTTCGCCGATCCCCACAACTCGGAGGCGTTCGCTGACCGCGCCAAGATAGACGCCTGGCTGCCCGTTGACATGTACACAGGCGGCGCAGAACACGCCGTCATGCATCTGCTCTACGCACGCTTCTGGACCATGGGGATGCATGACGCCGGCCTTGTCGGTTTTGACGAGCCGTTCCCACGATTGCGCAGTCAGGGAGCCATGCTGGCATATACCCCCGGCCGCGCGCCGCGAATAGATGAGCAGAGCGACTCAGACGAAGATGGCGATCAGATCGTGGACTGGATCCCACTGAAGCCAGAGGAGATTGCCACGTTCCCGCCAGATCAGATTATCTGGCGATGGGCGCGCATGTCGAAGTCCAAGGGAAACGTCGTCAGTCCCGATGCGGTAGTCGAGAAGTTCGGCGCCGATAGCCTGCGCGTCTTCGAGATGTTCGTCGCCCCATTCGAGGATAACGTGCGGTGGAACGACGAGGGCGTGGCTGGATCGCTCCGTTTTCTGCAGAGGCTGTGGCGGTGGATGGCGCCCAGGATTCCGCAGGTCCGAGCGGAAGCCCCCCAGACGAGCAGCGGTGCTGCCGAGACCGATGCCGACCGAGCCATACGCCGCAAGCTCCATCAGACCATCCGCAAAGTGACCGACGACATCGAGGGGTTTCGTTTCAACACGGCAATCGCCGCGATCATGGAGCTTGTCAACGATCTTTACCTGTGGTCGCCCACCGACGTGTCTGGAAGCCACGCAGAGCGGCCAGCCAATCCCGGCCTTCTCCGCGAGATCGTCACCTGCCTGACCCTGATGGTGGCTCCCTTCGCGCCGCATCTCGCCGACGAGCTGTGGGAGCGCCTCGGCCATTCGGGCTCGACCTATCGCGCCGCCTGGCCCAACTGGGATCCGGCAATCGCCGCCGACGAAGAGATCACGATTGTCGTGCAGGTGAATGGCAAGCTGCGCGACCGCTTATCCGTGCCACCCGACACCGATGACGATCATGTGAAGGAGCGCGCGCTAGCTTCAGCGAAAGTAGCCGAGGCAACCGCCGGCAAGACGGTGCGGAAGATCGTGTATGTGCCCGGTCGGCTTGTGAACATCGTGGTCGGCTAGAGGTGGAATGCACATGATCAAGCCCGGCGAGTACATACGCGATATCTTCGCCCAACCTGTCGGAACCGTGCTCGTAGCACGGGGATGGGTCAAGACCCGGCGCGACAGCAAAGGCATCAGCTTCGTCCAGATCAGCGACGGGAGTTGCTTCACGGATCTGCAGGTAGTGATCGAGGCGGGCACGCTGCCGCCGGAAACGCTCGAACAGATCACGACCGGCGCGTGCGTGGAGTTCACCGGCACTCTGGTGGAGAGCCCGGCGCCTGGACAGCCCGTTGAGCTCAAGGCATCGGGATGCACCGTTCATGGTGCGGCCCACCCCTCATCGTACCCTCTCCAGAAGAAGGGCCACACGATGGAGTTCCTGCGCGAGATCGCCCATCTTCGACCTCGCGCGAACACCTTCGGCGCCGTATTCCGCGTGCGCAACGCGCTTTCGTATGCCATTCACCGGTTCTTTCAGGATCGCGGCTTCATCTACATTCACACTCCGATCATTACGACCTCGGACTGCGAGGGCGCCGGAGCCCTGTTCCAGGTCACGACCCTCGACGTTGCCGCGCCCCCGCGTCTCGCCGACAACGCCGTGGACTACACGCACGACTTCTTCGGCAAGCCAGCCTATCTGGCTGTCAGCGGGCAACTCGAGGCGGAGATCCTCGCTCTTGCCATGGCCAACGTCTACACGTTCGGTCCGACCTTCCGCGCTGAAAACTCGAACACTCCGCGGCATCTCGCCGAGTTCTGGATGGTTGAGCCGGAAATGGCCTTCTGTGATCTCGACGATGATGTCGAGCTTGCCCAGGAGTTCCTGCAGTACATCATCCGCTACGTGCTCGACACCTGCGAGGCCGATCTGGCATTCTTTGCCAAGCGCATCGAGCCCACGGTTGTCGAGACGCTGGAACACGTGGCGCAAGCCAGCTTCGAGCGCATCACCTACACGGAAGCCATCAGGGTCCTTGAAGCTTCGGGCCGCTCGTGGGAGTTCCCCGTGGAATGGGGCTCCGATCTCCAGGCGGAGCATGAGCGATACCTGACCGAAGAGGTCTTCCGTCGCCCCGTCGTTGTAACCGACTACCCGCGCCAGATCAAGGCGTTCTACATGCGCGTGAACGATGATGAGAAAACGGTGCGGGCCATGGACGTGCTGGTACCACGCATCGGCGAGATCATCGGCGGCAGCCAGCGCGAGGAGCGCCCGCAGGTGCTCCGCGAGCGGCTCAAGGAATGCGGGTTGCCCGAAGAGCCTTACTGGTGGTATCTGCAGCTGCGTGAGTACGGTACCGTCGAGCATGCCGGCTTCGGGCTCGGCGTGGAGCGTATGATGATGTACTTGACCGGCATGAAGAACATTCGCGATGTCATCCCGTTTCCGCGCACCCCGGGTTCAGCCGACTTCTAGCATGTGACCGCCATGACCGAGAACACACCGAGCGGCAACGACAACCGGTCTGTTGCAGTGCGGACCACCGCAGCGTTGCTGCTTCTCGTCTTCGCGCTCTTCGGCGCTGCCTTTCTATACGCGTTTCGGCAGAGCGCTCCCCCCACATCACAGGGACTGACCGTCGTTCCTGCCTCTGCGGATGCGGCCAGCGATAGCGCCGAAGCGCCGGCAGCCGCTGCGGCTACCTCCGAGATCGTTGTGCATGTCGTCGGAGCGGTCCAAAGACCGGGCGTGGTCCGATTGACGCCGGGTAAGCGCGTCATTGACGCGATTGAGGCCGCAGGAGGAGCGTTGCCGAATGCGGATCTGCAGTCGATCAACCTGGCCAGTCACGCTGTTGATGGCGATCAGATCGTGGTACCCGTTCACGGAGATGCCGCCGCGGCTCCGGCACAGCGATCGGAACCGGTATCGCGGAGCGCGCCCGCCAAGTTCACCGAGAAGCTGGCATCGCCGAGCGACGGCACAGTGAACATTAACACGGCCGATGCCGAGGAGTTGCAGCGGCTTCCCGGCATTGGCCCCGCCATGTCCGCCCGCATCATCGCGTACCGCAAAGAGATAGGCCGATTTACAGCGGTCGAGCAGCTCCTCGATGTCTCAGGAATCGGCGAGAAGCGTCTGTCGCAACTGAAGCCCTTCGTCCGGATTAGGTAGGATGAGCGCGGCACGGCCAGATCCTCCCGCTCGGATCGAGTGCCCCGGGTGTGGTTGCCTGTGCCTGCGGGGGGAGACTGTTTGCTGGCGCTGCGGCGCGGATCTTGCTGCCGGAGCGGCCAAGGACGCACCCGAGGAGATTGACTTCTCCGATCGGTCGACCTCCCAACCCGTCGGGCCGTCCTTGATCGCTCATCCGCAGTCAGATGCTCCAGCCACCGAACACCTTCGGGACTTTTCGGCGGAGTCAGCCCCCGGGGAAGGCGCGCACGGGCAGGCAAACACCGCCCCCCGGACCATAACCACTCTGACAGGCGAGGTTGTCGAGCTACCACGCACCTCCGATGACGGTCAATCCGAGCACGAACCGGTACCCGACCTATCGTATCTGACCAGGCCGACGCTGCACGCGCCGCCTCCGGAGCAGCCGCCGGAGGGCGGTGAGTCAGAAGCCAAGCAGGTCCTTCGTATCACTTTCTGCAAGACGTGCGGCATCCAGAACGAGGAAACCGCCGTTGCGTGTCGAAAGTGCAGACAGCCGCTCGAAGTCATCGCTGAGCCGCTTCCCGATATCAAGCCGCTGCGGCGCTCATGGGGGTTCGATTTGCTTGGCGTCGCCTGGCTTGTGCTTGGTGTCGCGGCAGCCTACTGCGGGCGGTTCATGATCAAGGCAGATCCGGCCCATCCCGGGATCACGTGGGGTGACTACTTCTGGACGGGAGCAGTGGTGTGCGCCCCCGGAGTGCTCATCTTCATACGGCACTGGTTCTGCCGTTTCATGTTCTGGGCGATGACGTTCGCCGCAGCGATGATCTGGGCGGTGATAGGGTTCATCTGGCTATACGTGGGGCTGCACGTTGACGACAATGGCCGCGTCGGCCTCATGTGGTTTGCCGCTCTGAGCTTGCTCTCGCTGCTCAGTTGGGCTACAGTCCGTCTCAATGACGAGTTCGATGCAGGTAGTTGACTGGCGACGGCAGCGCCGCCCGGTCACCGGACCCGCAGAATAAGGGGAATGACATGACATCAGAGCAAGCCCGGGACATGCTGGAACTGGCGCTGAGCCACAGCAAGGCGGATGCCGCAACAGTGGTCCTCTCCGGCTCTCGGGAGGCGTCCACACGTTTCGCCAACAATGCGATTACGCAGAACGTTGCCAAGGCAGATACGACGCTCACGGTGGAGGCAGCATTCGACAACCGCGTCGGCATAGCACGCGTGAACCAGCTCACGCCCGATCAGATAGCGGAGGCCGTGAAGCGCGCTGAGGAGATTGCCCGCAGCGCCGCGCCAAACACCGAGTACATGCCGCCGATCGAGCCATGCTCGGTGCCAGTCGTTCAAGCCTGGGATGATACGACCGCAGAAGCGGCTCCTGATGTCCGCGCGCGCGCGATCCAGTCCGCAATCCAGATCGCTGAGCAGGAGGGCGTCAACAGCGCTGGCCGCTTCGCCACGGAGTCCGGCTTCAGTGCACTCCTCAACAGCCGCGGGATGTTCGCGTACCACCGACGGACCGATGCGCGGTTCGTGTGTACTGCCATGACGTCGAACAGCTCAGGCTGGGCCGAGCGGGCCTCTGTTCGGCTAGCGGACATTGACGCCACCGAGATAGCCCGAAGGGCCGTAGCCAAAGCTCAGAAATCGCGCGATCCCAGAGAAGTCGAGGCTCGGCCGTACACGGTCATCCTCGAACCGGCAGCCATGGCCGAGCTACTCGCCTTCTTCGCCTGGTCACTGGACGCGAAGGCGGCGGATGAAGGACGCAGTGCGCTCAGCGGCAAGCTTGGCCAACCAATCGGCGTACCGGAACTAACCGTGCTCAGCGACCCTGCGCATCCCGATTGCCCGGGCTCGCCGTTCATCGAAGACGGAATGCCGACGCCAACCGTACGGTGGATCGAGAACGGGATCCTGGCCAACCTGAGTCACTCCCGCTACTGGGCTCAGAAGTCCGGACGACCCTTCACCGGACGACCCACCAATCTGATCATGGAGGGCACGGACGTGCCCGTCCAGCGGTTGATCGCTCAGACCTCGTACGGCTTGCTCATCACGCGTTTCTGGTACATCCGTTTCGTTGATCCCATGAAGCTGCTGTTGACGGGAATGACGCGGGACGGCGTCATCGAGATTCGGGACGGCGAGATTGTTGGAGGCGTGAAGAACATGCGGTTCAACGAGAGCCCGCTGCGCATGTTCCAGAACATCGTGGACATCGGCGCCCCCGAACCGGCGGCAGCCTACGGATACGGGGTGGTTCCGCCCGTCAAAGTGGACGGATTCACGTTCTCGAGCGGCACCGCGTTCTAGCGAGCGCTTCGGATCATACGATCTATCTGGGTGCGATGATGGGCGCGTCGCGCTGCACGGCTCCCATGGCCTCCACGCTGATGGTTGGAGGCGCAGGCCGGCCAGTCGCAAGCGTGGTATTGGAGCGGAGAACCACTCCAAGGTAAATCGCGATCGCCAGAATCACCGCCGCGGTGCTCGCCAGACCGACGACCCAGAGCCGTGGGCCGAATGGCGCGGGGCGCCGGCGCAGCCAATCCTCGGGAAGCTCTGCGGGGTGCTGCATGCGGACCATCGCGTGCTGAACCGCATCGGGGGTCGGCCACGATTCCCTGGCCGAGCGCAGGCGCAACTCGACTGCGTTCCATGTCGTGATATACGAGCGACAGTTCGGACATTCCCGAACATGCTCGGCCACGTCGGGCGGGATGGGATGAGAGGCACGGGAGTCGAGCCATCGGTCCATCGCGCCGCGTATGCGGCGGCATCTTGCTCTCCGTGTGCCCAGCCGGACGTTCATAGAGCCTCCGCGAGGGTTTGGCTCAGTCGGGCTCGGGCACGGTGCAGCCGCACCTTGACCGCGCTGATGCTGAGGTCGAGCGCACGCGCCGTTTCCTCAACCGACATGTCCTCGAAGTAGAAGAGCATCATGACCTCACGATAGTGCACCGGCAATGATGAAACCGCATCACGCACAAGCCGGTTACGATCTTGCGTCACTATCGCGCGCTCAGGATCGGCGCCGGAGAACCGCGCCGGCACCTCTGCTCCACGCTCGAGCGGCTCGTGCGATGGAGGACGCGTGCGGAGTTTGCGCCTGCACTCGTTCAGCGCGATGCGGTAGATCCAGCTCGAAAAGAAGCCTCCGGGTCGGTACCGGCCCAGACCTCGGTACGCACGCACCAGCGTCGCCTGGACGACATCCTCGGCGTCGCATCCATCCTTCACCATTCTCAGAGCAAACCGGATCAGGCGTGCCTGATACCGGCCTACCAGCACGTCGAAGGCTCCTCTATCGCCGTCTCGCGCTCTGACCGCCAGCATGTCCTCGTATTCGGCGACGCGAACGCCGGTAGCCGGATACGTCTCTCGTCGTGAGGCGGCTGCTTCATATGCCATCCGCATTCGCTCCGTAACGGCCATTGGTCCGGCCAACACCGGTCGGTCGGACAACCATGCTACTTGACGGCAGTTCGCATGGTCCGGTTCCACCCAGCAGCCATGACGGCCTGCAGCCGCCAGTACCGACGATCGCTAGAAGCTCATCCGATCGTATGCCGTGAGGTCTATGGGATATAGCGGCGGCTCTCCATGGAGAGCTCGCTCGATCTCCAAGACCGCAAGCTCACCGAGACGCTTGAGGTCGTCTGTGGTCGGTCCTGCTATGTGGGGCGTCAGCAGGGCATTGTCGAGACGTCGCAACGGATGATCCGTCGGCAGCGGCTCTGGCTCGGTCACATCCAGAGCCGACCATATTCTTCCCTCCTCGAGCTCTTGCACCAGGGCATCGGTGTCTATCAGACGCC
>JAAYVH010000182.1 GCA_012517255.1 Chthonomonadales bacterium
TAATTTGGGGTCAATATCCGTTTGACGCGGAGGACGGCGCTCGCTAGTTTTATCTCCGTCCTGGCTTCCAGAGTAGCTCAATGGTAGAGCAGCCGGCTGTTAACCGGCGGGTTACAGGTTCGAGTCCTGTCTCTGGAGCCATTTTATTTTGCGGAAGATTTCCGTACCATCCAGTTAACACGAACGCCCGGTCACGCAGGTGATCGGGCGTTTCGCTTTTCGCGCCCATTCCAAGGGGTTTCGGCGATCCCGCCGCGTCGGGCGCGTTCTCTGTTCCGAAACGGAGAAGATGGGGTCCGAGCGATAACGTATACGTTTCGCCTCGGACCCCGAGAGCAACCCCCAAAACTCTCCCGCTCTCTGGTGAACAGCTCGCCAGTGGTTAACAGGTTCGTTCGTCTCGGACCCCAGCGCCATTTCGAACTCCCGGCGCGTATGTAATCCGTAGACGAACAGCATCAACCCGCCAGACATCGGACCGGTCGCCAGGCGAAGGCCGTTGTGGGCAAGCCCGAAAGGAGCCCGCAATGCCAGCATCCGCACCGACCGACCGGCCCGCGTCCATCGCCCACGACGCGACCCGCGACCCCGCCGCCATGACCCCCGACGAGCGCCGCCGCGAGGTCGCGGCCATCCTCGCCAAGGGCGTCCTGCGCCTGCGCCAGAGTACCGAGAACGCGCCTGGTTCGCGTCCTTCTCGCACCCCCAAAAATACTTCGAAAAGTGGCCGGGAAGCCCTTGATGAGGGGGCGAGAACGAGCCTTCATGTGACCGCGTGACCAGCCTCTCGGCAGGCACGCCAGAGATCAACCGACACATGAAAGGAGCACGCAGACCATGACGATGACCATCGCCAAAGAGGTCGCCGCCCTGGGCCGCATGACGGTCTCGGAGCTGCGATCCAAACACGTCGAGGCCTTCGGCGAGCCGACGCGCACCGGCAACCGGGACTACCTCGTCAAACGCATCGCCTGGCGGTTGCAGGCCAACGCCCACGGCGACCTCTCCGAGCAGGCCAGGCGTCGGGCCGACGAACTGGCCAACGACGCCGACCTGCGCACCACCGCGCCGAAGGTCCGGAAGACCGAGGACCGGCCCGCGCTCACCCGGCAGACCTCGGTCGCCTTCGACAGCGACTCGCGCCTGCCGATGGCCGGGTCGAACATCAAACGCCTCTACAAGGGCCGCGAGATCGTCGTGCGCGTCCTGCCCAAGGGCTTCGAACACGAGGGCGAGGTCTACCGCACGCTCTCGGCGGTCGCCAAGGCCATCACCGGCACCCACTGGAACGGTTACCACTTCTTTAACCTGAAACGAAACGGAGGCGACGATGAGTAAGACGACCGAGAAACCGCCGACCGTCCGGTGCGCCGTCTACACGCGCAAGAGCACCGAGGACGGCCTCGAGCAGGAGTTCAACAGCCTGGACGCCCAGCGCCAGGCGGGCGAGATGTACATTGCCAGCCAGGTCTCCGAGGGCTGGGTCTGCCTGCCGGACCGCTACGACGACGGCGGGTTCACCGGCGGCAACATGGACCGCCCGGCCCTCCAGCGCCTCATGGCCGACATCGAGGCGGGCCAAGTGGACTCCATTGTGGTCTACAAGGTCGACCGCCTCAGCCGCTCCTTGATCGACTTCTCGAAGATCATGGACGTGCTGGAACGGCATAAGGTCGCGTTCGTCTCTGTCACCCAGCAGTTCAACACCAGCACCTCGATGGGCCGCCTGATGCTCAACGTCCTGCTCTCCTTCGCCCAGTTCGAGCGCGAGATGATCTCCGAGCGCACCCGCGACAAGATCGCCGCCACGCGCCGCAAGGGCAAATGGACCGGCGGCTATCCCATGCTGGGCTACGACGTGGTCGAGAACGGCGGCCGCCTGCGGGTCAACGAGGACGAGGCCGCCCGCGTGCGCGACATCTTCGAGTTGTACCTCGACCGCCAGTCGCTCCTGACCACGTCAACGATCCTGGAAGAACGGGGATGGAGAACGAAGCATTGGACGTCGACGCGGGGCCGCGAGATGGGCGGCAGGCCGTTCGACAAGAACAGCCTCTTCCGACTGCTGACGAACCGGGTCTACCTCGGCAAGATCACCTACAAGGACGAGGTTTACGATGGCGAACACCCGGCCATCGTGGACGCCGAGATCTTCGACCGCGCCCAGCACCTTCTCAAGCGCAACGGCCGCACCGGCGGGGCCCACGTCAAGAACCGCCACGGGGCGCTCCTCAAGGGCCTCGTGCGCTGCGTCACCTGCGACTGCGCGATGGCCCCATCGCACACCGTCAAACGCCTCTCCGACAATGGCGGCAAGGTCTACCGCTACTACTGCTGCACGAACGCCCAGAAACGCGGCTGGCAGTCCTGCCCAACGCCGTCGGTGCCCGCGCCCGAGCTGGAGCGGTTCGTGGTCGATCAGGTCAAGAGCATCGGGCGGGACACGAATCTGCTCAACGAGACGCTGGTCGAATGCCGCCGCCAACGCGAGGAGGCCATCGGCACGCTGGAGACCGAGAAGCGCACCCTGGAGCGCGAACTGGGCCGCCACAACGCCGACCTGCGCAAGTTGATCGGCAAGGACGGCCAGGCGACCGACCGTCTGGCCGACGTCCAGGAGCGCATCCGCAACGCCGAACAACGCGCCACGGAGGTCCGCGAGCAGATTCTGGCGCTCTCCCGCGAACTGGTGGACGCCCGCGAGGTTGGCGAGGCGTGCGCGTTGTTCGATCCTCTCTGGGAGACCTTGAGCGCCCGCGAGCAGGCCCGCATCCTGCACCTGCTGATCGAGCGCGTGGACTACGACGGCCCCAACGGCACCGTCGAGATCACCTTCCACCCGACCGGCATCAAGACGCTGGCCGATGAACTCAAACGACAGGAGGCAACGACATGCGACCGATAAGCATCAAGAAGGAGTTCTACTTCACGCGGGGGCAGCACACCCGCAAGATCATGCAGGACAGCCCGCCGCTGGAGCCGGTTCCGATGCCCGAGGGCCGCGTCCCGCGCATCTCGCGCCTGATGGCCCTGGCGATCCGCTTCGACCGGCTGATCAAGGAAGGCGAGATCACGGATCAGGCCGACTTGGCGCGGCTGGGCAACGTGAGCCGCGCCCGCGTCACGCAGATCATGAACCTGCTGCATCTCGCGCCGGAGATTCAGGAGGCGCTCCTGTTCCTGCCGCACACCGTCAAGGGTCGCGACCCGATCCGTGAGACCCACATCCGCCCCATCGCCGCCGAACTCGAATGGCGCAAGCAGCGGCGGCTGTGGAAGGGCCTGGCGTTCGAGCAGAAGGTGGACTAAGAAACTTGAACAGTCACTGCTCAGACAACTGCCAACGGATCAAGGTCGAGTGGCCTGTTCGGCTGAAGCCGTTTCAGGTCCGCCTTCTAACCACACTTCCGAGCCACATACACACCATAGCTGTAGTGACGCCCATATTTCTCGTACAGCTCGATTTCTCGCTCTTCCGCTTCGACAACGGCTCGCGCTTCTTTGCTGTTGTCGTGGCGATCAAGGAATCTCTGAAATCCCTTCTGCATGGGGCGATAGTAGTTGTCGAACCAGCAATGTTCCGGCAACACAAAATAGCCAATCGGAGAATACCCATTCTTTTCAAGGATGCTGATTTTCGACGAGGCCACGTCGATCTCGGGGTATTCGGCGTCCCAATGTTTCTGCAGCTCTGACGGGCGGGACGATGTCGTCCATGTGATCTCTGAAACCACCAGTACTCCGCCGACCTTCAGATAACGGTTCCAACCTGCTACACCCTTCTCAAAACCCATGTTGTATATTGCACCCTCAGACCACAGGACATCGAAGTCGCCGTCCCCGAAAGGCAGGCTTTCCATCGGACACGAAAGGGTTGATATCCTATCTGCAACGCCTGCGCCAGCGGCTCTGGTCTTCAGCGCTTCAAGGAATTCCGGCAGGAAGTCGACGGCCGTAATGTCCGCAGCCAAGTCCTGAGCAAGAACAAGCGTAGACGCACCTGTTCCGCAACCTATGTCGGCGATTCTCAGCGGTGCGGACTTGTCCAGCTTGGACAGCTCTATGGCAAGCCTCGTCTCTGCATCACCACCGGGCCCTTGCCGGTCATTATTCTTATGGAGGTCTATCAGAAGCTGCAAATCCATCATGTCGCCTTTCTCTTACTTCTCGTATCTGTTACCGAGATGGATAGAGAGCATTTAGGTTACCATCCTACGGCTGGCGGGACAAGGCCAAGCGATCCGCCAAGCGATCCGCGCCACGCGAGAACAGATAGGTTTTCCACCCCACGGCGCGAACCCAAGAGGCTATCGTGACTGTCATGACTCAGAGCACCGAAGCTGGCCATGTGACAACCCTATTCAGGCACTGTGGCCGTTCTTACTCGACCGAGCTTTCCGTCAAGATCGTTCCAGTCCGGCATCTGCTCTCCCGTCTGGTAGCGGGTTCGGGCATCGCGGATGGCGGCGTGGAGTTCCGGCCACTCCTGGGCCTCGTCCTCGGCTTCGAACAGGTGCCCCACGGCGCGGAGGCGGTAGGCGTAGCCCTCGCGGGCCTCGGTCAGGAGCACGTAGGCCGCCCCGAGATGTTTCTCGACGCATTCGATGCAGCTCGGTCGCGTGGGCGTGTAGGATCGGCGCGGAACGACCAGCGGCGGGCAGTTGCCGCACTTCTTGGCTTTCGGAATCAGGGTCTCGGTCATCGTCAGGTCCTCCAGGGTTACGGCGCTAGCACGAAGGTCAGCGCGAACTGATACCAGGCGTCGAAGTGGTAGAGCGGATCGTTGGTGGTGGCGTCGATGAAGAGCGTGTGCGGGCCGGGATTGAGCAGCACCTGTTGCGGGGGCGGCGGGTCTGAGACCACCGGGCCCATACCTGCGCAGCCCTGATCGCCGCCCGGCGCGTGGGCCGAGCCGACCAGGTTGCCGTCCACGGAGAGGCTCATCAGCTCGAAGTTTGGGTCCTCCGTCTCGCCCATTCCCGACCAGTTGACGGTCATCAGCATGGCCTTGGGAACCGTGATCTCGCAGGTTGCCGTGGCATACTGCGTGTAGGGGTTGTGGCTCTTGCAGTTCTGGTCGTACTCCCAGGTCAGCTTGAGCCCCAGCCCCTCGTCGAGGATGTACCACGGGCTGGCTGGCACGTCGGCGGGGTCGTCGTAGGCACGATAAGCCCCGTCCTGGCCGCCGTCGATGAAGCCGGTATCGGTGAACGACCAGCTACGCGAGAACTCGATGCAGCAGGCCGGGCAGGTCTCCTCGGCGTTGTAGACGGCCGCCTTGCCGCCCACCAGCACGCCGCGCTTGCCGCTCGCGATCACCACCGATTTGCCGGGATCACCCATGCCGTCCTCACGTTCCGTAGCCCGAGGTCTCGCAGGCTTCCTGATCCACCATCTCGTTGATCCAGCCCAGGACGAGCTGTTCGTCGCCGGAGCCGTCGTCCTCGTAGTGGGCGTAACCGAAGTCGGCGGCGATCATCTGACCGACCGATGGCCGCTTCCACTTGTGGGGCGACGAGGTCGGGTCCACGCTGCTCTCCAGCAACGCGCCGCTCTCGATGTCATAGACGTTGTATGTCCAGGACGCGGCGTAGGACTCGTCGCCCTGCGATCCGCCGGTCTGGCTCAGGTTGACCGGGAAGACGTGCAGCGGGATCGGTTTGCCGAGGCGGACGACCGCCCACTGCACGCCCGTGCCGCCGACGCGCCACAGGATTCCGGCGGAACCCCGGCGATTGACCTCCAGATTGGCCGTCGTTCCGCCCGCCATCTCGGCGAAGCGGGGTTCCTCCGTCTCGTCCACCACGTTGATCTTGACCGCGCACACCCCGGCGGCGAAGGCCCGCCCGATCTTGCCGCTGGCGATGGGCTCGGCCAGCACGACGAACCGCCCCTCGTGCGTATCCTCGACGGGCTGGACGCCAGCCAGCGCCACGCGGTTCTTGAACTCATCCTCGTTGTACGAAGGGTCGATCACCGGCGCGTCCACGCCCAGGATTTCGAAGCGCTGCCGGTCGCTCCCGGAATCGTTGCGCACGAGGATGATCGTGGCCTGCGGGAACGCGGGCTGCGCCCCCTGGCCGATGTGCGCCGTGCGCTGCCGGAAGTCGATGGCCGCGTCGATAAAGGCGTTGTAGGCGCTCGCCGGGATGACCAGCGGCTGGCCCGCCTGGACTTTCTTGAGTGCGTCGCTCATGTGCCGATCCCCAGCGAGGAGAAGTTGCCTTCCTCGTAGACCTTCTCCACGTAGGCCCCGATGGGCTGCTTGACCAGCGTGTGGCTGGCCGTGTCCTCGATGTCGGCGTAGCGCACCCAGAGGTATTCCCAGCCTTTCTTGCTGATGCCGCTGATTGGCCCAACGGACAGGCCCGTGCGGTTGGGCGACCCGGCGAACCGGAAGGTGATCTCCCAGTCGTCGGTCCCGCGCTTCGAGCCGCTGGCCCCCAGGAACAGGCACTCGCCCGCCGCCAGGCCCTTGAACGAGCCGTTGTTCACCTTCCCGGTGAGGCTGAAGAGCGTGTACTTGTAGGACGTCGTCACCGTCGAAGACGGCACATAGTGGGTCTCGCTGAAGGTGTAGACCGGCACGGTGATGTCCACGCCCTCGACGTTGTCGTGTGTGACGCCGATGGCACCCTTGAAGTCGGGTGCGGTGCCGGGATATTTGCCGATGGTCTGTAACGACTGCGTGATGTGCTGCGTGCCGCCGCCGGTGTCGAAGTTGAAGACCGACTCCCCCGTCGCGGGCGGGTCCTCGTGCTCGAAGGGTGCGTAGTTCACCGTGCCCGTCCAGATGCACTTGTCCGGGTGCGCGGTGTCGATGTGGACCGGCTCCACGGTCACTGGCTGGCGCTTGAGGCCGTAGAGGACCGCCGGGGCGGTCGCCTTCAGAGCCGAGAGCGCCGCCGATTCGTCGGACGTGCCGGTGATCTTGTAGAGCAGCTCGGCCGACTGGGCGTCGGTCAGTTGCCGCGAGTCCATTCTTTCCGCGCAGACGATGGCCATCTCAGTCCTCCTATGCGAATGTCAGCCCGCCGGTCTGGGCGGCCTGGACGAGTCGCTTTGTGTTCTTGGCGGTCTCCTCGGTTGCCGTGGCGGTGCGGTCGGCGGCGTTCCCGGCGGCCAGTCCCTGGATCGCGGCCGCGTTGAACGTGCCGCGCACGCCGACCTTCTCGGCCTCCGACTGCACGAGATCGCCGATGTCACCCAGACCGGCCAGGGCGTCGCGGGCCTTCTGGAGGATGTCGTCCGGGCCCTCCGCCCCGGTTTCGGCCTCCTTCTCGGCGCGTTTGCGCTTGGCCGCGTCGATGGCCTCGCGCCATTCCTGGCGGGCCTTGGCCAGATCGGCCTCGTTCTCCGCCATGCGCTCGGCGTACTCGGCGTCGAGCTGCGCGTGCTTGTCGAGGTTCTCCTGGCCGATCCCGGCCAGCGTCGCCTCATGCACCGCCGAGGCGCGGCGTCGTTCGGCTTCCCGCTGGGCCTCGCGTTCGGCTGTCTTGCGCTTCTGCTCGTCCTCGATCTTCGCGATGGCGGCCTGTTTCTGTTCCTCGACCATGCGGTTTTCGGATTCCAGGTCGACCGAGTCGTCGAACAGGCTCCTGATCCAATTCCAGGCCTTCTGCGCCCCGGCCTTGATGTTCTGCCAGGTCTTGGCGAAGAAGCCGGTGAAGTCGGCCCACAGCTTGGAGAAGAAGGCCGTGGTCTCGATCCAGCCAACCTCCAGCGCGTTCCATACCATCTCCACGGCGGCCAGCATGCCGTGCCAGGCGTCGTAGCCGATGCGGATGAAGAAGTTGCGGAAGTTGAGCCAGGCCTTCTCGAGGAAGTTGACGCCGCGCGTCCACTCCATCTTGATCATCAGCCACAGGATCTTCACCGCCAGTGCGATGTCGCCCGCCGCCAGCGCGTCGGCGATGCCGCCGAAGGATGCCAGCGCGTCATCCTTGAGGACCTTGAACCGCTCGCCCAGCCACGCCAGCGCCTTGGCTCCGGCCCCCGTCACGTAGAGAATCGCAGCGCCGAGCGCGACCACGGCTGCGATCACCAGGCCGACCGGCGAAACGAGGAACGCGATCACGGCCGCCAGAATCTTCAGCACGGCCATGACGGCGGTGACGATGGTCGCGAGCACTCAGAACGCCGTGCCCAGTCCGGAGATGATCGTACCCAGCACGGTCAGCCCAATGCCGACAGCCACGACCACCGCACCGACCTTAAGCGCGCTGACGATGAAGCCCCGGTTCTGCTTGATCCAGTCGCTCGCGACTTTCATGACGCGCATGATCTTGTTTGCGAGGTCCTGGAGCGTGGGAGCGAGCGCCGCGCCGATGTTGAACGCGCCCATGCGAATTACCTTCCAGAGCCGGTCGAGGGTGTCGCCAAAGACTTCGGCCGCCTGGGCGTCTTCGGTGCTCATGGTTAGGCCCAGTTGCCGGGCCTGTTCCTGCAAGACCTCGATGCCCCGGGCCCCGCTGGCGAACATCGGCAGGAGCTGCGTGCCCGACCGCCCGAAGATGGTCATGGCGAGCGCCGCCTTGCGCGTGGGGTCCTCGATCCGGCTGATCCGCTCGGCCAGCAGCTTGAACTGCTGTTCCGGGCTGAGTCCCTCCAGGTTGGCGACAGTCAGCCCGAGGTCCGCGAAGGCGTCGGTCGCCGTGCTGAGGCCGCGATCCGCGTCATAGATCGTCCGCTGCATCCGGCGGAAGCCGTTCTCCAGTTCGGACACCTCCACGCCGCTCTGCCCGGCGGCATACTGAAGTTCACTCAGGGCTTCAACGGTGAGGCCCGTGCGGCGGGCCATCTTGGCGACGCTGTCACCGAAGCCGCTGAAGAGCTTTGCCGAGGCCGCCAGCGGCGCGAGGATCGCCGAGCCGAAGGCCACGGTCTTGAGCCCCAGGTTCCGCACCGAGTTGCCGAACGCCTTGAGCTTCTTCTCGGCCTGGCGCAGTCCGCGCACGAGCTTGGTGTCGTCTGCGAAGAGCTCGACGAACGCCCGTCCGGCCCGGATTCCCTGCGCAGTTGCCATCGTTCCTCCTCACAGAAGCCCATTTCGGTCGACCAGGATCGCCAAGGCGACCACCGCCGCCACGATCACGAGCGCCACGATTCCGACTACGATCTTCACGGCAGGTCCTCCCCATCGACCGGCAGCGCGTACCAGCCCTCGGGCAGGTCCATGCGGCCTTCGACCACCTGACCGTCCGCCTCCTTGACCCAGACTTTCACGTCCGGGACCGTCTCGCGCAGGCGCACGGGCGTGCCGTGCGGCACATAGACCGTGCGCACGCAGCCGGTCAGGAGCATGAACGGCAGGAGAAACGGGATCAGGTGCTTCAAGAGCCTCATGGCTTCCCCCAGTGCTTGCGAACCCTGTCGCGCAGCCGGTCCCGCGTCCGCCGGTCGGGATCGGCGCTCCCCGCCGTGGGCCGCGATTGCCTTGCGAGCCACGGCAGGAGCGCCCGGAACAGGGCGGTCAGTATGGCGACCAGCCATTTCACCCCGCCGCCTCCGCAGGTGCGGGTGCGTCGAGATTGCCGGACGCCTCCAGCTCGGCGTGGACGATCTGGATGCCCTCGCGCAGCTCTTGCTTGGTCTGCGCGTCGGCGGGCTTGCCCCGGGCATCCTCGTAGACCTTGAGCACGTAGTTCAACGCCGCGTTCAGGCGGTTGAACGCCTTGTTCGGCGTGTCGTCGGGGATCTCCTTCTCGGCCCACTTCACGGCCGCGATGATCGTTCCCTCGAACGCCTGCCACGCGGGCTTGGCCGCATAGAGGCGATTGAGCAGCCAGAGCAGGCCGCCCGCCATCAGCGCGATCACGGCGGGGCTGTTCACCACATCCCACGCCACTTGCAGAAACGCAGTCCAGTTCATCTCTTCATCCTTTCCGGCCCGTGAAGGCCTCTTTCATCATTGCCAGCGATTCCTCGTCCACCTCGATCCGCTACCGCCGGTCGTGGCGGGCGTATGGGTCGAAGTCCGACGGCTTGAACGGCCGCGACCGCTTCGGGTCGCGGTTGGCGTTGGCGATCAGCGCGCAGAGAAGCGACGTGTGCGCCCACCGCTCGCGCCCCAAGCCCTCGGCCATCCAGAGCAGTTGCCGCAGCGTCAGGGGACATGGGTCGACGCCGACGCTTCCGGCGATGCGCCAGATGTCTCCCCAGTGGTCATGGCCCCCCGGATCGTCGCGTCGATGTCGAGCGCGTCGATCCGCGTCTCCACCGCCGCTACCGCCGCCTCGATCAGGGCCATCTGCTTGGCGACCGCCTTGGCCCGGTCGTTGCGGCCGCGCGACCGGAAAAAAGCGATCAGCTCCTCGTAGAAGGCCTTCTGCGCCGCGAGCAGCGTCTGGCCGTCGAAGCTGGAGCGCACGTCCTCGTCGGTCACCTTGTTCGCCTCGAACTGCCCTTCGAGCATGGCGCAGAGCACCTCGCCCAGGAGCATCTCGTCGGTTCCGAGCCGCGTCAGCAGCGGCGGGTCGCCCGCCTCGGGCTGAAGCAGATCGATGTCGAGCTTCGCCTTGACCTTCATGGCCGTGCCGAGGGTCAGCGTGAGCGTCCAGGTCCGGCCAGCCGCGTCCGTGAATGTCTTCATGGCGATCAGGCTCCCCCGACCCAGCTACGGAACTCCGCCAGCTTGGCCGTGACGCTGACGGTGATGGCCTCCTCCAACGCCTCGTTGCGGCTGAAGGAGGTGATGGCGAAGTCACCGTCCGGTCCCTGGCCGCCCGCCTGGTCGAGAATCTTCAGTGCGACCAGCCCCGCCGTGAGGAAGGCGTTCTTGATCGCGGAAAACCCCGCGTCGGTCGGGTCCCAGACCATCTCGAACTCGGCGGTGCATTCGCGCAGCGTCGGCGCGGTCGCCCGCCAGCCCAGGTTGGCGCGGGTGGTGACATCGGCCTCGCCCGCCTCGAGGGTGAGCGTCACGTCCCGGACGTTGCCCATCTCGGTAGCGGCCGACCCGCCCGCCGCGCCGTAATACAGCTTGGCATTCATGCCCAACACAAATTCAGCCATGACTCGTTCTCCTCATTTCACGCTGTCCCGCCACATGGCGGGCAGCTTCGGTTGTTCCTTCTCGAAGGCCGGTCCCATGTAGGGCCGCGCCCGGTATGTCGCCCGTTCGCGTTTTCCCCGGCGCACGAGCGTCGTCTGCCCGCCGTACTCCAGCAGCGAGGGCGCTTCACCTTGCCCGCGCCGGTCGAGCCGCGTCGGCCCGATCACCACGCTGCGTTGCTCCGGGTCGTAGCCGAAGAAGATGAACTTCTTGAGCAACCCCGTGTGCGAACTCGGCGGTGATCCGGGGGGCGCGGCCTTTCTGCGCCGCCGGATGCTCCCCTTGGCCGTGCGCCGCACGAACGCGCCGAACTTCGACAGCACCTTGCGCGTCGCGGGGTCCACCCGCGAGGTCACCGCCTCGCGGTCGAAGAAGAGCTGCTTGATCTCGAAGCCGATCATCCGACGCTCCTGTAGGTGACCGTCAGCACGCTCGTGAAAGCCCGCTGGTCGGCCAGATGTTCCGGCGCATATACCGGATCGTTCCGCGACCGCACCCATACCGCGTGCGGCGTGGCGGCCAGCGGACGCCGTCGCAGGTAGGCCGCGATGGCGTCCATCAGGCTGCACAGCGCCGCCGTTTCGGTGTCCAGGTCCTTGCCCAGCTTCTTCTGCACGCCGATGTCGATCTGGCAGTCGAACTGGCCAACCGACCGCGTCGCGCCAGTGATCTCGACCGCCTTGGGCACCACCGTGACCTTCAACTCCGCCAGCTCGGCGAGATCGAACTCCGGCAACACCCGCCGCACGGCGGTGAAGACCGGGTCGAACGTCCCCGCCGGTGGGGCGTTGAGCTCGGCCACGACGGCATCCGCGATGTCGATCACCAGCGCCATAGGTCAGTCCAGTTGCGATACGACGGCTTCGAGTTCGGTCTTCACCTCGGCGGCCTGCGCGATCTGCCGGTCGATGTTCGCCTCGGCCTGCGCCAGCAGGTCCTTGGCGTTCAGCTTCGCCTTGGCGGCGGGGAGCTGCTTGGTCATGCGCTCGTTCAGGGCGGCGATCTGGTCGGTCACCTGCTGCTTGTTCAGCAGCGACCTGCCATTGACCACAAGGGCCTTCTTGCCGTCCACGTTCGCGATCTTGATCTCGGGCTTCATGGGCACTCATCCTTTCCTGGTTACACGGTTCTCAACGCATGCTGTGCGGAGTCGTAAACGTCCTCGAGTACGGTCCGCACAGCCGACAAATCATCCCGCACGCTCTCCAACAGGGGGCGGCCATTCATCCAGTCATAGAGGTAGTAATCGAGGTTGTAGCTGATGGTCTGCAGCCACGGCTGCCACAGGTTCTGGTCGTAGAGGTGGTAGTAGAATCCATTGTCGACGGCGTAGGTCAGCGTCTCTAACCACGGCTGCATGTTCCACTGGTTGTAGAGGTAGGTGTTCAGGTCGTAGTTCGTCATCTCCAACCAGGGCATGAGGCTCATTTGGCTGTAGAGATCGTTGTGGATCGTCTGGAACCAGGGTTGCCAGGTGTTCCAGTCGTACAGCCAGTACTCCAGGTCCATGCGGATCATCTCGAGCCAGGGCATCATGCTCCACTGGCTGAAGAGATCGTTGTGAATGGTCTGGAGCCAGGGCTGACTGAAATTCGGGTCGTACAGGTGGTACTGGTTGTCGTTGCGGATCAACTCCAACCACGGCATGAGGTACATCGGGCTGTAGAGGTCGTTGTGGATGGTTTGCATCCACGGCTGCCAGGTGTTCTGGTCATAGAGGTGGTAGTAGAACCCGTCGTTGATCGACCGATCCACCGTCTGGAGCCACGGCTCCCATCCCCACATCGAGTTGTAGAGGTAGTAGTCCAGGTCGTAGTGGAGCGTCTCCATCCACGGCATGAGGCTCATCTGGCTGAACAGGTCGTTGTGGATGGTCTGGAACCACGGTTGCCAGGCGTTCTGGTCGTAGAGGTGGTAGTAGAAGTTGTCGTTGATGGAGCGGTCGACGGTCTGGAGCCACGGTTCCCACCCCCACATCGAGTTGTAGAGGTAGTAATCGAGGTCGTAGCGGATCATCTCCATCCACGGCATCATCCCGAAGTCGAACAGCCCGAGGTTCAGGCGGTCCTGCACATCCGTTAACGTCATCCCGCCGGGGCCGGTCAGTCCCTGGACGATGCTGTCCACGTCCGTTTGGACGAGGTCAGCGTTCACCGTTGAAAAGATCGTTCCGCCGTAGGGCATTACCAGGTCCCTCCGACCACCGTCACCACGTCGCCGGGCGTTCCCTTGATGACGATTTCATTGAGGTTGACGCTCCAGAAGTCGTTCCACTCGCCCGGCACCCACGGTACGTCCGAGCCATCGTCGCCCCGGAAATAGACCGTGCCGCCGTTGGTGGGCAGGCTCGCGAGCGTGACGGAAGCCACCAGCTTGCGATCCGCAAGCGGCTGGTAGTCGGCCGTCACCTCGACCCTTCTCATGATCACATTGTTCATACGCTTGCCTCCTTCAGCCGGTGGCCCAGGCCACCAGCACCGACGCGAACGCCGTAGCCGCCGAGCCGACGATCAGCCAGACCAGCCGCGAATACCGCCTCGCGTCCTGTTCCAGCCGGTCCAGCCGCAGCGCGATGCCGGGCTTGCCGTTGCCCCGGATCGCCTCGTCGAGCCGGTCGAGCTTGACGCGGATCTCCGCGAACTCGCGCTCGCACGCCGCGCGGAACTCACCGCTGATCGTCACTTCGCTCACGGTTCTGCTCCCACGTCCTTGGTGTGGATGCGGTAGGTCTGCCGGTAGGGATCGCTCCAGCGCCAACAGCCTTCGCCGCTCAGATTCATGACCTCGTACCGCCGCCCGTTGGCCGCGATCACGTCTCCCGGTTCGGGATCGAATCCCAGTTCTTCTGCCAGGATCAGGAAGTCCCAGACCTGGCCGTTGATCGTCAGGCCCGACTCGTCGGCGACCTCGAACACGGTCCTGCCGTAGGTCGCATGGACGCTCTTGGCGTCCGGCGGCCTGCGGTACTCGACCGGGCTGGAACAGTGCGCGGTGCGCTGCTGCTCCAGCCACTGCGAGCCTTGTTGTAGGAGGTCGCCCACGGTCGGTCTCCGTCACTGAGTCAGGCGCACCCGCACGAGGGCGTCGTCGTCGGCCGCCGCCTTCACGGTCTTGCCGATCTCCTTGTTCGCGCCCGCCTCGCTGTCGGCCTTGGCGACCTGCTCGGCCACGTCCCAGTAGACGCGGGCTCCGACCGCGATGGCCGTGCCCGCGCCTGCCGCCTTGGGGAAGTCGAAGAGGCCGGTCACGGCCAATGCCCCGAGTTTCCCGGTTTGGATATCGAGCTTGGCGACTCCCACGAGTTCGCCCTGCACCACGACATCGCCCGCTGCCACGTTCGCGCCGGGGGTGTAATCCACCGCGTCGCCCGTCTGGATGTACTTCACGCTCATGTCATGTCTCCTTGCGGTTTACGCTTCGCCCTTGAACTTGGTCATGCCCCGGTAGTCCTGCTCGCGCACGCCCAGGTCGAAGTAGACCCGGAACTTGATGCCGAGGGTGTCGAAGTCGGTCTCGCCCTGCTCGACCGTCGGCACGCGGCGGCCCTTCAGGTAGCCGATCTCGAACGTGTCCACGACCGCCGGGTCGGCGAACAGATACCAGGCCTTGACCGACGCGCCCGGATAGTTCGTGTTCGAGAGGTAGGGGCTCGCCACGACCTCGATGTCCTCGTCCGCGAGGGCGTTGTAGGTCGGGATGCGGGCCTTGTTGGAACTGCCCGTGGCGAAGAACGTCACGGAGTTCAGCAGCTCCCGCGCCGTCATCTTGAGCGCCGTGGGCACCAGCAGGAACTTCGGGCTCACGTTGATCGGCTGCCCGTCGGCGTCGGTCTGATCCAGGAACATCTGGATCGCCAGCGCCAGGGAGTCGCCGGAGAGAGCCGTGTCCGCACCGTCCCGCCAGTTCTTGTGGTCAGCGTGGAACAGCGTCTTGCCGTCGCCCTGCACCGGGTTGCCGAGCAGGCGCGTGAAGAAGAGCTGGTCGACCTTCCGCCCGGCCCGAGCGCCCATGCCTTCGGGCACCTTCATGAAGGCGGCCAGATCGTCGTTGTAGATCATCTCGCGGGTGAGCGCGAAGATCTTGCCGAACGTCCCGAGCTGGTTCGTCGCCTTGTCTTCCTTGAGCCCGCCGTGCTTCAGCTCCCCGTCCGGCGCAACCGGTTCGAGGTCGCCCACGTCCGTCAGGCGGTAGCGCTCCGACTCCTTGAAGTCGTTGAGCTCGCCCTCGGAGCAGATGCGCGTCGCCACGATGGCCTGGGACTCGAAGGCCCGCAGGAGCTTCTTGTTGGCGACGTTGTTGAGGATGCCCGGCAGCGACACCGTCGAGAACGCGGCCCGGATCGTGTCGTTGCCGAACGTGCGCGGGATCGTGCGTCCTTCCATCTCGGCGCACTCGGCCAGCAGCGCCTGGAGGCTGATCTCGCGGTTGGCGTAGGCGCTCTCGACGATCTGCTCGCCGTACTCCTTCACGAGCGTCTCCTCGGGGATGCGGGCCCGCAGGCAGAGCGACGCTTCCAGCGACCGCGCCGTGAAGGCCGACCCCTTGTCGGACCGGGTCACGATGTGGACATCGGCCTGGGGCCTGTTCTCCCGCATCGCCTTGAGCACCTTCTGCGAGGTGTCCTCGATGCTCCAGCCGAGCCGGATCGCGTCGCGCTCGATGCGCGGGAACTCGCCCCCGCAGATCTCCTGGATCGCGGACACGCGTTCGCGCTCGGTGCGAACCGCCGACTGTGCTTCCTCACGCGCCTGGATGACGGCCTCGGCCGCGCTCGGCTTGCCCTCGACCGGCTTGGCAGGTCCCGCCTGCGTGCCACGCGCGGGCTGGTCGCCGTCCGGCTTCCCGGCAGCGTTCATTTCCGCCTCGTACATCGCCTTGAGATTCGCGGTCTGATCTTCCGACAGGTCCGCGAGCACAAAGCCCTTCGCCTCGACCCACTTCTCGAAGTCCATTGTCATGACCTCCATGTTGCTGTTGCCTTCAATGACCGGAATGCGCCCGGCCTCCACTTTCGCCGTCGTCGCGTCGTCCGCGCCGAGCGCCACGAAACTCACTTCGCCCAACTTCGCCTGGCGGACCATGTAGACCGGCCCGGCGAACTCCTTCCCGTTGGCGGCCGCCGTCTTGCCCTCGGGCACGAAGACGACCTTCTTTACCGCCGCGCCCAGGCTCGCCTGCCAGGGAAAGCCGTTGTCGGACGCGCCCACCACTTCCCGCGCCGCGCTGCCCACGCCGGAAATCACTCCGGCGACAGTCAGTGCGGTGCCTTCCACGCCGACGGTGTCGGTGTGCCCGACGATCCGCGCGGTGTCGTGGTTCATCAGGATCGGCCGCGACTTCTTGCCGAGGGCCAGTCCGGTCAGGTCCACGACCACCGGGTACGGCCAGCCCGCGAGCGCCATCGCGCCGCCGGTGTAGGCGGTCATGGTGAAGCGCCGCAGCGTCTTGCCGTCGTCGGCCGTCGCCGCCTGGAGGTTCACATCGCCCGCTTCGGCGCGGATGTAGAACCCGCCGGGCACGGTCTTCCTCGTCCTATTCATCGTTGTCTTTCTCCTCCGTCTCGTTGCCGGGTGCGGACGGAACGGTCTCCGTCGCGCTGAGTCCGAGTTCATCCATGAGGGCTTTCTCCTTGGCGCGTTGCCGCAGTTCCATCTCCCAGTCCTTGCCCTGCCGGGCATACTCGTGCGCCAGCGTGGTGGTGTGGTTCCGCAGGCGCGTCTCCTGCGCGTTAGCTTCCTTGGCGGGATCGACGTGTTCGAAGCCGTCCCAGAACCACTGGTGCGGGGGGATGATGCCGATCAGGCCGAGGTTCCGGGTCAGGACGGCGTATTCGCGGAGCCATGCCGTGAGCACGCGGTCCAGGACTCGCGACGCCGTGAACGACTGATCCACGCGGATGGACTTGAAGTAGGTCTGGTGATCCAGACGCCCGGAAGCATAGTTGTAGCCCGAGGAGTTGCCCGCCGCGATGTTGAACGGCATGTTCAGGCAGCGGGCGATCTCGTTCAGAATCTCCTTCTTGAACTCGGCATAGGTCGTGGCCGGTTGCATCGGCTCGACCTGGCTCATCTTCCAGCCGCCGGGCATGGTCATGAGCATGTTGCGCTCGAGCTCGATCAGGTCCATCGGCTCGACGGCGTCGGCCTCGCCGTTGGCCGGAGCGTCGGTGTAGAGGATGCCCGCGAAGTCGGCCGCCGCCTCCGCCGCCGAGAGCACGGCCAGGGTGAAACGCCGGAGCTGCGCGAAAAGCGGCAAGGCGGGCGTGATCTCGGGGATGCCGCGATGCTGGCCGGGCCGGTCCTGCCGGAAGACGTGGATCATGGCCGGGGCCGGAACGGTGGTGAAATCGTCGAAGACCATCCGGTAGGCACTGCCCGGGTGGTTCTTCATCACCCGGTAGGCGATGGGATTCCCGTAGTCATCCAGCACGAGGCCGTCCACCTCGTGCTCGTCCTGGATGTGCCGCCACGGACTGGCGACCTGGTCGGCCTCGACGAGCAGCATGTCGAGCTGCACGTCGTGCTCGACGAAGGGGTTGAAGGCCAGCACGGCGAAGGACTCTCCATCCTGCGAGCGGGCCATGCGCATGGTGCGCAGCTTCTGCTCGAGGCCGACGGCCTGCGCCCACGAATGGAAATCGCTCTCGACGTTGCGGTTCAAGGTTGGATCGTCGGAAAGCATCTGGAGCCGGGGGCCGGTGCCGACGCTGTCGTTGGCCAGCGTCAGGACGATGCCCCGGGCGTAGGAGTTGTTCGCGACCTCGTAGCGGGCGCGGTTGCGCAGCGTCCGGCGCACCTCGGGACTGGCCGCCGCGTCGGCGGAGAGCGCGTCGGCCCGCGCCCAGTGGCGGCGGTTGTTGTCGGTGGTCTCGGCCGAGTCGAACCCGGCTCGGACCCGCCGCCGCGCCAGTGCGCGAACGTCGACGCGCCGCAGGGCGGGCTTCTGGAACCCGCCCAGGCGGACCGGCGTCTTCGTGACGTTGTCGGCAACCTGCACCATCATGCGCTCCCCGGGGGCACGAGTTTCGACATGCGGATGCCCAGTCCTCGGGACAGGGCTGCCTTCTTGGAGGCGAGATACCGGTCGGCCGCGATCTGGTCGTTCAGCGGGTGCTGTTCGACGCTGCCGGAATCGCCGGTCGCCTTCTTCGGCCCGGCGGCGTTGTCGCGGATCTGTGTGTCGAGAGTCTCGGCCACGGTTTTCTCCCGTCGGCGGCCGACCATCGGCCGTCTACGGGTTACTTACGCGGCGAGATCGCAAAGTGGCGGGGCGCGGATGAAGATTTCTGCGGCAGGTTCTACGGGTAGAACATGGGAGCGAGATAGCACATGTATTCTGGGTCGGAATCGGATAGACTGGCCCCCGTTCTGATGGAAAGTGGACACCTATGACGGATACGACACCCAGTAGCCGAAGACTGGCCCAGACGTGGCCTTTCCCCCGCTACTATGCCTATCAGCGGAAGATGCGGGAGACGGCGAAGCACTGGTTCGACGGCAAGGATCTGCCGCGCGATCCGAAGTACGCGTTCATCCTGGACAAGTGGGAGAACTGGCCCAGCAACCTGATCCTGCCGGACGTGGTCAAGTACATCAAGCGACACAAAGCGATCTGCGAGAACGAAGGAAAACCGTTTCCGCTTCACAAGTACCTGCACCACGGCCTGAGCAGTCAGGCGATGGCGTTCAATCTCGTCGGGCCGCTCATCGTGCGCCATGACTACGATCCACTGCTGGCCGCGCTGCGATCCGTCGGGGTCTCGTGCGAGAAGCAGTTGGAAGATGCTGTGTTCGAGTTCGAGGACCGCAAGGTCTTCAACGAGGACTCGGGACAACCCACGTCCATCGACATCGCCCTGCGCGACGCGTCTGGGCGGCCGTTCGTATTCATCGAGTCCAAAATGATGGAGGCGGAGTTCGGCAGTTGCACGGTTCTCGGCATGGGCGATTGTGCCGGGAAGAATCCTCTGCCCGCGAAAACCGGCTGCTACCTTCACCACATTGGACGCCGGTACTGGACGCTGGCCGAGAAGCACGGGCTGGCCGATCTGATGAAGGGCGAACGCCAATGCGTGCTGGCGTTGAACTACCAGTTCTTCCGGGAACTGCTTTTTGCGCTGGAGTATGGCGGCATCTTTGTCCTGTTGCACGACGAGCGAAGTCCGGTCTTCCACTGCGACACGGGTTCCGATTCCGGCGGCATCATGCCCTTTGTGATGCAGTTCGTTCCCGATGGGTTGCGAAGCCGGGTGGCATCATTGAGCATGCAGACGCTGGCCAGGCACATCGCGGACTCAGGACGGCATGCGGACTGGATCGGCGACTTCCGGCAGAAGTACGGCCTGTGACCACCGCTCAAGCGGATGCTGCCTCATACGTCGTCACGCGCCGCCCGCAGTGACGGCATTCTCGACGGCGCAGGATTCGGCCGCCGATGGACCGGCGGGTGTAGAGCACGCGGAAATGGGCGCAGCCGCAGCCCGGACATTCCAGACCCCGCTTGGGCGCGGATACCCTGTTGTCGGCAGCAGGCTTCATCGTTTGCCCTTTCGCAGTTCGGATAACCGGATCGGCGCACGCGCGGTCGCGGCCTTGGCGTCAGTACCGGGCAAAACCGCGCCCAAGATCGACGCCGCTACGGCGCAGCCAACCATGCAGTCGAGCCAGTGGTTGTCGGGCCCGCCCGCGCGGATCTTCCACTCGTCCACGATGCGGCCCCGCGCCTCGGTCTTCACGCGGTACTCGGCGGTGAGATGCTCGGCCAGGAGCTGGTGTTCGCTGGGCTTGCGCCCGAAGAGCGAGAGGCTGCCGGGATCGCCCATCGCCACGGCCAGCCGGGCGTGGACGAAGCTCTTCCAGTAGTTCGTGTCGATCAGGACGTGACGCACCTGGCGTCGGCCCTGGACGGTCGGCACGCGCCAGTGAAGCCCGACCCGCTCGCCCTTCTTGCGCTTGTACTCGCTGAACGGGACGCTCGACGCGCCGACGTAGCGGCCGTGGCTCGGCATGATTAGACCGGCGTGGGCGCTCTGGCGGCAGAACTGGTAGACGACGTCCGTGGACTGGCCCCAGTTGGCATCGATCAGGCATCGCTCGATCCCCATCTCGGCCCCGTCGTCATGCCGCCAGCGCTTGGCCAGATACGCGTCGGTCAGCTTCTCCAGACCGGCGTAGATCGAGCCTTCCATCCCGGTGCCTGGCGCGACGCGGGCGAGCGTCTTCTGCACCTCGCGCAAGGCGAAGACCGGACGTTGCTGGTCGGGATAGGTGCCATAGTCGACGACGTAGCCGGTGAAATCGTCCTCCCATGCGACCACTGCGTGGAAGAGCAGCTTGCCCTGCACGTCGATGAACATGGTCAGATGACTGGCCCCGATGGGCACCACGCCGCGCGGCAGGCCGTTGGTCTTGGCGGCGATGGCGTCGGCATTGAGCTGGTCGCTCTCGCCTTCCTCCTGCGGCAGCGGCTGGTTCTGGTACTCGGCCCAGAACGCCCGCTCGTCCTGGAGACGCAGGTTCATGGCGTGCTGGATGGCCGATAGCTCGTCTTCGTTGTGGCGCTCAGGCCAGGCGATCACCGCGCCCGCGTCCATCTCCTTGCGGTGCTTGCCGTAGAACTCCGTGGCCTCGTGGCCGTCGCCGTCGTTGCGGAAGCTGTCGGCACGGATCTGGGCGTACTTGTCCCAGAGCTTCTCGTTCGTCGGGAAGACGTAGACCAGCCGGGTGCGTTCGCCCTGCCAGGCCGGGTGCTTGTCGCGGTCGAGAATCTGGTCGGCCATGTCGCCAGGCCGGATCACCGTGCAGGGCATGATGCCCGAAATCTTCTGCCCCGGCCCGGCCAGGTTCAGGATCGCGCCGTTCAGGGTCTCCATACGGGCCCGCACCTGCATGTCGCTGCGGGCCGACTCGTCGGTCTGCGGATCGTCGAGCACCACCAGCGACGGGCGCACCGCCCGACCGTCGGCACGCTTGAACTTCATGCCGCGAATGCGGCTCTCGATCCCCGCGACGCGGATGATCGCGCCGGAGGCTTTGCTGTCCGCGATGGTCGGCAACACGATCTCGTCCGCCGTCCAGACGATGCGCGTGGCCTTGCCGCCGCAGAGCTGGCCCTTGGCCCGGTTGTGAATCCGCTCGAGCGCGTGGATCGGGAAGACCGCTTCGGGATAGTCATCGAGCAGCCGTTCGTTGGTCTCGAACTCGACCTTGATGCTCTCCAGCATGCTGCGGGCGTGCCCGGCGTCCGACCCGATCAGGCAGACGAACTCCTGGGCCCCGGTCAGCATGGCCCAGATGCAGGCGGTCTCCGCCAGCGTGGTCTTGCCGCTGCCGCGCGGCATGGCCATCGCGAACAGCCCGCCGCGCAGCACGGCGGTCTCGATCTTGGCGATCACCTTCAGGTGGTCGTCCGACCACGGCAGGCTGAAGGTTTCGGGGAAGTACGCCTCGCAGAAGAACCGGAAGTCGGTTGCGGCCCTGGCCTTGCGGTCGGGGTCGATCACCTCGGGGATCTCGCCGATGTCCCGACCGATGGCCGACAGCTCCGCGTTGCGGGCGCGGGCGGCTTCCTTCATCGCCTCGTAGTCGCGCGGCTCCCGTTCCGGTTCCGGGTTGTGCCGGTTCCACAGCAGCCACGCGGCGTAGCGTAGGAGATCGACGTGCTTCTCGTCGCCGATCCGGTAGCCCGCCCGGTTGCGATGACGGCGCAACTGCCGGTCGCCGAGCACCTCGCCCAGCGGTGTGGAGTTCAGCATCCGCGTCAGCATCGACGGTCGCAGTTGGCGCACGTCAATCGCCATGGGCAGCCTCCCGCGCCAGCCAGGCGGCGTAGTGGATCAGGTTGAGCGTGCCGTCGGCGTTGGTGGGCGCACCGGCCTCGACGTCGGCCCGCACCATCGCCTCGGTGATCCGCCTCTGCCCGGCGGCGGCCAGGATTCGCGCGGCCTGCGCGGGCGTCAGCGCCGTGATTCTGGGCGTGGATTCATCGGTCATGCCGCCACCTTTCGCGCCCACGGCGTAAGAAATCTGATAGGGGAAACGGCCCGATTCCGTAAGTCGTGCTGTTTCAAAGCCTTACGGGGTGCAGAAAGTTCGGAAAAGTCGAACCTTCCAGTTGATGTTCCCGGCCCCCCGAGCAATGTTGTGTTCAACAAAAAAGGCCGTAAGGCCCTCAACCAGAAGGAGATACGATGAACGCGAAGACCACGAAGACCGAGACGCCGAAGGCCGCATGCCGCACCACGCGAGGGCACATCGCCCGCCTCATGAAGATGCTCGAGGCCGAGTTGAACGACCGCGAGATGACCGAGGACACCTGGCCGGTCGCCGGGAGCCTGGGCCACGTCCGCGAGTTGCTGGCCGAGACGGTGGGGTTCCTCAAGGGCGTCGAGGGCAGCGAGATCGTCGAGGCCATGATCAACAAGAGCCGGTAACCAGAAAGGAACACGACCATGCGCAAGACGCACACCACCGAGACCCACGAATGGCTGATGGCACGCGGACGCGACGGCGTCCGGCGGATCGAGAAGCTGGGATGGCCCCGGCTCGCCCGCATCTACCGCGCCAACCGCCCGAACAGCCCGATCCGCAGATCGATCAACGCCGAGTGCCGACGCCTCGGATACACGCCGCGCGTGATCCTGGGCATCAACGCCTGAACAACAGAAAGGAACGACGCCATGAAGGTCAAACGCATCGAACTCGAAGGACGCGCCGGGCGCGTCGCAATCGAACGCGAAGGCGACAACATCCGCATCGACAGCATCATCCGCGACCCGGGCAAAGAGCAGGCCTGGCTGACGCGGGTGGTCTCGTCCAAGCAACTCGTCCACGCCGACGCCAGCGAGAACGAACTCTGGAGCCTCGCCCAGATCATCCAGCGCCGGTGCGACGGCGTGCGCGGCACGAACGGCGACATCGACGACTACTACCGCGAGCTGCAGCGGTTCGCAGACTGACAGGAGGACGCAATGGACACGAACAGGAACGTGGAATGCCGGACGGACGACCACGCCGTGGTTGGCGACAACCGCATCGACGTGACGAACTGGGCGCACCTCGGCAAACGCCAGGTGCGCGTGAGTTGGCCGAGCATCGGCGCGGTCGACATCGCGACGGCGAGGCGCTTCGCCGCCGACCTGCAAGCCGCGATTGAGATCGCGGAGCGCTTCGCCGAGCGCAACGACCGCCAGCAGCTCTTCACCCGCCTCAACGACAACGCCTGAAACAGAAAGGACCACGCCATGAACGAACAGACCATGCAGACCACGCTCAATGCCCTGATCGCCGATGCGATGCTGACCCTCGACCTGGGCGAAGACCTCTGCGAGGTGCCCGAGGAGATCGCCAACGTCGAGTCGGTGATGACCTTCGAGGAGGCCGGAGTCCTGACCATGAACAAGGGCCTCGTCATCCGCATGAAGGACCGCCGCGAGTTCCAGGTGACCATCGTCCAGAGCCGATAGAGGAGCGACGCCATGAAGACCTACCTGACCACCATCGACGGCCGCCGCAGGCGCGTGACCGTCCCCGAGAACGACGAGGCGATGCTCGACGCCATCGCCGCCGATCTGAGTCCGCAGGCCGTGGCGATCATCGCCACGCGCAGCAACCGCAGCCGCCAGCCCACGATTTGCCGCGACCTCGATGTCGAACGCCAGGTGCAGTGGTTCGCCGACAGGCTGATCGAGCGCCTCGGCGGCAAACAGGCGTGCGCCCGGCTCCTGAAGGAACTGGACGCGTAACAACCCGCCCGGCGCGATGCCGGGCAACACAGAGAGGAGACGACCATGAGCGACAAAGACGCACGACACACCCCGGGACCGTGGAAGGCCGTCGAGGCCGCCTACAATCCACCGGGCTGGCTCTGGGTTCAGAACGGCCCCGGCGCACTGCTGGCCGACGTTCACCAGAACGTCAACATCCCGCTGGCTGCCAGGAACGCGAACGCCCGCCTGATGGCCGCCGCGCCCGACCTGTTGGAGGCGTGCAAGGCCGTCCTGGAGGTTCACCCCTTGCCGCACGGCATGAACGAACGGCGCGGCGTGATGGCGATGGTCGAGGCGGCCGTCGCCCAGGCGACGGGAAACGACTGAGAACGAGTTTGGCCGGGGCATGGTGCCGTCGGCCGCAACGAGGAGAGGAGAGACGCGATGAAGAAGGCAGGACCCAAGAACGCAGGTAAGCAGGAGAAGACCGTGAAGGATGCCAAGCCCAAGAACGGGAAGAAGAAGGCCGCCACGCCGCGCGAGCTGCCGAGCGAGCGCCTCGGCGTGCCGCCGACCACGCCCGACGTGGACGCCAAGGTCGAGGCCGCCGAGGCGGCGCAAAACGCGCCCAACGGCGCGGCGAAGGCCCCGGAGGCTACCAAGGACGCCAGCGCCAAGACCGGGCGCGACACGGGCGACCGTGGCGCGAAGGGCGGCCAACCCGTGGCCGAGGGCGGCAAGGCCATGAGCCTGATGGACGCGGCGGTCCATCTCCTGTCACAGGGCACCGGCGACCCGATGCGCTGCAAGGACATCGTGGAACTGGCCGTCAAGCGTGGCCTCTGGGCCCCGCGCACCGGCAAGACACCCGCCAGCACGCTCTACGCCGCAATCCTGCGCGAGATCACCCTCAAGGGCGACGCGAGCCGGTTCGTCAAAACCGAACGCGGCAAGTTCGCCCTGAAGGACAGCGAATACGTGCGCGAGGAGGCGGCGAAGAGCCGCAAGGCGTAGGCGCTCGATCATACCTTCGCCTCCACGGCAGCCCCGGCCTCGGTCGGGGCTGTCTCTTTCGGTTCCGGCCCCGGAATCCGCTCCGCCTTCTTGCCGGTGAACTCCTCCCAGCGCTTCACGATCACGTCGCAGTACGGCGGGTCGAGTTCCATCAGGAAGGCCCGCCTGCCGGTCTGCTCGCACGCGATCATCGTCGATCCGCTGCCGCCAAACAGGTCGAGGACGTTCTGGCCCGGCAGGGACGAGTACTGGATCGAGCGCACCGCCAGCTCGACGGGCTTCTCGGTCAGGTGGATCATCGCCTGCGGGCTGACCTTCTTGACGTGCCACAGGTCCGTGGCGTTGTTGGGGCCGTAGTAATTGTGGCCCGCGCCTTCCTTCCAGCCGTAGAAGCAGATCTCGAACGCGCCCATGAAGTCCTTGCGCGTCAGGACCGGGTGCTGCTTGTCCCAGACGATGCCCTGGCTGAAGTAGAACCCGGCGGCGGCCAGCGGCGCGGGATAGTTGCCGATGTTGGCGTAGCCGCCCCAGATGTAGAACGACCCGCCCGGCTTGAGCACCCGCGAGGCGTTGCCGAACCAGGCCAGGAGCATCTCGTCGAATGCATCGGCGGTCACGAAGTCGTTCTCCAGCGGGCGATCCTTCGCCCGCATCTTCTTGCGGGCCTTCTTCGGATCGACCACGCCCCGGGCCTGATCAAAGCCCTGGTGGTGGGCGATCTTCTGCCAGTCCCGGCCCCACGCCCCGCTGGTGCCCGCCGCGATGGCCGTGGCGCTGCGCGGCTCGACCTTGACGTTGTAGGGCGGGTCCATGTTCACGAGGTCGATGGTCGCGCCGTCGAGCAGGCGGTCGAGGTCCTCGACGCTCCCGCTGTTGCCGCACATCAGGCGGTGATTGCCGAGCACCCAGACGTCGCCGCGCTGGGTGACGGGCGTGTCCGGCGGTTCCGGCACATGGTCGGGATCGGTCCGCCCCTCGGCCACGTCGCCGTCGAGCAGGTGGGCCAGTTCGTCCTCGTCGAACCCGAGCAGGCTCAGGTCGTAGTCAGCCCGCTGAAGGTCCTTCAACTCGATGGGCAGCAGTTCGAAGTCCCATTCGGCCAGCGTCGCGGTCTGGTTGTCCGCGATTCGGTACGCCTTGACCTTCTCCGGCGGAAGGTCGGTCGCCACATGGACCGGCACCTTGGCCAGGCCGAGCTTCTTCGCCGCCTTCCAGCGGGTGTGACCGACGATGATGACGCCCTCGGCGTCCACCACGATAGGCTGGCGGAACCCGAACTCGGTCAGGCTGGCCGCCACGGCGTCCACTGCGTCGTCGTTGACGCGCGGGTTGCCGGGATAGGGTTTGATGGCCTCGATAGGCCGCAATTCGATGTTCATAGTCGCACCTCCGTTTCAGGTTGATGCCGGTTTACTGGAGACCCGGCGAACTCCATCTTTCAGCAAATCGAATGGCCGTCGCATCACAAGCATGAGGCTTGAGTCAGTCAGGCATCTGGACGAGCTGATGCATTCCAGAAGAGCTCGTCGATCTGATGCGACTGATCTCACCCAGACAGCAGCGAGGTCCTGGCTGAAGTCGGAAACAGAGAGCGCCAATCTGCCATCGTCTTCCGTGGCCATGTCCGCCGCCTCCAACTGCGCTTCGACCTCAGCGAGCCGCGATTTCAGATCCGCGCCCTTGGCGTTGAACACCGCCTCGTCCAACACGCGCTGCAAGAACGCGGTCAGGAGCCGATCCTGCATACCAACGAGCTCTGTACGGCGTTTGGTCAGCCTCGTGCGCCTCTCGTATGCAGCCGCTCCCAGATCGGCGAACTTGCTGGCGATGAGATCCGAAAGCCAGGACTGCGCATCTGAGGCGGGGATGCGGAAGCTATCCAGGTCGGCGACGATCATCCGTTCCACGTCGGGCTCGCGCCAGCGGACCGGCGGGTGGTCGTCATGCATCTGGTTGTTCCCGCACTTGTAGTAGACGTGGACGTTGCAGTCGCCATTGCGCAGTTTGCGCCGGATATGCTCGCCGGTTATCGCGTATCCGCAGATGCCGCAACGCAGCAATCCCCCTGACAGCATGATCGCCGGGTTGCCGGTGCGGCGGCTCTTGCCCTTGAGGATGTCCTGGCAGGCGTCGAAAACGCGGCGCTCGACCACGAGTCTGTAGCGCCCCGGATAGACCTGGCCGTTGCGTATCAGTTCGCCAGCATAGAAGCGGTTGGCAAAGATATGAGAGAGCGATGAGCGGTTGAAGCGGGGAGTGCTCGGCCGATAGACATAGCCGTCATCGTGCATCCGCTTCGCCAGCCCCTTGAACGTGTACTGGCCACTGGAGAACAACTCGAAGAGGCGGGCAAGCGTCTTGGAGTCCACCGGGTGCGGCTGCACCGGCTCGTCCCTATCGGCCACGTTGACGTATCCGTAGGGTGCATGGCCTGTCGGCCAGCCCTGGCGAACCTTCTCGTCCATACCTTTCAGAACCTCGGAGCGCAGGTTGTCCGAGTAGTACTGCGCAACTGCCGCCATTACGTTGAACGACAGAGCTCCTGCCGCGCCCGGCGCGAACTGGTTGTCCACGAATGCGAGCAGCACGCCGCACACGTCCTCCATCTCCTGAAGCCGGACTGCATCGCGCATGTTGCGACAAACACGATCCAGCTTGTGGGACAGGATCGCGCTGATGTCCTCTTTGCGGGCGTTGTCCCGGACCCACTTGAGCATCTCGTTGAACGCGGCGCGCTCCACGCCCCGTTTGGCCGACTCGGCCACGACGAACTCTCGCAGGACCGTCCACCCGTTTTTCAGCGCCCGGTCGCGGCAAGCGCGAAGCTGGGCGTCAATGGAGTAGCCTTGGCTTTGCTCGCGTGACGAGACACGTGCCCAGATGACGATCCTCATTTCCGCATCCTCCGCTTTGCGTCCAGAAGTGCCTCCGCCAGCCGCCCAACATTCTCCAGAATCTCGATGGCGTCGTTCTCCCCGAGCGGATGACCGTAGGCGCGTGACCACAACTCGATTGTGCTGGTGAGCAGGGCGTCCGAAATCCAGGCCGGGCGCGGCGGGCGGTTCGTGCCAGCTTCGACCACCGCTGTGGACAGAGACGCCTCGGTGTGCGTTGTCGGCGGTCGTGTTCGATGTTTCGTTTGCTTCATGGCAGGTGTTCCTATGGTTGTGGCCTGGCCACTGTGGCCTGTGCCGTTGTTGACATAAACGTGCGATCCAGTGGGCATGTGAGAAGGAAGCGGACACTGAAAACAAACTTTGCCTATGCTCGGAGCTGTTCCCGCCGCCATCAGGAGGCTCCTGGCCCGCCAAGTACCTATTCGCAGGCCCGACCTTCTTTCTTCTTTCACCCCTATCACACGCGTACACGCATACGCGGGCGTCCGGGCGCATCGCGGGGGTACGTGGGAGAAAGAGAGAAAGAAGATATATTTCTATGTATATATGGGGTTTTCTCATGAAACTTCTTTCACCCTTCTTTCACCTTCGTTCACCATCTTTCACCCCGACAGGCCGTCTGCGGAGCCAACTTCTTTCACCCCAGGGCATCTTCCTTCCCCTGCGCCGGGCAGCGCGTACCAGCGTCCGGTCCGGCCAGACGTCGTGACGTCCTTGACCTCCACGTCGCCGCGACACGCCAGCGTGTCCATGAGATCGGCGAACTCCTTCTTGGGGATCTTGAGCCGCTTGAGCAGGACCGAGTGCCCGATCTCCGCGCCGGGCGCGTTGCGGATCTTCTCGATGGCCCGCAGGCATAGGGCGTCGAACTCGCTGTCCGCGACATGGGACGCCGCCATGAAGAGCATGCGCCGCGTCTGGTGCATCACGAACGCGGACGCCCACTGGACGGCGGCCAGGCCGATGCGCGGGGCCAGATGGTTCTCGCTGACGGCATAGAGCAGCGCCAGCTTGCGGGTCTGCTCGCTGACGCGACCCCAGACCGTGGTGCCGACCGAATCGCCCTTGGCCTCGGCGGCGCTGTATTCGGCCTCGGCTTGCTCGCGTGTCTCGATCAGCAGCCGCCTGGCCTCGTCGGTGTGGTCGATTACCGTGGGCACGGGATTCCAGTTCTCCAGGTTGCCGGTGCCGGGTCGGTAGTCGGCCCACCACTTGGCCGCCGCGAGCACGCTGGGCGGCAGATCCCGGATGACCGGCTCCTGACCCGTGCCGCGCGGTCCGGCCTCGAGGATGATCATGCGGGCGAAGAAGCCGTTCGTGAGCATCCGCTCGGAAAGCGCCTCGTAGTAGTGGTTCGGGATCGCCGTGCCGAAGATCACCAGGCTGGGCTGGTTGATGACGCCGGGCGCTTCCTTGCCCGCCTTGCGGCGCATCGGGAACACGCTGTTCGACGCCGAGTACATCGTCAGCAGCGTGGACATGATCGCCTCGTGCCGGGCGTCTTTGGCCTTGTTGATCGACTGGAGCATGCCGTCGATCTCGTCGGTCTGGAACAGCATGCCTGGCGTCTGGAAGAGCGCGTCCTGGATGCCCTCGCCACTGGCGAACCGCTCCCCAAGGCACTTGGCCAGGCCGACCTCGTGGACGATGCGGGTGTTGACCTTGCGCGGCCAGTCCTTCCCGGCGGCCGAGTGCGCCAGGCCCAGCAGGTAGATGTTCGTGCGGTTGTCGCCCGGATCGCGCACCTTGCGACCCGTCAGGAACGCCAGGAGCGAAAGCGCCCCGGCGAAGGCCATGACCGGGTTCGGATAGGGCGCGGTCGCCAGGCAGTAGTTCATCACCTCGCCGACAAAGCCGGGGATGCGAAGAAGGTGGTCGGGCATGGGCCCGGGGTCGGGAATCTCTGGCGCACGGGCGGCATTGTGCGAGTCATCGGCCCCACATACGCCGCTCTGGCCGAGAATGCCCGACAGGTCGACGCCTGTGCGAATGTCCGACGGGCCGTCGCCCCCGTAACCGGACATGCGCAGAGAACGCGCCGCCGTCTCATAATCGCCGCCGTGGTTCAGCAGCGCGTAGACCGCGAACGGGGAATAGGCCCGGGACGGCTCGAAGGGCGCGGCATTCGCGCTGAAAACGTAGAAGACCCGGTCCTTCAGCGAGGCCGACCAGCCGGATGTCTTGCCCGGACGACGCCAGTACTCGTTCTCTCCCGGCTTGGCCAGCGCCCATCCGTGCTGTGCGAGCACATCGCGCACATCTCCGCGATCATTGAAATCATCGCCTGGCCTGTGCGAAATCTCTGGCGGGAATGCGCCCTGTGCGACCGATGACGCCGGTGTCGGCCCGTTCTCCGAATTGTGCGGCCGAGAACGGCCGTTGTCCGAATTCTCCGCCGAGAATGCGCCGGTGTCCGAATTGTCTGCGCCGGGGTGCTCGCCGGAGGCCGCCACGGGCGATTCCTTGGCGTCCCGTTGGCCACAGGGGCGCGTTTCGCCGACCAGGGGCGGCAAGTACTCGTTCAGCTCCCATGCGGCCGCCAGCAGCGCGTCCCGGTCGGCCTCCGTCAACACGGGCGGGGTGCGCAGGTCGCCCTGGATCGCCTCGTACCCGGCTGTCGGGGCGCAGAGGAACAGGCCGCCCTCGCCACGGGTCTCGATCAGCGTGACGGTCTTGTCGCCCTCGCGGCGCTGGGCCAGCTTCATGTTGCCGCAGACCGGCGCTTCGCAGCAGTAGAAGACATGCCGCCCGCCGCGTTGGGTGGTCTCGACCACCAGCCGCGCCAGCAGGTCGGCGGGGA
>JAAYVH010000183.1 GCA_012517255.1 Chthonomonadales bacterium
GCCGATCGGCATATCGGCATCGCCAGAAGAGACATCCGAAAGCCCTCGGGATTGCTTCGCTTCGCTCGCAATGACGTGTGAGCGCCGCGCGAAGCGGCGGCTACGCCCGAGTTCGGACAAGCCGCTGCGTCACCGGTTGAGCTGGGCGAACCAACCGCGCGCCGCCGCGTTCCTCTTCGCGATGGTTCCGCTCGGCGGTTGATTCGCCCCAACGAGGCGGTGACCTGCGCCAACGGTCCAACCGGGCCGGTCATGCCCTCAGGACTACCTGTCCGGTCGCGGCCTTCGCGCAATGGGCCCGGGCAAGGCGGGGAACGGCGCGTGCGGCTCGGTCTGGTACCAGTAGGCCGTGCTGCTGTAGTCATTGCTCTGCAGGTTGGCGTGGCCATGCTCGATGGTGACCAGCAGGCTCCGCTCGAACATGATCGGATCCTCAATGTGGAACCGATAGGAGGTCTGTTTCTTGCGGGTCGGTCGCTCTGGATCGTGCTCGTAGACCGACGTCCCGGCGTAGGGGTAGCCCTGAGGATGCATACCCCACGCATGGCACAGGTAGTCTTCGGAGCCCGTGCCGATCATCGAAGGCGTCTTTTCGCCGTCAATGAAGATCATGTCGTCCCCTTCGCCCCACCAGGTGAGCCCGTCGGGCGTGGGATCAATGTTGTCCACGCTCAGGTTGCAGCCGACGAAATGACCGCGCCCCTCGGCCTGCAAGATGACGTAGTTCTCGCTCCCCGTCAGGTTCGGTTCGTTCATCAGCGACCAGTAGTTGATGCCCTGAGCGCAAAGATCGCCCTTGATGCCTTGCGTGGGATTCTCGCGTCGCCACTGGGCATGGAAGCGCAGCACATCTTCGGCAAGCGCGTCGTATTCCTCGTAGTCCACGTAGAAGTAGAGCGATCGGATCTGGGCAGGCCCTTCGTTGGCGATCTCCAGCCGAGCGCCTCGAGCGAACGGCATCTGCCAGTAGCTGTTCATGGCCATGCCGCCGCCCAGTTTCAGCTCCTCGCCTTTCGGAGCGACGGTGGTCAGGGGCGCAGCGGCATTGGAGGCCGCGAGCCCGTGCCCGATGTTGAAGAAGTCGCCCAGAGGGACTTCGATAGAGGGGTTCTCCTCGCCGTCCCACCAGGCGCGCAGGACGGTGTGCCGCAGGTAGTAGCGGTCGTCGGGACAGCTCACGGTGAACCAGAGGTGGGTGATGCATCCGGCGCCCTCGATCTCGGCGATCACCGCTTTGTCGCCTGGTTCGACTGTCCAGCAGTCGCGATTGCCGCCGGTCACGTCGTAGCTCGACTTGCGGCGCGTGCGAGCATTGCGAGCGAGCACGAGGGACTTCAGCGACGATGCAAAGAGGGTCATGGCAGGCCTCCTATGGCGCGATATTGGACCATCCGTTTCGTCAGACGCATCGGTTCTCCTGCCGGACTGTGGCTGCGCACCCGCGGCGCATTCAGCCCCTGGGCACGAACCTCAGCCCGGACAAAGGTCGGCCGTCCTGACCTGCGATGCGCAGATGGAAGCCCCACATACCCGCGCGGTTGTGGACCTTCACCAGCAGGCGGTTCTTCCCCTTGCTCAAGTGCGCCTCCCGCATCTCCGCATCCCTTTGCAGGCCGCCGGCGTACACGCGGCGCACGACCTCGCGCCCGTTGAGCCAAATAACCATGTCGTCGTCGCTGCCGAAGAGGAGCCGCACGGTCTGATCTGTCGGGCTGATCACCTCGCATGTCGCATAGGCAATGGCGTTCTGCGTCAGGTTGTGACCCCCGAGAAGCTCGCCAAGGCCGATCACGCCGCCTATCGCCCGTCGCGGTTCCCAGCGAACGGCGCCGTGGCGTCCCTGATGGGCCGCCGACAGCCGCTGATCGGTTTCGGGCGGATAGACGGCATTGATGCCCTCGGCTCCCGCAGGGCCGAACGGCAGGATGACATGCCACGCCGGCGGCACCCCCGGCACCGTGGGGGGACGTCGGGCGCCGCCCACGGCAAAGACGCGCTGCGCGCGCATCTCCGGCGGCTCCGGCGGGATCAGGAGCGCACCGGTCGCGCCGATCTCGCGGTGGGTCTCTCGAATCACTTCGCGCATGTATGGCCGAGCGGTCCACCCGGGCAGACTCGGCACGCCGCCGAGATAGGCTACGAGCCCGCAGGCGCCTTCGCGCACGAAGTCCTCGATCTGCTTCCGGATCTGAGCCGCCGTGGGTAGGCCTTTGCCTGCATTCTCGGGTCTGTCGAAGGCGGCATCGAACGTCTGGTACACGCCGGCGAACGGCATTCCGGGCACCTGCCGGCGCGCGGCGGCGACCATCCACTGCACTTGATGGCTCGTCATGAGCGGGTCGTATCGGCCGCTGCCGAACACGGGGTACCAGTAGATGAGCATCAGGTCGCAGACGCCGGGCCCGAAGTTGCACAGCGAGCCAGCGCTCCCATAGCCGGCGGCCACCACGCGCTGCGGATCGAGCCGCTTGGCAAGGCGGTAGATGCCCCGCAGCGCGGATATGGCATCGCCGGGGCTGTCATCGAGCACGTAGTATCCCCAGAGCATGCGCGAGTCGCGAACCTGCAGGATCTCGCGTTCGCATTCCTCTGGCCAGAAGAGGATCATGCCGCCCCGATGGACTGCCGGGCGCGTGCCGCAATAGCCCCGCTGGCAGCGGAGGAGGCGACCCGGCTCGGACGCCTCGTAGCGAATGAGCTCGTCGTCAAGCTGGATCACGCCAGACTCGGGATGAGGCCGCGCGCCTTCGGCGAACAGGGGGATCTCCGTGGCGTCGGCGCTCAGACGATCGAGCAGTCGAGGCCGGCCATACACATGCTGCGTCAGATGGTGCAGTACATAGACGCCGTTGTCGGCGCAGGCTCTGCCGAGGGGCTTGGTCGGGTCGAGATGGTCGGCGCCGCCGAGCACGAGGTTCATGCCGACATCGCGGGCGGCAGCGATGTCGTCGGGCGTTTCGAGGTTGTAGGAGCCCAGAATGGGCTTCCCCGCGACGGCGAATGGCGACGGCAGCTTCATGGGTCTCCTCGCCTGTTCACCGGCCTGATCGGACGCCAGGCACGCAGCGACGAGCAATCCTGCCAGCACGGCTGCGCCTTGCACAATGGTCATGGCATCACCTCCGCACCCCCATGGCAGGGTCGCAAGCGACCGCCCCGCCGAGTGGCATCCTTCATTCTGCGCTTCGCCGGGCGCTTCCTCCTGGCAGATGATGGCGAATGGGCAGGGAAGTCGCGCCGCACGGTGAATGATCAGTGCGGAGGAAAGTGCAACGATGAGTGTCCGCGCCGCGATCATGGAGGGACCCGGCCAGCCGGTTCGTGTGGTGGAGATGGCCGATCCGGTCATCGAACCGGGGGCCGTGGCGCTGCGCACGCTGGCCGCCGAGGTGTGCGGCACGGACGTGCATCTGCTCCACGGGCGTCTGTCAGGAGTGCCCTATCCCATCATCCCGGGCCATGTGAGCGTCGGCGCCGTCGAGGAAACCGGCGGCGCGGTGACCGACGTGGACGGTCAGACGGTACGGCCAGGCGATGTTGTGACGTTCCTCGACGTTCACGAGACGTGCCATGCATGCTGGCACTGCCTCGTCGCAAAGCTCTCGACGCGCTGTCCGAAGCGCAAGGTCTATGGGATCACCTACAGCGCCCGCGACGGATTGCTCGGCGGTTGGAGCCAGCGCATCTACCTGAAGCCAGGCGTTTGCATCGTCCGCCTGCCGCGCGAGGTGACGCCCGACCTGTGGATTGCGGCCGGTTGCGGCTTGCCCACGGCCCTCCATGCCGTGGACCTTGCCGCCCTGCGGATTGGCGACCGCGTGCTCGTGCAGGGCGCCGGCCCCGTCGGCCTGAGCGCATGCGCGCTCGCTCAGGCATCGGGCGCCGGATGGGTCGGCGTCGTCGAGGGATCCCCCATTCGCCGGCAGGCGGCCCTGCGCATGGGAGCCGACCAGTGCTTCGATCCGGCGCAGGACCTCCTTGCTGAGGTGGCATCGGCAACGCGAGGGCGCGGCCCCGATGTCGTCATCGAAGCCTCCGGCAATCCCGCGGCGGTGCGCCAGGGATGCGAGATGGCTCGCGACGGGGGCCGCTACGTGATCGTCGGTCAATACACCGACAACGGCGACGTGGAGATCAATCCCCATGCCCATATCAACCGCAAGCACCTCACGATTCAGGGCTGCTGGGGATCGGACCTGAGCCACATCTACCGGGGCGCCGAGGCGCTGGCGCGGTTGGGCGATCGGTTTCCCTGGGTCAGCATGATCTCGCGGCGATACAGCCTTGATCAGGTCAACGAGGCCCTCAGCGACGTGGAACATCGGCGCGTGGTCAAGGCCGTCATCGTGCCCTGACGCGGCGCGTCACTCGATGGGCACGGGTGTCGTGGGCGGCCTGTCTTCCTCGGCCCGGCAGACCGTGCATATCGGCTGATCGCCGCCGTGCAGCGCCCCGCACCGGGCGCAGGGCTTCCAGCCGCGGTTCAGGCGCCAGCGCCGAACGCGGTACTGGCGCTCGATAATCTGGAGCGTCGCTCGCCGAAGGCCTGGATCCTCGAGTTTCCCTGCCGCCTCGAGGTCGGCTGCCATCGCCGCCGCGTCCTCTTCGGTCAGGCGCACCGCGGCAATCTCGTCTGCCGGGGGGAAGCCCGTCTCGGAAGCCGATGCTGCGGGCTTCAGGCCGCAAGCGCGAAATCGGATGTCCTTGATAACCGGCTTGCCGCACAGGTGATTCAGTTGCGCGAGGATCTGGTGCTTCAGAAGATTGATCTCCTGCGACCACACCGAGCCCTTGGTGCGCACATACAGGATTCCGTCGCGCACCTCCTCGGCATGCGAGGCAGCGGCTACCTGCGGCCCCGCCGCGCGCGGCCAGTAGGCCATGGCGAGGCTCTCGCGGATCTTGCCGCCGCCTTCCATGCTGTCGAGCAGCGCCTGCATCACGCTGCCGGCGCGTCCCATGCCCAATCGGTTCATGCCGAAAGAGTACCATGCCCGAGGGCGTCACGCCCAGCGCCTGCGGCTGCGTTGGACGCGGCATCCCTCGGGCATCGGCTCCGCGGGCTACTGCTCTTCCTGCGCCTTGCGGTCGTCGTCGTCGAACTCGAGCCTCATGCGCCTCTCGCGGACTCTCCGGACCTTGTCATCGAGCGAGGCATACATGGCCTGCACGCCGGCGGCATCCTTCCGGAAGGCCATCCTCGCCTGGGCCATGACGCCGAGATGTCCGGCCTCCTCGATCGCGTCGAGATCGGCGCTGAGGAAGGCGAACTGCCATCCCGCCTGCTTACGCTCGTCAATCATGCGCACGATGTCGGCGCGGGTGAACTCGCGGCTGGCATTCTCCTGGCCGTCCGTCACCACGACGAAGAGCACATGCTCCGGTCGGTCCGCCGTGTCCATGGCGGCGATCTGGGCCGAGAGCTCATTCATGCCGCGGCCCATGGCGTCGAGCAGCGGCGTCGAGGCGCGCGGGACGTAGGTCTCCCGCGTCAGCTTCGGGGCCTTGTGCACATCCCGGAAGCGATAGACCACCTCGTAGGGGTCCTGCGAGTCGAACTGCACCAGCGTGATCGTCGCGGTTCCTTCCGACGCCGCCTGCCCCTCGAGGAAGCTGTTGAAGCCGCCGATCGTGTCGTCACGGATGCAGTCCATCGAGCCCGTCCGATCGAGGATCACCGTAATGTGCGTGTAACCTTCCTTCATCCCCATGCTCCTCCTCTGCATAGCTGCCGTCTCGACGTGCCGAGCGGCAGTTGCTCGATACTCGGACGGGGATGGCAAAAGCGGAAAGGGGCGTCCCTGATCATTGCTTTTGCGGGCGACGCCTGCAGCCGACGGCCTTGTGCACAGTGCTTACCGCTGGTCACGCGCTGCCGATATCCCTTGACGGGGTGCGGGCTGGCGTACTATCATGCGGCCATGAGCTTGCTCGGCATTGACGTGGGCACGACGGGCTGCAAGGCCGCGGTGTATCGAACGGACGGGGAGCGGCTGGCGCTGGCCTATCGCGAATACCCGACGCTCCATCCGCAGCCGGGATGGGCGGAGCTCGACAGCGCCGACGTGTGGGCGAAGGTGCGCGAGGCTATCGCGGAAGCCGCTGCGCGCGCCGGCGACGATCGGATTACGGCGCTGTGCGTGAGTTCGATGGGCGAGGCGATGACGCCCGTGGACGCAACACGGCGTATCCTGGGCAACTGCATCCTCTGCTCGGATGTGCGCGGAGCCGAGTATGCCGATGCGCTGCTCGAGCGGATGGGGCCGGAGCGCTTCTACGCCATCAATCCGAACATCCTGAACGCGGCCTACTCGATGCCGAAACTGGCCTGGCTGCGTGACCATGAACCGGACCTGTATGGGCGCGCGGATCGGTTCTTGCTGTGGTCGGACCTCGTGGGATACCTGCTCGGCGGCGAGGCGATCACGAGCTTCTCGCATGCCAACCGGACTCTCCTGTTCGATATTCGCGCGGAGCAGTGGTCGGATGCGCTGCTGGATGCCTGCGGCATTGCCCGCGAGAAACTGCCGGATGTCGCGCCCAGCGGCACGGTCGTGGGCCAGGTCAGTACGGCCATGGCCCGCGAGCTGGGTCTGCCGGACGGAGTCGGCATCGTCATGGGCGGTCACGACCAGTGCTGCAACGCTCTGGGAGCAGGGGTCATCGCGCCGGGCAGCGCGGTCTGCGGCATCGGCACGTTCGAATGCTATGCGCCGACGTTCCGAATGCCCGACGACCCGCTGGCCATGTTTGAGCGAGGCCTGAACATCGAGCACCACGTGGTGCCCGATCTCTACGTGACCTTCGCGTACAACCAGAGCGGCTCGCTGGTCCGGTGGTTCCGAGATACCTTCGCCGCCGACGCCTCGCCCGAGGGCTTCGCCAGCATCTACGATCGGCTCAGCGCCGAGATGCCCGCCGAACCGACACGGCTGCTGGTGCTCCCCTACTTCGAACCGACAGGGCCGCCTGACTATATCAGCGATGGGGCAGGGGTGATTCTGGGTCTGACGCCGACCACGACACGCGGCGACATTCTGAAGGCGATCATGGAATGCGCGACGCTCTACTTCGTCGAGCTCATGGAGGCGTTGCGCGATCTCGGTCTGGGAGTGGATGCGTTCACGGCTACCGGAGGGGGCGCGCGATCCGACGCCTGGCTCCAGATCAAGGCCGACGTGTTCGGTCTCCCGTTCATTCGGCCAGCCGAGACCGAGGGCAGCACGCTGGGCGCCGCGATGCTGGCTGGAATCGCCACGGGAGTGTTCGCCGATGCCGGCCAGGCAGTCGAGGCGTGCGTGCGACGGGCCCGCACTTTCTATCCGGATCCCGCGCGGCATCAGCGCTATCGCGAAAAGGCCGAGGCCTATGCCGCGCTCTATTGGGCCACGCGCGGCCTGCTGGCGGACGCCCGGCGCTGATCGCGCGCTACCATGTCCCGTCGAGAAGACAGCTCGGGGCCTCCTGACCCTCAGCCCTCAACACCCAACTCTGAGCCGCCGTCTGAACGATTCCGGTGGTGGGCCATCCTGCTAGGCGCGGTTCTGATCCCGGTCAACAGCCTGTGGATCGCCCGCGCGGAGGCGCTGGACTATTCGGGCTTCCCGACATGCATGTCGCTCTTCTACAACGTCATCTTCACGCTCATGGCGCTCGTTGTGCTGAACGCAGGCATTCGGAGGCTGAGGGCCCGATGGGCGCTGACGAGACCGGAGCTGATCGTCGTGTACGGGATGGTGGCCACGGGCTCGAGCCTTGTCGGCCACGACTACCTGCAGATGCTGGTGCCGACCATCCCCCACGTGGCCTACTTCGCATCGCCCTCAAACAACTGGGAAGGCACGATCGCCCCACTTCTGCCGGAGAAGCTGGCGTTCACCCAACTGAACGACGGCATCAAAGCCTACGAACTCGGCTACTCGACGCTCTACACGCGCGAGCACCTCATGATGTGGCTCGAGCCCATGGCGCTGTGGAGCATCTTCATCCTGTCGGGCATCATCGCCACGCTGTCGCTGTCGCTGCTGCTTCGGCGACAGTGGATCGAACACGAGCGCCTGACCTATCCCATCGTGCAGCTGCCGGTGATGGTTACCGAGAACGGCGGCGCCAATCGCATTTTCCGGAGCAAGCTGTTCTGGTCGGGATTCTCCATCGCGGCGGGCCTCGACCTGCTCAACGGGCTCGCGTATTTCTACCCTTCGCTGCCCTCCGTTAACGTGAAGGTGCAGGACGTGGGCGTATACTTCGCTCCCTATCCGCCGTGGAACGCTCTCGGATGGCTGCCGCTGTCGTTCTATCCTTTCGCCATCGGCCTGAGCTTCTTCATGCCCACCAATCTCGGCTTTTCGAGCTGGTTCTTCTACTTCGGCCGGAAGATGCAGAACGTGGCGGTCGCGGCCATGGGCTACGCCGAGGGAGACCCATGGTACCCCTACCTGAAGGAGCAGTCCTACGGCGCATGGATCGCGCTGTTCGTGGCCACGCTCTGGCTGGCGCGCGGCTACATCGGCGGGATCGTTCGTACGGCGTTGCGCGATCGAACGGCCAACGATGGCGGCGTATCCTACCGGCTGATTCTGGCATCGCTGGCCATGGGCATCATCGGCATGATCTGGTTCCTCATCTGGGCCGGGATGACGCCGTCGCTGGCGATTGTCTATGTGATCCTCTACATGCTCTTCTGCGGCGCCGCCGCCCGTGTTCGCGCTGAGGTAGGTCCGCCGTCACACGAGGTCGGATGGGTGGGCAACAGCTACATGATGATCATGGTTCTCGGCACCGCGGCGGTCGGCCCGAAGAATCTGGCGCTCTTTTCGCTGCTCCATTTCCAGAACCGAATGCACCGCGGCTTGCTCATGCCGCAGCAGGCCGAGTCGCTCAAGGCGGCGTCCGACTCCGGCCTGCGCATTCGGGTCATGGCGGCGGCGCTGGCCCTCGCGGGTCTCATCGGCATCGTGGCCGCGTTCTGGGCCATGCTGCATCTGTCCTACGGGCGCACCTACGCCACGCGGGTCCATCCGGCTGCGCCGGGCTCGGCCTTCGCCGCCGAGCATTTCAACCGCCTTGCTCAGTGGCTGAGCACGCCGGTGTTGCCCAATCAGGCCGGTCTGCTGGCCATTCTCATCGGCGCCCTCATCGCGCTGGCGCTGGCATGGATGAGCGTCAGCTTCCACGGCTTCCCGTTCCATCCAGCCGGCTACGCCCTGGGCATGTCCTTCGGGCTCGACTACATCTGGACCCCGATCTTCATCGCCTGGCTGGCCAAGGTGATCATCCTGCGCTGGTGGGGACTGAAGGGCTACCGCGCGGCCATACCGTTCTTCATCGGGCTGGTCATTGGCGAGTTCACCGTTGGCGGCATGTGGAGCTTCGTCCGCGGCGTTCTCGGCGTCCAGACCTACACATTCTACATCTGGTAAGCATGGCCGTACACGTTCTGTAGGGGCGTATCAGCGGGGATCCGCATGACACGCGGCCGCAACCGGCCGGTACGCCCTCGTTCGGATTGGTAACGGTCGTCATGGGCGAACCAACCGCGCGCTGCTGCGTTCCTCTTCATGGCGGTTCCGCTCGGCGGTTGATTCGCCCCTACTCGCCCGAGCCGTCAGCGCGTCACTTGCGGAGCTTGTCTCGATACTTCTCGCGGAACTTGGCTACCTTGGGCGCTATGACCGCCCGGCAGTATGCCTGATCCGGGTTGCGCGCGAAGTAGTCGCGGTGATACTCCTCGGCCGGATAGAAGCCGGTGAACGGAGTGATCTCGGTAACGATCGGGTCCCTGTAGAGCGCCTCGCGCGTGATCTCAGCGATGACTGCGCGTGCATCGGAGGCCTGTGTGTCCGAATGGGTGAACACGGCCGACCTGTACTGGGTGCCGACATCCGCGCCCTGACGGTTCAGCGTTGTGGGATCGTGTGTCGTGAAGAATACGCGGAGCAGATCCCTGTAGGACACGACCTTCGGGTCAAAGATGATCTGAATGGCCTCCGCATGGCCGGTGTCGCCGGCGCACACCTGCTTGTAGGTCGGGTTGGCGACATGGCCGCCGGCATAGCCTGGCGTCACGGACTCGACGCCCCTGAGATCTTCGAAGATGGCTTCGGTACACCAGAAGCAGCCGCCCGCCAGGGTCGCCACCTGCTTTCCGGGAGGAACGGTTACGGTGGTTGTCACTTTCGCTCTCGAACCTTTCTGGGCCGGGATCCTGCGCTGCTGGGCTGCCCAGGCCAACACGCCTATGGTCACTGCGACGGCGGCGACAACCGCCGGCAGGATGCGCTTTTGCATAGTCTGAACTCCTGACGGCGCGGTGAGTTCCGTTGGCGCCGTCAGGAGTATCTACGCAGTCCGGTGCGCGATCTTCGCAGATTACGCGGGCGGGTTGGCGGGAGCGCCGCAGGCGAGGAAACCGCCATCAACCGCCAGCGTCTCGCCCGTAATGAACGACGCCGCCGGCGAACAGAGGAAGATCGCGGCGCCCACGAGTTCCTCCGGATTGCCGAACCGGTTCATCGGCGCATGGGCCTTGAGCCAGTTGCCGCGCGGCGTTCCTTCGATGAGCGCACGGTTCAGCGGCGTCGGGAAGACTCCGGGGGCGATGGCATTGACCCGTATGCCGAGATCAGCCCACTCTACGGCGAGCACCTGCGTCAGCTCCTTGACCGCCGCCTTGCTGGCTCCGTAGGCCGCAACCCATGAGAGACCGACATACGACGCGAGGCTGGCGATGTTCACAATGGCGCCGCCTCCGTTCTCTTGCATGATTCGGGCAGCGGCCTGACAACACAGGAACGTGCCGGTCAGGTTGGTGCGCAACACGCGCTCCCAGTCCTCGAGCGCCATCTCGATGGCCGGCGCCTTGTGGGTGATGCCTGCGGCATTGACCAGTATGTCGAGACGCCCGGACCGTACGCGCACGTCGGCAAGGGTGCGCTCCACCGACTGCGGATCCGCCACATCCAGGGCCACGGCATCGTTGTCCGGTCCGGCTGCTCGCAGGGCGGCCCGGGTGTCCGCGACCTTGCCGGGATCGCGGGAACCCGCGTACACAGTGGCGCCAGCCTGAGCCATCCCGAGGGCGATGGCCCGTCCTAGACCGCTCGTTCCGCCGGTCACGACAGCGATCTTGCCCGATATGTCGAATCCGTCGTGCATTCTGTCCTCCTGCGCCGCTCCTTCGGCTGCACGGATGCGGCGTGGTTTGTTGGTCAACGTGCGTGGGTCATTGCTGCGAGGCGGCGAGGAGCTCCTTCAGCTTCGGCAGGCACTTGGCAACGCACTCCATGGGCGGGTAGGCGTAACTCTCCTGTTCGACGATCAGCCAGCGCGTGCGTCCAGTGGTGCGGAGCAGCGGAAGCAGCTCCTTCCAGGGCACATCGCCTTCGCCGATGAGCGCCTTATCGTTGGTGGCCGAGTGCTCCTTGATATGCACGGTCAGCGCGCGTCCCGGGTATTTCTTGATGAAAGGCACCGCTTCGGCTCCGCCGGCGAGCGCGTTGCCCGTGTCGAACTGCATCACCACGCGCCGGTTGGTGTTGCCGAAGAAGGTGTCCCACGGCAGCTCGCCATCCAGCGGCGTGAACTCCGTGGTGTGGTTGTGGTAGCCGACCCACATGTTGTGCGGCCTGAGCTTCTCGCTGATCTCATTGAACAGCTTGGCTGTGGCAAGCCATGCCTCTTTGGACCTGGTTCTCTCGGCAGCCAGGCCGGGGACGATGAGGAAACGGTTGCCAAGCGTCTTGTTGAACGCGACGGTCTTATCAAACTCGTCGCCCAGCAGGCTCTCGAGCGAGATGTGCGTCCCGCAGCACACCAGTTTGTTCTCGTCGAGCAGCTTCTTCAGTTCTTCGGCGGATCGGCCATAGTAGCCGGCGAACTCCACGCCCTCGTAGCCCATCTGGGCGACGGCCTTGAGCACGCCGGGCAGGTCCTTGGCGCAGTCCTCCCGGACTGAGTAGAGCTGCAGACCGATCCGCATGGGTCGCTGGCGGTTTTGGCGCTGGGCAGGTCCCTGAGCCAATGACGGAACGGAGATCAGCAAGACGAGTAATGCGGTCATGAGAGAGCGCATGGTTCCAGGCCTCCTTGGTGATGCCGAGTTGACGGCGGCTGATGCAGTAGACTACCCGAGAACGGGGTTCGAAGCGGCTTGGGCAGAGCCTGTCGGACCGCCCCGACAGGATCGTTCATCGAGCCCAACACCCCTAGCTGGACCCCGTGCCCGCGTCGTAGAGCGCGCCGGGAGGGAAGAACTCGAAGTCGTGCTGCCCGGAATCGGTGCGCCAGCGGCCCACGCTGTCTGCGCGGACGGGTATGCGAGCCAGCGGGAATCCGAGAAAGGTCTCGAGGCGGCGCAGGGTTGCTTCCTGATGCAGCACGAAATCCTCGAACCGCACGTCCATCCGGTGTGCGGGAGGCGGGGTGGCGCGCATGATCTCCCATTGATAGCGCCAGCTAATCGCGCGCCTCAAGCGAACGTCGTCGGTGCGATCGTAGGCAATGCCGAAATCCGCTAGATCATCCGTGAGGTGCGCTCCCAGGATGCTGTCGCGAGGATCACGTGACCAGTAGATGTAGCGCGCATCGGGGAACATGCGCACGATCCACGGCAGGACCAGCGTGGTCTCCGGCAGTTTCCATCCGCGGTTCGGGGCGTCGGATGCCAGCACCGTTGTCAGGAACTGCTCGACGAGCCGAGTGAACGCAGGATCCATGGGTCCCTCCAGAACGCGCGAGAAGTCCCACTCCAGTCCTCCCCGATGGGTGACGTAGCGCGCAAAAACCCGACATGCCTCGTACATGGGCTCAGGAGGCAGCAGGTCGCCCGACTCGTTCAGTGGTTCGCCCATGTAGACGCCGGATGCGCTCAGGGTATGGGACATGGCTCGCGTTCCGCCGTGTCCGCGACCTATGACGGTGATGAGCATGGCTCGATGCCTCCTGCAGCCGCCCCATTGGGGCGGTCGGATGAGTTTCTACCGCGTCTCTATGGCGCCTCGTTCACGCAGACACGTCATGGCTGCCTCGACAAGGCCGTCGATCGGCAGGGTACCGTCGAGACGCAGATCAGGATCGGCCGGCTCCTCATAGGGCGCCGACACGCCTGTGAAATCCGGGATCAAGCCGGCACGCGCCTTGGCGTAGAGCCCCTTGGGATCACGCTGCTCGCACACCTCGGCGGGCACGTCCACGAATGCCTCAATGAAGCGCTCGTCACCGATGATCTCCCGGGCGTTGGAGCGATCCGCCGCGTAGGGAGATATGAACGACGTGATCACGATCAGACCGGCGTCGTTCATCAGCCGCGCCACCTCCGCCACGCGCCGGATGTTCTCGGCGCGGTCTTCCGGCGAAAAGCCGAGGTCCCGGTTGAGGCCGTGGCGCATGTTGTCGCCGTCCAGTACGGCGCAGGCGTGCCGCCCGGCGATCAGCCGTGCTTCGAGCGCATACGCGATCGTGGACTTGCCCGACGCGCTGAGGCCCGTCAGCCATACCGTTGCAGGAGACTGCCCCAACAGACGCGCGCGATCGGCCGCGGTGACCGCGCCACGATGCCGTGTCACGTTGGTGCTTCTGCCGGTCCGCCTGCCGATGCCACGCTCGATCAGGCCTGCGCCGACCGTCTGGTGCGTTGCCGGATCAATGAGGATGAACGCGCCTGTCTGCTTGTTGGCGGCGTAGGAATCGGAGTAGATCGGCTGCAATGCGCGCAAGCGGACTAAGCCGATCTCATTCAGGCTCAGCGAGCCGGCATCTTCGGGCTCGAGCGAGGAGGGATTGATGCGATGGAGCACCTGCTGCGGTCTGGCGCGCAACACCCTGGTCGTGTGCTTCATCAGGTACGTCACGTCCGTGTCGAGCGGCGCGGCATCCATCCAGATCACCGTGGCTTCGAACTCCGTAAGCTCTTCGGGCGGCGCGGTGGGAGCTGCAAGCATATGCCCGCGCCCGACGTCAATATCATCGGCGAGCGTCAGGGTGACGGCCTGCGGAGCTTCGGCGCGCTCAACCGGACCCGACGGAGCCCAGATCCCCGTCACGTGTGTCGTGAACCGTGACGGATAGACGCTCACGGCATCGCCGACTGCCACGCACCCTGATGCGATCGTGCCTGAATACCCCCGGTAATCCTTGTCGGGACGCTGGACATACTGCACGGAGAGCCTGAACGGAGTGTCGGAGGATTCCCGCGCCAGCGGCACGCTTTCCAGGTACTCCAGCAACGACGGTCCGTCGTACCAGGGCATATTGGCGCTGCGCTCGACCACATTGTCCCCGAGGAGCGCGCTGACCGGAATGAACGTCAGGTCGGCATCGAAGCGGCGCGCGAAGGCGGCGTACTCGTCGCGCAGATCGGCAAACCGCTCCTGCGACCACCCGACAAGATCCATCTTGTTCACGGCTATGGCCATGCGGCGTATGCCAACCAGAGCCGACAGGAAGCCGTGACGGCGCGATTGAACCGTCACGCCTCGCTCTGCGTCAAGCAGCACCACGGCAACCTCGGCGGTCGAAGCCGCTGTCACCATATTGCGGGTGTACTGCTCATGGCCAGGAGCGTCGGCGATGATGAACCGTCGGCGGGGTGTGGCGAAGGGGCGATAGGCGACGTCTATGGTGATCTTCTGCTCGCGCTCAGCGCGCAGTCCGTCGGTCACCAGCGCCAGATCGAGCGCATCGGCGCCGCTCCTGCGTGATGCCTCCGACATGGCCAGCAACTGATCTTCGTAGATGGCGCGGCAGTCGTGCAGGAGCCTGCCGATGAGCGTTGACTTTCCGTCGTCCACGCTGCCAGCAGTGGTGAACCGAAGCAGGTCGGCCTGCTCGAACTCCGCGATCAGCCGCTCGGGGCCTTTGGTCCGTTCCATGCCTGGCTTCCGCCTCTCAATCTCCTCGCCCGCTCAACGCGTGAGTCCGGTGGAACACTCGCGATGTTGCGGGCACAATGGGCATCCCGTTCGGGATCGCTTCGCTTCGCTCCTAAGAAAGCTCTCTACGCTTTCTGATTCACGCACCGCGGCCACGCCGCGTCCGAACTCGCGATGACGTGCGCGCGCCTCGAGCCTCTTGCCCCTTGCCCATCGTCCCTTGCCTCTCGCCTCTCGCCCCTCGCCCCTCGCCTCTTGCCCCTCCTCCCTCGCCTCTCGCCTCTCGCCTCTTGCCTCTCGCCTCTCGCCCCTCGCCCCTCGCCCCTCGCATCTCAGCTCTCAGCTCTCAGCTAAAAGTATCCTTCCCGCTTCTTCTGCTCCATGGAAGCGTCCTGATCGTGGTCAATGACGCGGGTGATGCGCTCGGAGTTGCGGGAGACGAGAAGCTCGGCGATGATATCCGTGACCGTGCGCGCCTCGGAGCGGATCACCCCCGTGCATGGGTGGCACCCCAGAGTGCGGCACCGGCACATGACGAAACCGGGCTCCTCGCCAGGGAACAGACGGGTGTTCTCGTAGACAGGGATGAGTTGCCCTCGTCGCTCGACAACGAGACGCTCTTCCGCGAAATACAACGGAACCACGGGGATGTTCTCGCGATGGATGTAGAGCCAGATGTCGAGCTCGGTCCAGTTGGACAACGGGAACACCCGGATGCTTTCTCCCGGATGCACGCATCCGTTGTAGAGCCTCCACAGCTCGGGGCGCTGGCATCGCGGATCCCACTGCCCTTCAGAGTCCCGGAAGGAATAGATGCGCTCCTTGGCCCGCGAGCGCTCCTCCTCACGCCGCGCGCCGCCAAATGCGGCGTCGTAGTCGCCCTCGCGGAGCGCGTTGAGCAGAGCTTCTGTTTTGAGGCGACTGCAGCAGTACACCGTTCCGTTATCCCACGGGTTTACGCCCTCGGCGATGGCCCGCTCGTTGCGATAGACGCGGATCTCCACTTCGCCGCGTTCGCGAATGGCGTCGCGGAACGCCACCATCTCGGGGAACTTCAGACCCGTGTCCACATGCAGCAGAGGAAACGGAATGCGGCCGGGCGCGAACGCCTTCTGCGCCAACCGCAGCATCACCGAGGAGTCCTTGCCGATGGAGTAGAGCATCACGGGTCGCCGAAACTCGGCAGCCACCTCGCGCAGGATATGAATGCTTTCCGCCTCAAGCTCATCGAGCGTCGTAAGGCTGCGGCGCGGCACCTCGTTGGGAGTCGCGGGACGTATGGCTGTTGCTCTCATGGTGACGATAACCCTATGGTGGGACACTCTGATATTGCATGCACTATGCCGTCTCTACGTCCGATCTTTCCTTAACATTCAGGCCAGTGATTAGCATTTTTGGGCCATACTGCTGAGACGAGTGACGAGGCGCGTACGGTAAGAGGCTCATCTTCGGTGAAAACGTCCTGCACGTCCATCGGAGCCAGGCGACGCCATCGTGAACGCTCTTCGCGAGGCGCAGCCGATCAGCGTAACGCCCGGCGGGTATGTGACGCGCAATGACCAGGAAGGCGGCGGCCAGACTATGACAGACCCTACAGCGACACAGGAAACCGCGGTCCTGGAACGATTTCGCCGCGCGGACCACTTCCACGGCACCTTCCCGCTAGCCGCCAATCGCGTTCATTCGCATGCGGAGTGCCGAGTCCATACGCACGAGTTCTCGGAGCTGGTCATCGTGCTCCGCGGCAGGGGCCTGCACATTGCGCCCGGCGCTTCGTGGCCCATCGGCGCCGGCGATTCCTTCGTGCTGCACGGGGATCAGGAACATGGCTACGTAGATACGGCCGACTTAGACCTCGTCAACATCATGTTCGTGCCGGACGAACTGGCGTTGCCTTCTGCCGACATTGCTTCCCTGCCTGGCTATCATGTTCTGTTCACTCTCGAGCCCCTGTTCCGTCAGCGTGACCGGTTCCAGAGTCGCCTCCGGATGTCTCAAGAGCAGCTCCACCGCGTCGAGCCGCTGATAGGCCGTCTCGAGCGCGAGCTGGGGGAACGACCGGCAGGGTGGCAGTACTCGGCCCTTGCGTCGTTCATGCTCATCGTTGCCGATCTGAGCCGTTTCTACATGGAAACCGATGCCCCCGCGGCGCAACCCCTGCAACGCCTTGGCCGCGTGATCAGCTACGCCGAGCGCCACTTCGCCGAGACGCCGTCGTTGGATACGCTGGCCGAGGTCGGATGCATGTCGCGACGCACGCTCTCCCGCCTGTTTCGCGAGGCCCTGGGCGTCACGCCCATCGAGTACATGGTGCGGCTTCGCATCGAGCGCGCTCTCGAGATGCTGACCACGACCGACGCATCCATCTCCGAGATCGCCTACAGCCTCGGATACAGCGACGGCAACTACTTCACGCGTCAGTTCCGGTCAGTGACGGGCAGGACACCGAGAGAGGCGCGGCGGATAACCGGGCACACGCTGACCAGTGCGGCGCTAATGCGCTCCCAGTAGCAAAAAATCCTAGAAAGGCTGAACGGTCTGGGAGGAGAGCGACGGCGCGACGCCGAATAGTAGAGATGCGGCTGGATGGCGCGATCTGGCCGCGTCGTCCATGTCTCTACATCCAGGGTAAGGGAGGTAGTTCCATGCGACGTGGTAATGGCTTCACCCTTATCGAGCTGCTCGTCGTGATCGCGATCATCGCGATCCTGGCGGCCATCCTGTTCCCCGTCTTCGCCAGAGCGAGGGAGCAGGCCCGAGCGACCAGTTGTCTGTCCAACTGCAAACAGTTGGCCCTCGCCAACATCATGTACCTGGCAGACTACGACCAGTCCTTCCCGGTGCCCTATCTGGAGTTCGCCAACTCCGTGGGGGACGCATGGGGCGAGCTCTATCAGCTCCATGCGGGCATCGGCAATGCGGCCCAACAGGACTACATCCGGCGCGGATCCATCATCGCTCAGATGAACCCGTACATCAAGAACTACCAGATCTTCGTCTGCCCCAGCGACTCCAACGCCTTCGCAGACCACAGGATCGGGCAGCGGGCCGGATCGTACCACTACCGCCACTATCTGGGGTACGGCTTCCTGCAGGGCTACATTGACTGCTGCGGAACGGCAGGACGCGTCTGGAAAGAGGCCGAGTTCCGCTATCCCTCACAGACCTATGTGTGGGACGACCTGTTCATCTGGCATGACAACCGGACTGCGCCCCTCCGCTGGCTGGGCGGCGCCGAGGGATGGGACCCCAGCGCGAAGATCACTCTCTCGTTCATGGATGGTCACGCCAAGGCCTATGCCGTGGATGCCAGCATCCTCCGAGCGCCGTGGTGGGGCGGTCAGGGCTACGACATGCACTGGCCACGATGCAGCGACAGCACGCCAGCCACTGCGCTGGCCGACGTGGGCTGCACGCCGGATGACGGACGCGCCGGCGCGTATCCGTAGAGGATGATCGCGTGAAGAAGGAAGTCTCACCGATCGTCGTGATCGTCACGATCGTCATCGTGGTCGCGGCGATCGCCTTCTACTATGTTCGCGGCACCTCCGCAGGCAAGAACGCCGAGAACATCGAGAAGACAATCCAGTCGGGAGTCGCGGGCGGCCCTCCGGGCGGCAACGTTGGGGGCGGTATGGCAGGTCCTCCGCCCGGCGTGATGCCGCGTCCGGGCGGGCCGGCGACGCCGATGATCCAGATGCCGTCGCAGCCGCCGGTTCCCGGACAACAGCAACCGCCTCGGTAGCGACTTCCTGGCTTCGAGGCCGTCTTGCGGACACATGCGAGCCGCGCTCCGATGACCGGGGTGCGGTTCGCTGTGCCGCACATGGGCGACGCGGCCTGCTTCAGCGCGCTGGCTGAGGGACAACCATGAAGCGAGAGGTACCTCCTGCGGTGGCAATCACGGTGATGATCGCGTTTCTGATCGCCGTCGGAGTGTTCATATACTGGAAAACGGGGCGCGGCAGCGGCAACCCCGCCGAGATCGAGCGTATCATTCAGGCCGGCGTCGTCAAGAGCCCGCCCGGTCAGCAGGCGGGACCGGCGCCCGGCGTGATGCCGCGATCGAGTGCGCCTCCCCTCACCACCACCATGCCGGGAGCGCCGCCGTAGGCTCGTACGCCTTGACACTCGTGCGGCGGAGCGGTAGGATACGCACGACTTCGTCAGGCCCGTGCGGGCTCTGACTCGCGGGGGTGCCTCCATCCATGCAGCGCCATTTCCTGGTCACAGGCGGAGCCGGCTTTCTCGGTATCAATCTGATTCGCAACCTGCTCGCCAGAGGGCAGAACGTCACATCGCTCGACATTGCCCCGTTCCCCTATGAGGACGTGCGCGAGCGGGTCCGGATCGTGCAGGGCGACATTCGCCGCGCCGAGGATGTGGACCGAGCCATGGAGGGGGCCGACGTCGTCGTGCATGCAGCTGCGGCGCTGCCCCTCTACAAGCCAGAGGATATCCGCTCGACCGACATTGACGGCACACGCATCGTGCTGGACTCGGCTATGCGCCACGGCGTGCAGCGCGCAGTGCACATCTCCTCGACGGCTGTCTACGGCATCCCCGATCACCATCCCCTCTTCGAGACCGACCGACTGCACGGAGTCGGGCCGTACGGCGAAGCCAAAGTGGCAGCCGAGCAAGTGTGCATGGAGTTCCGGGAGACGGGCCTGTGCGTGCCCATCATCCGCCCGAAGTCCTTCATCGGTCCCGAGCGGCTGGGGGTGTTCGCCATGCTCTACGAGTGGGCCAGCGAAGGTCACAACTTCCCCATCCTCGGCAAGGGCGACAACCGGTATCAGTTCCTCGATGTGGAAGACCTGTGCGATGCTATATGGCTCTGCGCCACACTGCCCGATGAGGTGGCCAACGACACCTTCAACATCGGCGCTGAGGTCTATGGCACGCTGCGATCGGATTTCCAGGCGGTTCTCGATGAGGCCGGATTCGGCAAGCGGATCATCCCGATTCCCGAGTGGCCGGCCATCATGGCGCTGCGCATCCTTGAGCTGCTGCGGCTCTCACCCCTCTACCAGTGGATCTATGAGACCGTGGGCAAGGAGTCCTTTGTCTCGATAGACAAGGCCAAAGAGCGGCTGGGGTACGCTCCGAAATACTCCAATGTGGACGCCTTGCTGCGCAACTACCACTGGTACCTCGACAACAAGGCGAGCTTCGCCAAAGCGTCCGGCGTGAGCCACCGCGTTCCGTGGGCGCAGGGCGCGCTGGCGATCGCCAAGCGGTTTTTCTAGGCGCGCCGACCCAGGAGTTTGACCGACAGGTTGCCCGCTTTCGGCGTTCAGCCGCCGGCGGGGAACCTCTTGCTGTCCTCCTCGAGCAATCGCCGCATCCGGGCTATGATGTAGGCCCGAAAGGCCAGCGTGTTGCCCCCTACGGTAGGCTTCACCACCGTGGCGCGCATCAGGTCCTTGGCGAACCTGGGCAGCCGTTGCGCGATGGCCCCTTTTAGCTTGCGCATGCGCGAGGAGCGGCGCCGATCGGAATCCGTGGCGGTCATCCCGTTAAGTATCTGCCGGACAAGCTCAGCGCCGAGCGTGTTGTGCGCTGCCGTGTCGGATAGCTCAGCCCGGACGAGATCCGAGAACTGCGGGGATTCGACGAGGTCACGCGGGTCGGCGTTGGCGCCCCGGCTGGCATACGGTACGGCCGGTCCAAGGGCGCTCACCACGCTTTTGTAGAGGCTCTTCTCTGTCCGCAGACGGTCCGGCAGCCGTCGCACGGCTTGCAGAATGTCTCTCGATAGCAAGGGGGTTATCTGCTCGACATAGGCGAGCTTGACGTCGGATAGCGCTGCCAGCACGGTGGGAATGCGATAGGCATGATACAGGCGGTCTCGCCATGATTCCAGGGTCTCGCCTTCCTGCCTCAGGAGGAAGTCAGGATGACGGTGCTCCTCCTGCCCCAGTAAGGCCGGAACGTGCTTCAGGTTTTCAAAGTCCGAGCAGAGCCCTCCCTCCACGCTGAGTCTCGTGCCCAGTTCAGACGTGACCTCGACCCACCCGAATCCCTCGTCGCCTCGAATGATGCCCCGCATGCCCTCGGCGTGCAACCGACGCCATATGTCGAGGCCGTCGGCATAGCCGGCAACGTGGTCGGTGCGTCCCTCGGCGCAGAACACGAACCGGTTCGCAATGGCCTCGGCTGGTTCTGTGGACAGCTCGGTGAGGAGGTAGTCATTCCGCACCCCGAGCGCATCGGCCAGCTGGGCCGCGATGAGAGCGTCATTGCCCTTCTGGGTGCGCGATGACGCCAGACCCCAGGTAACGGTCCGAAAGCCCTCCGGCAGACCCAACTGCGAACGAATAAGGCACAGGATGCCCCGACTGTCATAGCCTCCCGACAACGGCAGGACCCATTGGTCCCAATCGAGCCGCGCAAGGGCCGCTGTTGTCCGTTCCAGCGCCGAACGGATGGCGTCCTCGTGCTCGCGGACGGGCCGATCCTCCGGCTCGAACGCGACCGGCACATGCACTCGCTCGGAGACCGTCCACGCGCGTTTGTCGAGCGCCACCGAAGAGGCTGGCTGAAGTCTGCGCCCACGCCGATCCCACGAGAGTTCCGGGCCCAGCGAGCCGGTTGACAGCATCCAGGGGATGACCCTATCGTTGAAATCCACGCTGCCTGCCATCATCACGATGGCCCGCTGGGAGGTCGAGACGATGAACAGGTCGTCCGTCAGGAGATACCACAAGGTGCGCGACCCGGCGGGATCCGTGATCGCTTCGAGCCTGTCGGGATCGTTCCGGATCAGCGCATACGATCCATCCGGAGGAGCTGAGCCAACCTCGGACCAGCCGCCATCGTCACCGTAGAGATAGCCCAGCAGAACGCTTCCGCCCGGCGATCGTGTGACGGCCCCCGCTTGCGAGACTGCCCAGGCGACATCGCCCTGTACGCATGCCTCGGGATTGCGGGAGGCGATGTTGTCGGGAAGGAGCGCGTTGCCGATGCCCAGCAGGCGCGCTTCAGCCTCGGGTCCGAAGGCGCCGTGTCGGCGGCAGACATAGATCAGCTTGGCCATCGCGACCGCCTTAGCACCGACACCGCCCTTGCGTATCGGTCACCATTCTGTCCAGATTCCTATCTCCTCGATCGTCGCGGGATGAATGCGCACCATAACCTATGGCACATGGCGCACGCCCCGAGCATCATTGGTCGCGCCGTACATTGTACTACGCGATCGGCAATCCGGCAGGCCACGCATAATGCGCTACACTAAGGGAGCGTATCGTACGCTCCCTAGATCACCAGCCTGTCATGTCACACGCCCACGCCCATAGCTTCGAGATATCGAGCCGCAGGATATGGTATGCCATCGGGCTCAGCGTGGTCTTCGTGGCAGCCGAGGGGCTCATCGGATGGCGCATAGGCAGTCTGGCGCTCATTTCCGATGCCGGTCACAATCTCACCGATGCGCTGGCGCTGGCGCTCTCGGCCTTCGCCATCTGGATCGCTCGCAAGCCTGCTACAGACGGCCGAACCTTCGGCTATCACCGCGTGGCCATCCTCACGGCGCTGGTGAACTCTCTGTCGCTGGTGGCGGTCTCACTGATCATCTTTGTCGAGGCGATCCGGCGCATCCGCGCGCCGGAGCCCGTCGAAGGCGGATGGATGATCTGGACCGCTCTGGCGGCGTTCATCATGAACGTGTGGATCAGCTACTGGCTGCATGCAGGCTCCAAGAACGACCTCAACATCCGGAGCGCCTATCTGCACATGGTAGGGGATGCGCTCGCGTCGCTCGGCGTCGTTCTCGCGGGCATCGTCGTCTGGACTACAGGTTCAACGCTCGCCGACCCGATCGTCTCGTTGCTGCTGGGCGCCCTGATCCTCTGGAGCGCCGGCGGGATACTTCGGGAGTCGCTCGACATTCTGCTCGAGTCCGTCCCGCGTGGCATCAAGCTTGACGACATCGAACGCAGCGTGTGCGCGCTTCCGGGCGTACTGGGTTGCCACGACCTCCACGTGTGGACCATATCGTCAGGCTATCTTGCGGCTAGCTGCCATGTGGAGGTCGCCGATCAGGCCGTGACCGACGGCCAGCGTATCGCCCATCAGGTTGCCGAGACGCTGGCCGAGCGCCACGGCATCACGCACACTACGGTCCAGGTCGAAGCCGAGGAATGCCATAACGGCGACCGTCTGTGCACCATGCGCCGACTCGATACGCCCGCCGACACGTCTCCGACAGGACCGTGAGCGCCGATCGTCCCAGCGTTGCGGGAGTAGAGACCGCCGAGGCCTTTGCCTCGCATCGGCGCGCCACCCTTGCCGACCTTGCCAGTGTCTTCCTGTACATTGGCGTGGCAGGGTTCGGGGGCGGCATGGCCATCGTGGCGATGATCGAGGACATCTGTGTGCGCAGGCGGCGGTGGATGAGCCCCGAGGAGTTCGCGCATGGCGTCGCTTTCGGGCAGTTCCTCGGCGCCTTCGCGGTCAACACCACCACCTTCGTGGGCTACAGGATGGCGGGGATCGCCGGCGCCGTCACCGCCGTCACGGCGTTCCTCACTCCCGGCGTTGCGCTGGTCATCCTGTTGACGGCGCTCTACGCGCGCTACAGCAGCGTGCCGGCCATGCAGACTGCGCTGCACGGCATCGGGCCCGTAGTCGTGGCGGTTCTCGTCAGCGCGGCCTACAGGATGGGCAGGTCCTCGCTGGAGTCGGCGCGGAGGAGTTCTGAAGCGGCACAGGGGGGAACCGACGGATTCGCTGGAACCTACTGGATCCTGCCGGCGATCGTTGGCGTCGCCGCATTCGCACTGCTGTTTTTCTGGCACGTCCCGGTTATCGTCATCCTGACAGGCGTGGCGGTCGTCGGAACCATCCGCCATCTCGCGGAGAAGCGCCGGCGCGTCGGAGCCATGGATTCCTGATGGGACGGCTCATATTCGGCGCAGGGGCCGCAAGCCTCATCGACCTCGCCTGGGTGTTCCTGAAGATCGGATTCGTCTTCTTCGGAGGAGGCTTCCTGCTCATCCCCGTGCTGCATCACGAGGTTGTGATCTATCGGGGATGGCTCACGCAGACGCAGTTCGTGGACGGTGTGGCCATCAGTCAGCTCACGCCCGGGCCCGTCGCCATTCTGGCCACGGTCTGCGGGTTCTTCCGGGGCGGAGTGACGGGGGCCGTCATCGCCACGATATGCGTGTTTCTGCCAGCCTTCGTCCTGATGGTGACGCTCACGCGCATCTACGAACGAGCCCGTCAGATGGATGGCGTCCGGCGCGTGATGGACGGCTTCCTGCCGGCTATCGTCGGACTGCTGATCGCCTCCGCGTTTGACATCGGCAAAACCACCATCCTGACACCGTGGCACGGCCTGATCGGCGTCGTGGCGCTCGTAGGCCTGGTCCGGTTCAACGTCAGTCCCGCCCTGCTGATCCTGATGGGTGCGATCGCTGGCGCCTTGATCGGCCGCTAGCTCGCTATCGCCCGAACAGCACTCGGTCTGCCTTTGTCTTGCGGGATGCCTCGGACAGCCCCCACGTGATCGCGAACATCACGACCCCAAGGGTGATCGTGGGCATTGGGCTGCGCTCTATGAACCCCGTCACCTTTGGCCCCCCCAGGAGAAACAGGACCAGCGGATGGATGAGGAACAGGGCAATGGAGCGGTCTCCGACGCGCTGGAGGAGCGCGCTCAGGCGCTGCGTCTTCGCAATCGTCGTGCTGAGCGCCAGCAACAGCAGAGCGATGCCGATGCAATACAGCTTGATGCCCAAATGGAAGAGCTCGTTCGATATCGGCTTGCCAACGTAGATCATGAGCGCCGGCGGAAGGTACATGGCCAGACCCCCGACCGCAATCGCGGCTATGGCCCATCGCCAGCGTTTCCACACTGCGTCCCACTCCTGCCAGTTCAGGCCGATCCACATGCCGACGATAACCGGCATGCAGTACCAGAAGACCGTGGAGGCGGGAAATGGAACGGTGAACCAATGCCTCTGCATATAGAACGCGACGATCTGAAGAACCGCGCCAAGCGCCAGCGCCCCTCCGAAACTCATCCTCAAGCGTCGCATGGCCGCGAATAGGAGCGGGAAGAGCAGCGAAAACTGCAGCAGCACCACCATGAAGTAGATGTGATAGTAGGCCTTGCCCCAGAACACGTTGATGAAGAGACGTTCGGGCGTGAGCAGGCTGGGAATCGAGACGGAGCCAGAGAGCGGCAGCGCCATGGTTGTCGGCGTCACGTCGCTTTGATCCCGGAGCCAGACGAGGCGGAAGGCGATGTACCCTCCGGTCCACAGCAGGTATGGCCAGAGGGTGCGCTGCACCCGCCTGGAAAAGAAGCGCTTCCAGTCGGGTCTTGGCTTGGAGGCCACGCTGCGTGCCAGGAGAACCGCCGATACGAGAAGGAACGTGGGCACCGCGAAGTGGAGGATACGAGAGAGCGTCGCCATCGTCCACCACATGGGATCGAACTGCACGGCGAACTTGCGCATCCCTGCGGCGAGCAGGTGATGGGTCATTACCTCGAGGATGCTGAGGCCCTTGAGAATGTCGAACGTCGGATCGCGCGGCCGCGGAGAGGCGGTTACCGCCAACGGCTCACTCGGGCTCGGTGAGGAAACATGACGTTCCTTTCATCGGGTCTGAGACGAAACGGGCTTGCTAAGGTTTCTCGCCGGACTCGCCGGATTCCTGCCGCTCTCGCTGCAGTCGCTCCACATACCGGGTCCACAGGTCCATCTTCACCCACACCATCGCGACCACGCGCGGGCGCAGTCCGATATAGCCGTTCATAATGTGCGTCGGATCGAGCTTCGCGGTCAGCGCCTCGTCATACGAGGGTTCTGCGAAGATGAGCGGCGCATCGGGATCGTCGGGCATGGACGTCCAGTAGCCAACATTCTGGAATCGCCGCAGGTACCACGGGATCGGCCAGTAGTAGTCGTCGGTCCACAGCACCTTGATGACCATGCCGTACCCGTCAGGATGGACCGACGCCAGCGCCTCTGCCCGGCGCTGGATGTCCTCGGCATCGTGCACGGTCTGTGCATACACGTACGGGTTAGCCGGGTCGGTCTGATGCCGATAGGCGTCGGCATAGGCCTGACGGCCGAGGGCCGCCATGCTCAGGGCCAGGACCGCCGCCGCGGTCCATGCCAACCATCTCCTGCGTCCCGCGCGATCCACGATCGCGTCCGCGCCCAGACCGGCCAGGATGATGAGACCCGCAAGCGGGCTCAGGATGCACCAGGGCGTCTTGTAGGGCACGACGCTGTAGATGGCCAGCAGGATGAGGGCGCTGACAGCGACGCGCAGATGCAGCTCACGTACCCCGGGCAGGCCAACATACTGCCGGTCCGCGGATACGGGCCTGGCGCCCGCAAACTCCGAAGTCGACGCGGCTGCGGCCGCCTCCGCCCTGCGTCGGCAGCCTCCAACGGCTACCCAGAGGCCTGCCAACGCCAGCGCAGGTATGAGCGCCTCGCTCCATGCCATCGGCGATCCCGCACGAAGGCCGACGAGAATCCTCAGGTAGTAGTCCCATCCGTGGCGGTGCATTCCCGTTCCATGCGCTCGCCCGAACCACGGCGCATAGGATCGAAAGTAGTCGGGAATGGCCCCGAGATTGCGCCCGAACCCGGTGAGCAAGAAGGCGGCCACCAGCGCCGCGACGGAAGCGGCCAGCACGACGTCGCGCCATCGGATCGGATCTCTCGGTCTCATCGGCAGCAAGAACCAAGCAACACCCCAGGCTGCGAGCCAGGCCGCCAACGTGACCGATGCGGTCTCCTTGCTGGCGAACATGAGGCCCAGAAACGCGCCTGCTAGAGCCGCCCAACCAGGATGGCCAGATCGCGCATGACGCCACCATGCCCCGAGCGCTCCCACCGAAAAGCAGGCGAGCAGCATCTCTTGAATGAAGTAGCGGCTGTAGAAGACCATGGCGGGCGAAACGGCCGCCAGCGCGGCGGCGACAAGCGTGGCTCGCCGGCCAAGGCCGTCCGACAAGAGGCCCATAAGGGCTACCAGCAGCACGCCAACCGCTACGGCCGCCAGGCGGTAGTCGGCCTCCACGGTGTCCCCGATGGACTTGCGCCCGAGCGCAGCGAGGAATGGCGCCGCGGCATAGTAGAGGGTGGGACCGTGGAACTCGTCGGGGTTGTAGATATATCCGCCGCGCTGGCGAGCTTCCCACAGCTTGACCGCGTGGACCGACTCATCGGCGTGGAAGGGCCGGTTGCCCAGATCGGGCAAACGCAGCGCCAGCGCGAGGACGCAGAGTACGGCGAGAGCCCCGATAGTCGGGGCCCTTCGCTTCATTTCGCCGGCAGTCCGTACACCTCCACCTCGGTGTAGCGGTTCAGCGGATCATTGTAGGTGCTGCCGCGGCTGTAGAGGCGCACATAGCGGGCTTTGATGCCCTTGGCGGCCACGAGCTTGCCCTCGCTCGTCTCGAAGTACTCGCGGTCCTTGCCGATGCCGAGGCCCGCCGAGTTGTCCTGATCATTGTTGAAGAGCGTCGTGACGCCTTCGATGAAGTCGGGATCCGACGAGACCTGCACCACCACATCGTGGTAGACGACCGGCTCCATGTGGAAATGCCAGAACACGATGTAGTGCAGTTCGCATTCGGCGCCGAGGTCGATCTGAACCCACTGCAAGCGCGGCGGCAGCTCGAGCGCTGTGCCTTCCTGGGCCTCCTTGTTGCCGTCGGTCACCAACTGGAGTTCGCCCGAGAAGGGGGCCTTGCTCGCCGTCACCTTCTTCTTCAGGGCGAGGTTCACCGTGCCCTTGGGCACCTGCGGGATCGGACGAGGCTTGCCCGACGGCTTCTCGACGGTCGTGCCGGGCGGAATGTCCTTGGGCGTGCCCGCAAACACCGGTCGGGGCAGCTTCAACGGCAACGGAACGGTCTCGGCATCCTGACTCAAAGCCGGAACGGCCAGAGCCAGCAAGGCCACGCCGGTCAGGATGGACCACCGGCACTGCGTACGATTCGACATCCAACACTCCTTGCTTTCGCGCGCGGGGAGACAAACGAGAGGGAACGGCTCCGGGACTCTATGGTACCCCCAACCGACAGGCTGAGAGCCGTGCTCCGATCCATATGACGTCCGTCCGACCTGTTCGGTTCGGTTCATCGCTCCGGGCAGGGCAGGACGATGCCAGACGAACGCCGAATCGTGGCACGTCGTCATGCCCCACTGCGGAAGGCATTCGCGCGAGGAGGATACGATGGACAAGCCTGTAGGACGGGTCACTGCGAGCCTGTCCGAACCGGACACGGGCGTCAGCGCGCTGCGCCGCCCGCCCATGCACATGGTCGGTCACCGGCATCTGCTCGAGGACTATGTTGGCTTCGACGTCGAGGTCCACTACAACAACTACGCCGGCAGCACCGACCGGGGAGTGCTGCGGCGGCAAGCCGACGGATGGATCGAGCTGACGCGCAATCCGGGCAAACCCAAGCAGGACTCGCTGCTGATACCCGTTGAAGCGATCCGCATGATTCGTCCGATCGGACCGCCTCCAACGCCGGAGAGCATGCTCCTGAGGCCCGCGATCCCGGACGAGGCAGCCGACGAACCATGAATGCCGAACGGTACCTCTCACGCCGAGAGGTCCTCGGCGGCGGGCTCGCCTGGGCAGCCTTGAACACGCTGCGGCCGGCGGCGGCACAGAACCGGCGCCCCAACATCGTCTACATCCTTGCCGACGACCTCGGCTGGACCGATCTCGGGTGCCAGGGCTCGCGGTACTACGAGACGCCGTCCATAGATCGGTTAGCCAGCCAGGGTCTGCGGCTGACCAACTACCATCAGTGCCCGAACTGCGCGCCGACGCGCGCCGCCCTGTTGACCGGCCTCTACGCGCCGCGGACGGGAATCTACACCGTGGGGTCGCTGGAACGCGGCGATGCGGCAGACCGCAGAATGGAGGTGCCGGTCAATGCCACCGACCTGCCGCTGAGGTTTCGCACCTTCGCCGATGGCCTGCGCGCCGCCGGCTACGTGACAGGCATGTTCGGCAAGTGGCACCTCGGCGCGGGCGCCGCCTTTCATCCTTCGCGAAGGGGCTTTGATGAAGCCATCGTGACGGAGAGCAGACACTTCGATTTCGCGACCGATCCGCCGACGCCGTATGCGAAGGGCCAGTATCTTGCTGATTTCCTGACCGATCGCGCCGTTGACTTCATCCAGCGGCATCGGAAAGGCCCCTTCATGCTCTATCTGCCCCATTTCGCCGTGCATTCGCCGTTCCAGGCCAAGCCGGAGCTCGTTGAGCGGTTCCGAGCGAAAAAGCCGGCTGGCGGTCATCGTGATCCCGTGTACGCCGCCATGGTCGCATCGGTTGACGACAGCGTCGGGCGTATATGCGCGACGCTGGAATCGCTGGGTATTGCCGATGACACCGTGGTGATCTTCTCGTCCGACAACGGCGGGGTGGGCGGCTACGGCGAGCTCGGCTACAGGGGGATCACCGACAATGCTCCCCTGCGAGGCGGAAAGGGCATGCTGTACGAGGGCGGCACACGAACGCCGTTCATCGTCCGCTGGCCCGGCGTGACGCCAAAGGGCCGCACGTGCCAGGAGCCGACGATCCATGTGGACCTCATGCCGACGCTGCTGGAACTGGCGGGTGTGCCGCCGAGCATACGAGAGGGCCAACCGACGGACGGCGTCAGTCTCGTGCCTCTTTTCCGCGATCCGGGCAGGCGTCTCCCCCGGCGATGCATCTACCAGCACCTCCCCGGCTATCTCGAGGGGCGTCATCCGGGCAGGTGGCGATCAACACCCGGCGGCAGCATCATCGAGGGCGACTGGAAGCTCCTGGAGTTCTTCGAGGACGGCCGACTGGAGCTGTACAACCTGCGCAGCGACCTGCGGGAGCGGGTCAATCTGGCGGAGAAGATGCCGGACCGCGTGCGAGACCTGCATGCGAAAATGCTCCGGTGGCGTGCAGAGACCCGGGCAGCGATGCCGCGGCCCAAGGCCGTCAGCCCCTGAGCCAGTCGGGGCGGTCAGACCTTCTGTGGATTGCGGTAGACCACCATCTCGGCGGAGCCCTCCAGGTCTTCGGGATGGTAGCGCGGGAAGGGAAACTCGAGCTGGCGGACGGTGATAGGCGTCACTTTGACATCCACCAGGCCGAGCGCCACGGCGACTCCATAGATGATCGCTTCAGGGCGAGGCGGGCATCCGGGAATGCAGAAGTCCACGGGCACCACCTTCTCCACCGGACCGATGACGGGATAGCTGTCGAACCATATCCCGCCGCCGCATGCGCATGACCCGATGGCGAAGACGAGCTTGGGAGCCGGCATGGCGTCGTAGGCCCGACGGAGCGCCTTTGCGGTCGAACGCATGGCGGGGCCCTGACAGAGCATCACGTCGGCATGGCGCGGCGAGCCCACGAGCTTGATGCCGAAACGCTCGGCATCGTAGTAGGGCGTCAGAACGTTGAGCACCTCGATATCGCACCCGTTGCAGCCGCCGCTGTTGGCATGGTAGACCCACAGCGACCGGCCGAAGAGCTTCTTGCAGAGATCACTCAGCATCGCCCATTGCCCCTATCGTCTGTCCCTGGAAGTCGGCGCGACCTTCCTCGATCACCAATCAGTCGAGATCAATCGGAACGTCCTCCACGAGAGGATGGCCATCGAGAAAGGCGGCGGATCGGTAGACCCATCGCTCGCTTTCAATGTCATCAAAGCGGTAGCCTTTCAGTTTCAGGGACTCGAGCGGCGAGCGTTCGGGGAAGCAGCGACCGCATCGCTGACAGGCGCCCATGAAGATCTCGAGACGCTGGCGCAAGTCCGATATTCTCGGCGAGGCCGTCTCGAAATCGCGACTCATGGTGATGGCCTGCTCCGGACAGACCTCCGCGCAGCGCCCGCAGTAGGTGCATCGGCGGCCCAGATACTGGAGGATCCGCACTTCCTGACAGAGGTCCACGACGAGGATTTCGCGCGCCGGACAGTTGTTGGCGCAACCGGCGCAGCCGATGCAGCGATCGGCATCGAAGATAGGCCGCCCCCGGAAACCCTCAGGAGTGGGTCGCGGCGCGGCAGGATAGGGCAGCGTCACCCTGCCGGCACGCAGACAGACGAGCGCTTCGCCCAGCTTGGCGCCTAGCGACATCCCCTGCTCCTCCATGCCATAGTCCGCACCATCCCTCTCGCCTCTTGCCTCTTGCCTCTCGCCTCTCGCCCCTCGCCTCTTGCCTCTCGCCTCTCGCCTCTCTCCCCTCGCCTCTTGCCTCTTGCCCCTCGCCTCTACTTCCCCATTCCTGCCAGCACAAGGGCGACCAGAGCGACGGCCAACAGCGCTCCATAGCGCCGCACGGCCTGATCTATCCGCACACGGGCATGCGTCGCCGCGATCAGCGTCACCACGATGATCAACGCCACGAGCTTGAGCCAGAAGACCGGCCAGGCCAGCCATAGCGGCCCGTCTGAGCCCCATGGCACGAACAGGCCTACCGCGATCCCGCCATAGACCACCAACTTCGCCATCTGAGCGAACTTGAACATTGCGAGCTTGGGGCCGGAGTACTCGGCGATGGGCCCTTCCATGAGCTCAGTCTCCGCCTCGGAGGTGTCGTATGGCATCCGCTGGACCATCGCCTGAAACGCCAGCGCCATGACGCACAGGAGGATGAGGCCCGACCAGGCGAAGCCTCCGGAACCGTACACCGACCCGCTCAGCACATCGTCGAGGCGCAGCGACCCGACCTGCAGCGAGCCGGCGATCAGCATGACCGCCAGAATGGGTTCCAGCGCCATCATCGCCATCATCTCGCGGCTGACGCCGAGAAGCGAGTAGGTTGAGCCCGCCGACAGCCCGGCGAGCAAGGTGCTGATCCCGCACAGCGTGATCACATAGACGAGCACCACGACATCGGTCCATGGCCCAAGCGGAGCCCGCAGGCCCATGGGGGTCATGCACGCCGCCGTCAGGACGGCGGCCGGAGCCAGAAGCGCCGCGAGGCGCTGCATCACGGGGGTCTCGCCGCTTTCGACGTCCTCTTTGCCGAGGAGCTTCATCAGGTCAAGGTACGGCTGGATGATGGGAGGACCCTGCCGCGACTGAATGCGCGCCGTCACCTTGCGCAGCAGCCCCTCCGCCAGCGGAGCCGCGAGGATCACGCACAGTACATTGACAGCAGCGATACCCACCTGACGCAGCGCAAGCCCCCAGTCGCTCATCGGCAATGAACCTCTTGAGTCGAGACTCCAGGCGCTGGCGATGCCAGGGTCGCGATCTCCTCCGGTGACCACATCTGCAGCTTCCCCGTCGCTATCTCCACGGTCTCGAGACGGTCGGTGCACGAGAAACAGGGGTCAATGCTCCCGAGGGCGATCGTCATGTCTGCGAGACGCTGGTCTCGGATCATTGAGGGGACGCCCTGAAGGTTCTGATAGGTTGGCGCTCGCACGCGCCACCGGCGCGGTCGGTTGTTCTCGCCGGTGATGAGGAAGTGATGGCTTTCGCCTCGGGGCGCCTCCACCGATGACAGGCCGATTCGTCCGACGGGAAGCATGTCGTCGAGCGGCGATTGGAGCGGTCCCGGTTCGAGATGATCCAGGCACTGCTGGATGATCCCGACGGACTCGAAGACCTCTTCCATGCGGACCAACACGCGGGACCACACGTCGCAACCGGATGCCGTGATAACGCGGAAGTGCACACGGTCATAGGCGGCATAGGGGTGATCCTTGCGCACGTCCATGGCAACGCCCGCCGCCCGGGCCACCGGCCCGATGATTCCCATCTCCTTCACGAGAGCCGGGTCGGCCACTCCTATCCCCTCGGTGCGGCTCTGGATGTTGCGGTCGCGCGACACAGCCTTGACCACATCCCTCCATTCGGATGTGAGCGTGCCGAGCACCCCTCTCAACTCGTCGGCAATCTCGGGCGTGATGTCGTGGCGCACGCCTCCCACCAAACAGAGTCCATAGGTCTTGCGGTTGCCGCAGATCCGTTCCGCGATCCACATGAGCGGCTCACGGATTCGGAAGCTCTGCATGAACAGCGTGTCGAACCCGACGATATGACACGCAAGGCCGACCCACAGCAGGTGACTGTGGAGTCGCTCGATTTCCAGCATGACGGTGCGGATCAGCTCGGCGCGAGGCGGCGGCTTGATGCCGACGGCGCTCTCGACGGCCTGACAGTAGGCCACGCTGTGCACGCAGCCACAGATGCCGCAGATGCGTTCCGCCATGAACGGGATGTCGTTGTAGCCCAGGACGGACTCGGCGAGCTTCTCGATGCCCCGATGCGCCATGAAGCCCCGGTACTCGCACCCGCGGACCATTTCGCCCTCGACGTAGAGCCGGAAGTGCGCAGGCTCGTCGAGCGTCGGATGAAATGGGCCGAACGGCACCACGGTACATCCCTCGGGAGGATCGTCGAAGCGGAAAGGCCGGTCCTCGTCGTAGTCCTCCGGCACGGTGTCCCACGCGAAGTCTTTCCGCAGCGGATGGACGCCCTCGGGCCAGCCGTCGGGCAACACAAGCCGCTTGAGATAGCGATGCCCCTCCGGCTCAATGCCCACAAGGTCCCGGATCTCGCGCTCGGCCCAGCTTGCTGCCGGCACGTCGGGGGTGATGCTAGGAACGGTCGGGTTCTCCGCGGGGACGTCGGCGAGGATGCTGCACAGCACGTGGTCGCGATCGAATGCGAAGTCATGGGCTACCATGAAGCTGCCCGAGTAGGGACGATCATCGGCGCCGATGCTGATGACATACCGAGCGTCAAGGTCGCGGAACACGGTCCTGCAGATCGAGGGCAAGGCCCCGCGGTCCACGAAGAGATACAGCCGCGTGTCGCTCGGGATGTCCGCGCGTTGAATGCCCTCGCCGTGGGCCGCCCTGAGCCCGTTCAGAATCTCACGTGGGCCCATCGGCGTCTCCCTTCCGTGCGGCCTCGGGCCTTCTGCCCGCAGTGAACAGTCCCTTCACTTCGCCGTAGAAGCCGTGAGCGGAGTAGCGGTTGCTGTCGGCTTCGTCGGCATAGCCGCACAGCCACGGGGAGTCGGCGCGTCGCCGGGATGCGCCCATCCGCGAAACTCCCCACACCAGCGCCATGATCAGGCCCATGGCCCCGGCGATCACTGCGGGAACGAACGCAGCCTGCCCGCTTGCCGTCGCCACTCCCAGCGTCGCGGATGCCTGCACCCCCAACGCGCGACCCAGGATCGCCCCCAGACCATCGTGGCTCACCGCGAGGGCTCGCGTTACAAACGACAGACCTGCGGCCGGAGCGACGCCTACTCCTACGCAGAGCACAGCGAGGAACCATTGGGGCACGAGCATGCTCACGGGCGCTTCCAGGCTGCCCGCAAGGTCAGACGACGATCCTGTCGGCCTCTGCGCCCGACGCTCCCGCGCCCGCTGGGCAACCCATGCGCTCGTTCGAGACAGGAAGCTGACGCCGAAGAACTTCACGAACGAAGCCAGCGTGAGCGCGCTCGTCAGCACGGCGATAGCGCCGCACACGGCGAGGTAAGGCGCATGGGGGTTGCCCTGAATGGCCGCGGCATAGATGGTCCACTTGCTGACGAAGCCGCTGAACAGCGGCACGCCGGCAATCGAGCACGATGCCACGAGAGCCGTCAGCGCCGTCAGGGGCATGTAGGTCCACATCCCGCCCAGACGATTGAGGTCCTGCGTGCCTGTCGCGGTCAGCATGGAACCGGCATTGAGAAAGAGCAGCGCCTTGAAGACCCCGTGGTTGAGAACATGGAGCGTGGCTCCCAGAAACGCGAGGGTGGCCGCCTCCCGCGCTCCCGGCCCGTCGGACGCGAGGAGCGCCATGCACGCTCCTGCCCCCAGCAGAATGTAGCCCACCTGCCCGATGCTGTGAAACGCGAGCAGTCGCTTCGATTGCTCCTGCCGCAGAGCCTGATAGGTGCCCGTCAACAGAGTGACCGTGCCGATGAGCGCCACGATTGCACCCCATGTCGCCATGGGATAGTCGGGCAACGCGCCTTCGGGAACGAGCCAGACGAAGTATCGGAGCAGGCCGTAGACCCCGGTCTTAATCATCACGCCGGACAGCATGGCGCTCACGGGCGACGGCGCCGCGGGATGCGCATCGGGCAGCCAGACATGCCCGAAGGGCCACATTCCCATTTTGATGCCGAAACCGACGAGGAACAGCCCGAATGCGGTGGCGGCCAGGGCGGGCTTCTGCGCCAGAACCAGCGGAAGATTCGCGCTGACTGTGGCGAAGTCGTACTTCAGCCCGGGCGCATCCCCGACACGCGATCCGGCCACCGCCAGCATTTCCGCACCGATCATCGTCGCGACGCAAGCGATCTGCATCATGACCAGATAGCGCATCCCGGCGCGCGCGCTGGCCTTGCTCCGGTACTCGTAGCGGATCAGCAGGTAGCCCGGAATCGTCATGAGCTGCCAGAAGATGAAGAAGAACCACATCATGTCGGTGGTGCTGACGAGGCCGTACATCGCCGCAAGGAACAGCAGCACGAAGGGGTAGTAATGGGCCACGCCGTAGTCGGCATAGTGATGCATGTAACGCACCGAGTGCATGGCTGCGGGAACCGAGATCAGCGCCGTCAGGGCGACGAAGATGGCCGACAGACCGTCCACGTGGAGGCGCAAGTCGAACCCGAGGCGCGGCATGGCCCAGAAGGCTTTCGGATGTTCGGAAGGCCCTTCGATGAGGACCATCGCCACGGCGGAAAGCGCCAATCCGGCGCTGACCAGCGTGACAAGAAACGCTATCCATCCTGCCGTGGTCTTGCATCGGGAGGCGAGCGGCGTTATCAGCGCGCCTGCTACCGCAACGGCGATCGCTGCCACTATGAGACGTTCGGCTGTCATGCGTCCGCCTCGCGCGCGGCATCGGCCAGCACACAGGCCAACGAGTCCACCGATGCGGCAACCTCACGCGTGAGCGCCGCGCCCGGAGCCATGGAGCCCGGCTGTATGCCAAGCAGCCATGTCTTCACGCCCGCATCGGCAAGGCGCTTCGCGAGCAGCCCGAGGCTGAGCTTGTGCGTAGAGACCTGAGGATAGCGCGCCACGATCTGGTCGCCCGCCATGAGGATGACCGTCCCCGGGGCCTGCCCGCACTCGACGGCATCGGCGAAGACAACCGTGTCATGCGCACAGGATGCAGCGAGGTGCCGCTCCGGCGATATGCCTGCGACGATGACCGACAGCATCGAGGATCTCGATGCGACGCGCTGCGCGACGATCTCGGCGAGTCGCACGCCGCAGCCGTCATCGCCGAACATGGGGTTCCCGAGTCCCATGAGCAACGTCCTGCCGCGGCAGCAGTCGCGTATCGCGCTAGATGTCTTCACCGAGCTTCCTGATCTGTTCGTAGGTGAACACCGGCCCGTCCACGCATACGTAGGCGACGCCGATGCAGCAATGGCCGCACTTGCCCACCCCGCACTTCATGTAGCGCTCAAGCGTCGAGACAATCCTCCCCTCAGGCAACCCCATGGCCAGCAGGTCCTTGATGACGAAGCGGAACATGATCGGCGGCCCGCACACGAACGCGACCGTATTGCCAACAGGCACCGTAACGCCCGGCAGTTTGAACAAGCTGCCAACCACGCCCACCGGTCCGTCCCACGTTTCGTCCGCACGGTCCACGGTGCGGTAGCACTCCACGCCCTCGGCCGCAGCCCAGGCATCCATGGCAGTGCGGTACATGAGCTCTCGCGGCGTCCGCGCGCCGTAGAAGACCTGAATGCGCCCGTACCTCTGCCGATGGTGCATGGCGTACACTATGCACGAGCGCAGCGGGATGATCCCGATGCCTCCCGCGACGAACACGAGGTCCATGCCCTCATAGGCGTCCATCGGGAAGCCGTTTCCGTAGGGTCCGCGCACGCCGAATCCATCGCCGGGCTTCAGGGCGTGCAAGGCGTCTGTGACGCTGCCGACCTTGCGGACGGTGAAGAACCGCTCGCGCTCGGTTGGGCTAGGAGGCAGCGAGGCCGGGAACTCGCCTGCTCCGATGACAGACACCTGCGCGAACTGACCCGGGAGGAAGCCTGCGAAACGCTCATCGTCGGCAGGGTCCTCGAAGTGCCAGTAGAAGCTCCGCACGTCGGCAATCTCGTCCTCGACACGATCGAGGATTGCGGGCCGCGGCAGATAGACGTTGGCATCGAGTCCGGTCATCGGTCGGCCCTCACAGGACCCTGAGGCTTGGCGACCTGCGACTGGAATGCCTCGGCCAGCGAGCGACGGATCATCTCGACGACCGACGGCATGCCGATGTCGCCATGGCATACGGCCGCGCAACGTCCGCACCCGACGCACGCGACGCTTAGCTCACGCTGCACGAAGTAGTGCGAGAGCTTCCGGAAGAAGCGCCGGTTGCGCCGATCGTGGACGGCCCTGCGCGGGTTGAAGCCGCCGGCCATGCGGGTGAAACCGTTGAGCGCGCACGAGTCCCAGACGCGGACACGCTCGTAGGTGTCGGGGCCGATGGCGCGATCGGTGACGGTGAAGCAGGTGCACGCCGGACAGACGAACGTGCACCCGCCGCATTCGAGGCACCTGTTGCCTATCTCCTCCCAGGTCTTCTCAGGGATGGAATCCGTCGAGACGGCTCGCACCGCCGCCGTGAACCAGCTCGTGTTGGCACGGAAGCTCCTGCGCGCCTGGGCCAGCACGTCACGACGTCGCGCAACGTCCGACTCATGGGCACGAGCGAAGATCGGCTCGGAGAACAGCTCTTCGCCCTGCGGCGTGCCCGCCACGGCCATGAACGAGTCGCCGAGGTCCACAAGCTGCAGATCGAAGCCGTCTCGGGCGGCAGGCCCCGTGTCGGCGCAGACGCAGAAGCAGTCGGGACCGATGTCCTGTTCCGGGTCCGTGCAGGCCATGTTCACCAGGAACATCCCCCGACGCAGACTTTCGTAGTATACGTCGCGATACTCGCGGCCAAGGTAGAACCGATCCAGATGCTTGATGCCCGCAAGGTCGCACGATCGTATGCCGAAGACCGCCAGCCGCTGAGTCTCGGCCTGAGCCTCGGCCTCAAAGCGTCCGTTCACGTTGCGGAGCACCATGAGCCGCTCGATGTGAGGCAGCACGTAGCGCTTGGGCGGATAGTAGGGGTTCGGGACATGAAGCGCAACCGCCGACCGATTGTCGTCGGTCACGAGGTCGAACCAGGTGTCACGGCCACGCCCCATGAACGGCGCGACGACGTCGTAGCCTCGGGCGCGCAACAGGTCCACGATGCGCAGGACATCATCTCGGGCGACGAGGCGGGCTCTCATGGTGCGAGCCTCTCGATACGGACTGCCACGTAGGGACCGCCGTTACGCACGTGGCCGCGTATCTTCTCCTGCACCGCCCGAACGAAGAACGGGACGAAAACGGCCCCGCTGCGCACCTCAGGCGTGACGCGTGCCGCCACCTCGACGCACCCGACACCCGAGCACAGCCTGATGGTCTCCCCGTCGCGCACGCCTAGATCGGCTGCATCGCTCGTGTTGACCTCGACAAACCCTTGCGGGTAGTCAAGCAGCAGAATGCGGTACTCACGCTTCAGGGTCTCGCTGTGCTGGATGAGCACGTTCTGGTGCCAGTAGTAGCTCGAGTTGCCAAAGACAAGCGTCAGGGGGTAGGCGGGATCTCGCATCGATTGAGATGGCGGCGGGAAGGGCTTCATGGCGAATCGCCTGTTGCGGTTGGCAGTCACGCCGGTACCGTCATCGTTCTCGACGAAGAGGGTCTGCGTGCCCAGCGGCCGGTCGTGGGTGCAGGGCCACTGCCTGCCATACTCGCGAGTCAGGTTTTCGTGCGATGCGGCGGCGTATTCGGGCACAGCACGCCCGATCTCTGCCATCACATCCGCCGAGCCTGCATAGTTCCAGTCGGCTCCCAGGGCGCGGGCAACGCGCACGATCTGATGCCATGCCGGTTCGGTGTCGCCCGGACCGTCGGTCACCTTGCGTGCGAGCTGGATTCGTCGGTCGGCGCTCGTGAAGGACACCTGCTCCTCGCCGAACGCCGTGGTGGGCAGCACCACATCGGCATAGGCGGCAGTCTCGGTCATGAAGAGGTGCTGGGCGACCACGAAATCGCATTGTCGGAGCGTCGCTTCCGCATCGCCTTCGAACGCCGTCCGCGCCGGGTCGTAGCGGCACAGCCAGATGGCGTGGACGTCATGCCCGTCACGATGCAGCACCTGCCGGGCCTTGAGGCCTCGACGGTCAGGCAGACGGACGTCCCACAGGCGCTCGCATCGCTCTCGGGCTTCCGGATCCTCGACAGGGCCGTATCCGGGCAGGCGATCGGGCAGCATCCCCATGTCGCACACGCCCTGGAGATTGTTGTGCTCCGTTAGCGCGTAGATGCCGGCTCCCGGTCGGCCAATGTGGCCGGCCATGAGCGCGAGGTTGACGGCCGCGCGGATGGTCTCGGCGCTCCGCGCCTCGATGCCCGTCGAGTAGAGCAACGCCGCGGCGCCGGCCTCTCCGAACGCGACGGCGGCCCGCTCGATGAGGTCGGCCTCGACGCCGCACTCCTCCGCAGATCTCGCCACGTCGTAGAGCAGCGCGGATCGAGCCAGCTCCTCGAAGCCCGAGCATCGGTCGCGCACAAAAGGCCGCCGCACAAGCCCACGGTCAAGTAGAACCTTGGCCATGGCGCCGTAGAGCGTCGTCTCGGTGCCGGGCCGGATATGCAGGAAGATGTCGGCGCTCTCCGCCAGTCGGTGGCGGCGCGCGTCAATCACAATCAGTTTCGCGCCGTTGAGCTTGGACCGGAGGACAACACCGCCTACGGTGGGGATCTGTCGGCCGAGATCAATGCCGTCCACCACGATGACATCGCTGACCGCCAGATCGCCGATGGAGCCCGTGGTGGCCGGCGCGCCGAGCATGTCGAGCAGAACGTTGATCGAGTTGTTGCAGTAGACGCCCGTGCCATGATCCACGTTGTTTGTGCCGATGACAGCTCGGGCGAGCTTCTGAAGGAGATAGCTCTCCTCGTTGCCGCATCGAGGCGAGTTGAGAAACGCCAGCGAGTCGGGACCATACCGGTCCCGAACGGCGCGCAGGCGCTCGGCGATGAATGCCACCGCCTCGTCCCATGAGACGGGGCTGAAGTCTTCGGTGCGCGCGGGCGGATCTCCCGGCTTCCGATCCCGCCGAATCATGGGCCGATCGAGCCGATCGGGTGATCCGGCCACTTCGTGCACATGCCAGCCGCGCAGGCAGATTCGGCCTCGATTGGTCGGGTGGGACACGCTGGGATACGCTCCGACCACACGCCCGCGCGACGTCTCAAGGTACAGTCCGCACCCTGCGCCGCAGAACGCGCATGTGGTCAGACGATGGCCCATTGCGGCCTCAGCCTCCGGAGATCACCACGTTCGAGCCTGACGTTCGAGGAGCTGCCGTCGCACGGCATAGAGCCGCTGATCCAGGAGCATGGCGAAGCGCTTGAGCAACTCATAGCCGAGTTCGGGGTTCGTCTCGCACTTGGCGCGGAGGCTCGGGCCATCCAGCGTAATCAGGCGCGAGTCCGTCGTTGCCCTCGCATCGAGCCGCCAGCGATGGGGCGGCACCAGTACCGACCACCCGAAGACGTCGCCTCCCGCGAGACTCTGTACGGCCACCGCCCCATAGTGCAGGCTGAAGGCCTCCAGGACCACCGAGCCTTCGATGATGAGGTAGAAGCGATCGGCCTCGTCGCCCTCGCGAAAGATGGTCTGGCCCGCGTGCACCTCTACCTCCGACGCCGTATCGGCGATCGCCTCAAGATGCGGGCGCGGAAAGTCCGTGAACAGCGGGTGCCGAGTCAAGAGATCGTTGAGCGATGAAGCGGGAGAAGGTTTGGTCTTCGTCATCGCAGCCCTCCTTGCTGCGCCAGTCGTCGGCGGCGCTGCCAGAGTATCCTATCACGGCTCAGCCAAAAAAGCAAGGTTTCTGTCGATACTTTGTGAAATCACGCGCAGAGTATTATGATAGTGCCGGCGCCGAAACACGCTCATCAGGCCCGCAGACTCCATGTCCCGTGAATGCCGTCACAGATTGAGCAGCAGAGGCACACAGGATTCGGCGCCGTGAAACCTCCGGTTCGCGAAGGCGGTACTCAGGATATGCGACTCGAACAAGCCACGGCCCCGGATGCGAACGCCCTCTCCGCCGACGATGAGCGTCTCGCCGGCGACGCGCTGGCCGCCCTGACGCGCCTTTCGAGGAACTCCTACTGGAAGGCCAGATTCGGGGCGAGCATAGCGTTCTTTCCCGGCGTTCTGGCGGGGATCGGCCTGTGGGCCATTGCGTTTGCCGCCCTTCGCCCGTTCACCAGCGACGATCTGGCTGGTCTCGTGGGCATGATCGGCTACCTTGGGGGCGTGTTCGGAGGCGGCTACCTGGGGCTCCGCGCCTACGGACGCCGCCGCCGCAGGGAGATCGCGAGCGCGTCGGCTCACGCCGATATCCGCTCGATTCGCCCTCTGGCGGATATGGTGCGCGGCAACGTATGGGCGGGGGCGCTGTGGCTGCTGCCGACGCTGCACGCCTGCGTGGCCGCCATGCAGCGCATTCTGGATGCCGTAACGCCCGCCGATCGGGACAAGCTGCGGGACGACGGCGATCTGGCCGGGCTGCGGTCAATCCTGACCAGTTGCGCCAACCATTACGGATGGTTACAGGCGAGCATCTTCCCCCCGGCGTTCGTGCGCACGGCCCTGCGCTCCCTGGCAGTGCTGCAGGATCGTCAGGGCGAGCGACTGGCGGAGCGTCTCACACGCACTATCGGCGTGGGTCGAAAGGCCGCCGAAGTGCGGCGCATCGCCGAGGAGGAACTTCCGGCGCTGCGAGAGGCCGCCGAGCGTGCCAAGGAGCGTACGGAGCTCCTGCGCCCGGCGGAGAATCCCCATCGTGCCGAGGACACGCTTCTCCGGCCAGCCGAGGCGAGCCCGAGCGGGGACGTGGAACTGCTGGTTCGACCGGCGGGCGGCGAGGACGAACAGTCGTCTGTGGGCTGAGGGAAAGCTGCGCCCCTGCGTGCGAAGGCAGGGGCGCGCGACGCGGCTCAGCCCGCGGTGTCGGCCGCTCCTTACGGCGCGATGAGCCGGATGTAGTCCAGCCCGAACATGTACTTAACGACCGCCTTCTCGTTGGTGCCCACGATTTCGACCACAAGCTGGTGCTCACCGGCGGTGAGGTCATGCGTACCCAGATCGACTTCCCCCGAAGGGATAACGCCATCGTTGAAGAAGTCCATGGGCTCGCCGATCTTCTTGCCGTCGAGCCAGAGTTGCACAATGCCGTAGTCTATTGCCTTGGTGAACTGGGCCTTGAGGGAGTAACGGCCTGCCTTCTCGACAGGGAGGGCCAGGGTGAGCTTGTCGCCCGGCTTGCCTTCGGTCCACCAGACGTGGGCCCCCTTGCTCCATTCGCCGTCAAACCCGCCAAGTTCCTGGCGTTGGGTGACGCCGCCGGTTCGCGCCAGCACCTTCATGTCTTCTCCCTCGATCGCTCCCTTGGCGACGAACGGCTCCGGCAAGGTTAGGTCGAAGTAGCCCAGACGTTCGCTCATCGGCTGGGGCGCATAGGGATCCCGGCCCCCCGACATCAGGTACCAGTAGGCCGTGGCGGCATACAGGGTAGGGCGGCTGTTGGGGAAGTACTTCTCAATCGTGCCGGTAAAGGACGTCAGGAAGGGGACGTTGTCCGTCACATGCCAGCGGTTTACCGAGGCGTGCCCCTTGTTGTTGCCGCTGTTGAACGGCTGATTGTGATAGGCGTTGAAGAAGAGCGCGGGATTGCACCACGCATACCCGAAGTAGTCCTCCGAACCTGTGCCGAAGGTCGAGGGAAACTTCTCGCCGTCCACATAGAACATCTCGTCGCCCTCGCCCCACCATCCGCCGCGCGGGTTCCAGACATGCAGGTTGACTCCGACGAAGCGGCCTGCGCCCTCCGTGGTGAGCATGGTCCACTCGATGCCTCGCCCCTTCTCGGTCGGGTTGAATGCGTCGCGATGCCACTTGGCGTGGAACCGGGCGTAGTTGGCTGCAGGCCTCGGCAGAGGAGCATGCGTGACCTCCGCCTTAACGCGGCGGGCAGCGGGTCCATCATTGGCGATCTCGACGACGGCATCGCGGGCGAACGGCATGAACCAGAACGAGTAGAAGCCGTCTCTCGTCATTCCCAAGGGCAGCGACTTGTAGTGGTTGATGCCCGGAGCGGTACCGAAGAAGTCGCCGAGCGGCGCCCAGACCTGGGCCTGGTCGGCACCGTCGAAGGTGATCTTGAGAGCGAGCTCTCGCATCGCCTGAATCTCCGCGACGCGATCGTTGAGCCCTTCCACCTTCACGCGCAAGGCCGTAATGGCGCGCTCGCCCTTCAGTCTTGCCACGGTCATCGTGCGTCCCGAGCGAAGAGACGCCGAGGCTCGCGCGGTGCGCTGCCCGGGCCTGACGCCGGCAGGATCGGTGCCGAGCCTGTTCGTCAGGAAGTCATTCGCTTCCTCAAGGGCGGCTAGCTCTTCCGTCTTCAGGTTCCGGGTGAAGGTGGGCAGCGCCGTGTCCTTGGGATATGTCGTGTACGTGAAGTGGAAATAGGCGCCCCACTTGTCGTCCGCATCAATCCGGCACGACTTCTGGAACGGGATGGGCACATAGAGGTTCTTCCCGCTCGAGGCGTCGTGAACAAGCGGGAGATGGACGAAGGGCCACTGGGTCCCGTCGAAGTACTGGCTGAACTTCAGGTCAACGGCGGGTTCGGTCTGCCCGTCAAGGTAGATGCGCACCCGTCCTTCCTGCGGCGCCGCCGACCAGATGCGCCAGATAACTCCCGGTCCCTCGATCTCGGCGAAGACCTGTTTGCCGTTCTCGCGCCGGATGATGCCGTGACCGTCGCCGTTGGCGTCCCAGCTAATGTACTCGCCGGTTGTCTCGTCAAACCGGCTTGCGCGGTCGTAGCTCGACCATTGCGCGCACTTAACCCCCGGCTTGGGTGCGAGTGCGAGGCGCTCGAGATCCGTCAGTTGCTTGATCAGATCCAGATAAGTGTAGGTTTCGGCACGACAGACTCCTGCCGCCAGCATCAGACATGCGAGCATCAGGGCCGGCTTTCGAACCATGGATGGCCTCCGTTCGGTAGTGATCCATGGTGCAGTTCGACCTGAGCCGCGGTCATTCCTGCCTGGACACGCAACCGCTGCGAATCCCCCGGCGCACACGTTGTCGCCGCAAGCGTCGCGCCTCCATCATCCCAGCACGCACTCCTCGTTCGTCATCCTCGCATGTCGTTGGCGAGGACCCATCTCCTGGATTCCCGCCTTCGCGGGAATGACGGTAATGGGCACACCGGCGGCAATGGTAGGGGCACGTTGCAACGTGACCCTACGGGACGGCGCACCGGCGGCAATGGTAGGGGCACGTTGCGACGTGCCCTTTCGGCGTCGCGGTCCGCTCCGATGTCGTCGGGGCGTACCAGCCGAACGACCGCCATCCCGACGAACATCGCCCGCCGGTGATTGAGCCGGCGCGAAGCGCCGTGTCGAAATCAAGGCGGGCTGCGAGCGCACCACGTAGGGGCGTATCAGCCGGACGACCGCCATCCGGACGAACATCGCCCGCCGGTGATTGAGCCGGCGCGAAGCGCCGTGTCGAAATCAAGGCGGGCTGCGAGCGCACCACGTAGGGGCGTATCAGCCGGACGATCAGCGCCGCAAGAACGCGGCACGAGGCCACATCCGGCTGGTACGCCCTTGCCCGACGAACGTTACCGAGAGCGCGATCCATGTCATGGGCGAACCAACCGCGCGTTGCCGCGTCCCTCTTCACGGTGGTGCCGCTCGGCGGTTGATACGCCCCTACGGCGGTGCGGGCGCTTCGTCGGTGTGCCCTGAAGGGGCGCGATCGTTCAGGCCGGGGCGTCAGTTCCGGTCACACGACGGGCGCTACCACCCTCTCCCCTAACGTTGGGGATGGGGAGGAAACGCGGCGCTCCATGCCCGGCCTCCAGGGCCGGGTTGGGCGCGCCTCACCCCATCCCCATGCAGCCTCCCTCCGCGCTCCACGTCATCGCGAGCGCAGCGACGCGATCCCGAACAGGATGCCCGGCCCTGCCGGTTGGGGCCTCAGGGATCCAATATCAGTAGATCGTCAGCGTCGCCTCCCCGTATCCCGCTTCGACCCACGCATCGCCCGCAAACTCGCAGCGGATCGTGTGAACGCCCGGCGGCTCGACGGTCGGGTACTGGTACCGGGCAATGCCAGCCTCGGCGCCGCTCAGGGTCACCACATCGGCGATCCAGGTGCCGTCTACCCTGAACGTGACCGTCTTGCCCTCTTGCTTCTGATAGTCCGCCAGACGCCGGAAGTAGGCATACAGCCGAGCGATGCCGCCCTGCGGAACGGACCGCGGCATGACCCAGATGTAGGGCGTCGCCTTCAGCACGTTCAGCGTGTTCGTGCAGGACGAAGGCAGATAGCCCCCGTCGCCAGCCCACTCCGCGTAGATCGTGCGAGCGCCGGCCCCCGCGCCGTCGGCGATCGTATAGCCGACCTGCGCCAGGCCCGTCGAGCGGGTGTTGTCTGTTCCGAGCAACGTGCCGTCGAGATAGAAGGCGATGCTCTTGCCGACCACCGGCGTGCTGTCCATCTTCCAGAGCCAGGCCTTCAGGATCCGATAGGCCGTGATCTTGCCTTCTCGGTCCACGCCGGACATCTTCGTCGGCCA